>JALYWI010000093.1 GCA_030852785.1 Actinomycetota bacterium
CCGCGATGGAGCGGACCTCGTCGAGCACGAGCTGGCGCTCGAAGACACACATGACCAACGGGTGCACGTGTGCGTCCGCGAAACCGGGGCTGAGCGTCGCGCCGTCGAGCTCGACCACCTCGTGCTCGGCGGGCAGTGCGGCGACGCAGTCGTCATCGGTGCCGACCGCGACGATGCGCTCGCCGATCGTGGCGACCGACGTCGTGCCCGCGGGTGCCCGCTCGGGCAGCAGCACGTTGGCCCCGCGGTAGCGGCGCGGCGCCGCATCGGCGGTCGTGTCGGCGGTGGAGCCGGTGGTCATGCCGACAGGAGCACCGGTGCGGCGACCAGGTGGTCGTCGAGCGCATCGCGGTCCATCTCGACGCCGAGCCCGGCGCCGGTGGGCACGTGGATGTGGCCCTCGGCGACGATGCACCGTTCCTTCACCAGGTGCTCCTCGAACATGACGTCGCCGGCCAGCTCGACGGCGTGGCCCAGCCGGTCGGCACGGGCGGCGGCCACGTGCACGTGGGCGGCGGTGCCGAGCCCGAGCGGCTGGTTGTGGATGATCGTGCCCATGCCGCGGGCAGCGGCGTAGTCGATGGCCCGCACCGCACCCGTGATCCCGCCGGGACGTTCGGTGTTGATGCCCACGACGCCGCACCCGCCGGCGTCGATCAGCGCGACCAGGTCGCCCATCGAGAAGAAGCCCTCGTGCAGGAAGATCGGCACGCCGGTGCGTCGGGCGACCTGCGTCATGCCGATCAGGTCGCCCATGGGGAGGGGCTGCTCGGCGCCGTCGATGCCGAAGGGCTCGATCATGCCGATCGCCCGGACCGCGGCGGGCACGTCGTAGGCCTGGTTGTAGTCGACCCGGATGCGCAGCTCGTGACCGCACCGCTCGCGCACCGCGGCGATCCGGTCCCGGTCCGCCTCGGCACCGGTGCCGAGCTTGATGCGGACGGTGCCGTACCCGGCGCGCCGGTAACCGTCCGCGATCGCCGCCACGTCCTCGGGGTCGGCGAGCGGCACGAGCCCGCACAACGGGATCCGGTCGACGGCGGTCCCGCCGAGCAGGTCGTGCACGGGGCGGCCGATCTGACGAGCGGCGAGGTCGTGGCACGCGATGTCGATCAGGCCCTTGGCCATCTCGTTGCGGGCCACGTTGCGGTCGAAGCGGGCGGCGAGCGCCTGGGCCGACGCAGGATCGGAGCCGAGCACGTACTTGCCCAGGTGGAGCTCGATCGCCGAGGCCATGTCCAGGTTCGACACGCCGCTCTCGGGCAGCCACACGTAGCTCTCGCCCCAGCCCTCGTTGCCGTCGCCGTCGGTCAGGCGACAGAAGAGGAAGTCGGCTTCGAGCCACGGCTCCTCGGTCGGGATCGCCATGCCGAGACCGTTGTCGCTCTCGGCCATGGCGCCGCGGGCGAGCGGCGAGAGCGGGACCCGGGCGGGGAACAGCTCGACGCTGCGGACCCGACGCTCCAGCGGCTGTACTGAACGTTCCATCCCGTGAACCATAGAGTACGGAGATGGCCCGTTCCCCGGAGAAGCGATCCGCACCCGAGGAACGCTCGATCTCGGCCCGCCTGGCGTCCGCTCGGCTGACCCCGGCGCTCGCGCAGGTGGCGGACCTGCTGCTCACCGATCCCGAAGCGGTCGCGTTCGGCACGGTGGCCTCGGTCGCCGAGCAGGGCGGCACCAGCGCGCCGAGCGTCGTGCGACTGGCGCACCTGCTCGGCTTCGACGGCTTCGCCGAGCTGCGCGACGTGGCCCGTCGTGAGCTGTCGATGCGTCTGGCGACCGATGTGGTGCGCGCCCGTGTCGCGGTCGAGGGCGATCAGGTCGAACGTGTGCGCAACGTCGAGCACGCCAACATCGACGCCACGCTCGACGCCGTCGACGGCGACACGCTCGCCGCGGTGGTCGCCGCGCTCGACACGACCCGCAAGGTGTGGGTGCTGCCCAGCAGCCAGACCGTCGGCGTCGCGATCCGCTGCGTCGACCAGCTGCGCATCCTCGGCTCGTCCGCCGAGCTGCTCGACGGCTCGGAGTTCCGGCTCATGTCGTCGCTCGCCGGTCTGCGCCGCGGCGACGTGCTGTGGAGCATGGACGTGCCCCGCCACGAGCACGCGCTGGTCCGCATCCAACGTCACGCGGTCGAGCGCGGCGCGCTGCCGGTCGTGCTGACCGGACCACCCTCGACCGCGCTCGAGCACCTCGGTGGTCATGTGCTGGGGTTCGCGACCTCGCCGGCCGGCGCGTTCGACTCGCTCGTCGGGCTCACCGTGCTGGTGTCGCTGCTGATCGACGAGCTCACCGCTCGTCGGCGCGGCGAGGCGACGTCACGCCTCGCCGGTCTGGAGCGCACGTGGACCGGCGCCGGCCTCTTCGAGACCTGACGGCCGGCCCGCCGATCAGCTGACCATGACGTCCGGGCGGTCGAACCCCTCGGCCTCGGCGAGCGCGTAGTACGCCTCGAGGGTCCCGGGCCCGTCGAACACCGACTCGATGTTGCCCTCCGCGTCGAGGTTCAGGTTCACGCCGTACATCTGGAACCACACGTGGGTGTCGTCCTCGACGCACTCGAGGGTGTGCACCGAACCGGCGGGCTCGAACAGGAACGAACCCGCGGTGTTCACGTAGTCGTACTCGCGGTACTTCCACGCGCCACGGGTCGTGTAGGCGTACACGGGTCCGGTGTGGCGGTGGGTCTGGATCGCGTAGTTCCGCTGGAAGATGTTCTCGACGATCCAGAGGCCCTCGGCCACGTCGATGAGGATCACCTTCAGCTTGTTGCCGCCGCCGATCTCGACGAACGGCAGCTCGTCGGCGCCCCTGTGCACTGCGTGTGACTGCACCGGCCCGGTATGAAGTGCTTCGGCCATGTCGACGTCCCCCTGGTGCTCGACGGTCGAGTTCGCTGGCAGGCTATCGGTGGACGTGACGCCGAGGGGGCAGCCGATGACGTACCGAGTGGTGCAGTGGGCGACAGGGGGAGTGGGTCGAGCAGCGATCGAGGGAGTGATCGCACATCCCGACCTGGAGCTGGTCGGGTGCTGGGTGCACAGCGACGACAAGGCGGGCCGCGACGTGGGCGAGCTGCTCGGTCACGACCCGGCCGACGTCACGCCGCTCGGCGTGGTCGCCACCAACGACGAGGCCGAGCTGTTGGCCCTCGGCGCCGACTGCGTCGTCTACAGCCCGCTGGTGCCCGACGCCGCGCAGGTGCGCCGCATCCTGGCGACCGGCACCAGCGTCGTGACGCCCCTGGGTTGGATCCATCCCCGGGGCGACGAGCTCGCCGAGCTCGATGAGCTCTGCCGCCGGGCCGGCAGCGTGCTGCACGGCACCGGCATCCACCCGGGCGGCATCACCGAACGCTTCCCGCTCGTGCTCTCCGCGCTGTCGGGGTCGATCACCCACGTGCGCGCCGAGGAGTTCTCCGACATCCGCACCTACGGCGCCCCCGACGTCATCCGCGACTGGATGCTGTTCGGCACCACGCCCGAGGAGGCGACGCGGTCGATCATGCCGGCCGTGCTCGGCGGCGGCTTCGGCCAGTCGGTGCGCATGGTGGCCGAGGAGCTCGGCTTCGCCATCGACGACGAGCTGCGCAGCACCCACGAGCTGGCTGTCGCCACCGCCCCGATCGACTCGCCGATCGGTCCGATCGCCGAGGGCACCGTCGCCGCCCAGCGTTTCCGTTGGGAGGCGACGGTCGACGGCGTGCCCGTGGTGACCGCCGCGGTCAACTGGTTCATGGGCGACGAGGACCTGGACCCGGGCTGGACCTTCGGCCCCGAGGGCGAGCGCTTCGAGGTCGAGGTCACCGGGGATCCGTCGACGACGACGGTGTTCCACGGGCTGCATCCCGAGAGCATCGCCGCAGGGCTCGTGCGCAACCCCGGCATCGTCGCCACCGCGCTGCACTGCGTGAACGCCGTGCCCTACGTCTGCGCCGCCGAGCCCGGAGTGCGCACGTACCTCGACCTGCCACCCGTCGCCGGCCGTGCCGCGACGCACCTGAGTTGACCGAAAGAGGCGTCATGCAGTTCGCCATCATCCCGCCCGTACGCTCCGACGTCACCGCCGACCCCGCGTGGATGACCGGCTTCGCCCGCCACGCAGAGGCCGTCGGCTTCGAGTCGATCGTGCTCGTCGAACACGCCGTGGTGATCTCGCGGCGCGCCGAGCCGTACCCGTACTCGCCGACCGGGGACTTCCCGCTGCACGACGACTGCATCATCCCGGACCCACTCGACCTGCTCGCCTTCCTCGCGGCGTCGACCACCACGCTCGTCCTGGCCACCGGCGTGCTCGTGCTGCCCGAACACCATCCGGTCGTGCTCGCCAAGCGGGTGGCCACCATCGACCAGCTCTCGGGTGGCCGGGTGCGGCTCTGCGTCGGCGTGGGCTGGATGCGCGAAGAGCTCGAGGCGTGCGGCACCGAGTTCGGGACCAGGGGCCGCCGGACCGACGAGACCATCGACGCGATGCGTGCGCTGTGGGCGCCCGACGGTCCCGACGGCGCGACGTTCCGTGGCGAGTTCTTCGGCTTCGACCACGCCTTCAGCAACCCCAAGCCGGTCCGGCCGGGCGGCGTGCCGATCCACATCGGCGGTCACAGCGACGCCGCCGCTCGTCGAGCAGGCCGACGCGGCGACGGGTTCCAACCGCTCGGACTGCGTGGCGAGGAGCTCGCCGCGAAGGTCACGCTGATGCGCCGCAGCGCGGAGCAGGCAGGACGCGACCCGAACCGGCTCGAGCTGAGTCTGGGCGCGGCGCTCGCGACGACGACGCTCGAGACGGCCGAACAGGCCGTCGAGATGGGCGCCCACCGGCTGGTGGTCTCGCCGTCGCAGAGCACCGATCTGGGTGAGGTCTGCGACGAGATGTCGGCCTTCGCCGAACGCCTCGGCCTGCGCTGATCGCGGTCGACGACCGCCGGTTCGTCGACGCCTGCATCGATCCACGAACATGAGTGTTCGTGGATTGCTAGGTTCTCCGCATGGCGATCCTCCGCACCCCATCCCTGTCCGGCCGTCGAGTGGTGATCACCGGTGCCGCACGTGGCATCGGCGCAGCACTCGCCGCTCGGCTCCACGAACGAGGCGCACGTGTCGCACTGCTGGGCCTCGAACCCGTTCTGCTCGCGTCGGTCGCCGAACCGCTCGGCGCGCCGTGGTGGCACTGCGACGTCTCGGACCGCGCCGCGGTCGACGACGCGATGGCCGCGGCGGTCGACGCCCTCGGCGGCCTCGACGTGGTCGTCGCCAACGCCGGCATCGCGGCGCAGCTGCCACTCGTCGGCGGCGACCCGCAGATCATGGAGCGCACGATCAGGGTCAACGTGCTCGGCAGCTACTACACGTTGCGTGCCGCGGCGCCCCACGTCGCCCACCCCGACGGCTACGCGCTGGCCATCGCCTCGCTGGCCGCCGCGGTCCACGTCCCGCTGCTCGGGGCCTACAGCGCCTCGAAGGCAGCGGTCGAGGCGTTGGGCAACACCCTGCGTCAGGAGCTGCGACCCTCGGGCGCCCGGGTCGGCGTCGCCTACTTCTCGGAGCTCGACACCGACATGACCAGCCGGGGCTTCGACACCGAGGCGGCCAAGGCGCTGCTCAAGGGCTCGTCGATCACGGGTGTCACGCCGCTGAAGGTCGGCATCGACGCCGTCGAGCGCGGCATCGCCCGGCGCTCCCGCATCGTGGTGGCGCCCGCGTGGGTCCGGCCGGTGCTCCCGATCCGGATGCTCGCCCAGCCGGTCGTCGAGGCGGCGACCCGACGGGGCCTGTCCCGCGTGCTCGACATCGCACGCGACGAGCCGGTCGAGCTGACCACGCCGCAGCCATGAGCACGACCGGACGCTCGCAGGCACGCATCGAACCCGGCGACCGGCACGACGTCGGTTGGATCGCCTGGGTGATCAGCGCCGTCGCCGGGCGCGTCGGCGGCACCCGCCCGCCGAACCTCTTCCTGACCCTCGGGCTGCACCGCACGCTGTTCCGCGGGTGGCTGCGCTTCGCCGGTCGCCTGATGCCCGGCGGCATCCTGGCGCGCCGCGAGACCGAGCTGGTCATCCTGCGGGTCGCGCACCTGCGCGAGTGCGCCTACGAGTTCGACCACCACGTCCACCTCGGCGCCCGCGCGGGTCTGGGCGCGGATGACGTCGACCGGGTCGTCGAGGGACCCACCGCGTCGGGCTGGTCGGCGCGCGAGCGCGTCATGCTGCAGGCCGTCGACGCGCTGCACCACGACGCCGACCTCGACGACGCGACCTGGCGGGAGCTCTCGGCGCAGCTCCAGGAACGTGAGATCATCGAGCTCGTGATGCTGGTCGGCCACTACGAGATGCTCGCGACGACGATCCTGACGCTGCGGATCCAACCCGACGCACCGCGTGGCTGACACGACGGCCCGGCGGCTGCCGCGCGGGCGCCACCGCCTCAGCCGTGAACAGGTCGAGACCGATCAGCGGCTCCGCATCGCGCTCGGCATGACCGAGGCCATGCACGGCGCCGGCTACGTCGGCACCTCGGTGGCCGACATCATCGGACGGGCGGGGGTGTCGCGCGAGACCTTCTACCGCCTCTACGACGACAAGTTGGACTGCTTCCTCGCCGCGTTCGACCTGGTCGCCGCGATCCTCGTCGACCGGGTCGAGCAGGTTCCCGTCGATGGCACGCGCCTGGAACGGGTGCAGGCCCTGGTCACCGCCTACCTGCAGGTCCTCGCGGACGAGCCCGCCGCGGCCCGACTGTTCCTGGTCGAGGTGCACGCCGCGGGCGACGAGGCGATCGCCCGGCGGGCCGCCGTCCAGGAACGCCTCGCTGGCGTCGTGGTCACCCGGCTCGAGGCCGATGCCGAGCGGGTGCGCGCTGCGGTGCGCATCGTCGTCGCCGCGGTCGCGTCGCTCGTGGTGCCCGCCCTGGTCGCGGACGACCCGGAGCGGTTGCTCGCGATCGGACCGGCGGTCGTCGACCACGTCGCCGAGCTGGAGCGCGCCGGCGTGTTCGGCTGACCGCTGGGCTGACCGCGGGGCTGACCCGACCCGCTCAGATCCGCTGGGCCGTTCCTGTGACGGGGCGGTCCTTCGCCCACTCGGGGATCACGATGGGCCGGTCGCCCGGCAGCGGGTCGACCAGCGGGCACCGGGTCCCGGTGTAGATCGTCGGCATGCACCGGTTGCAGTGCACGCAGCCGGACACGGGGCCCTCGTCGCGGCGCCAGCGGTCGACGATGTCGGGGTCGTGCAGGATCGCACGCGCCATCGCGACGAACTCGAAGCCCGCGGCGATGCCGGCGTGTGCGCTGTCGAGGGTGCTGATGCCGCCGAGCAGGATCAGCGGCACGTCGAGCACCTCTCGGAACTGCTCCGCCATCGACAGGAAGTACAGCTCGCCGTAGGGGTAGGTGCGCAGGAACTTGTCGCCGACCAGCCGGAACCCGCCGCGCAGGTACCAGGGCAACCCGGCACGGAACTCGACGGTCGGGGCCGCGCCCTTGAACAGGTACATCGGGTTGGCGAGCGAGCTGCCGGCGGTGAGCTCGATCGCGTCGATGCTGCCGTCGGTCTGCAGCATGCGGGCGACCTCGATGCTGTCCTCGACGCTGAGCCCACCGCGATAGCCGTCGGTCATGTTGAGCTTCACGGTGACCGCGACGTCGTCGCCGACCGAGGCACGTACTGCGCCGAGCACCTGCCGTGCGAAACGGGCACGGTTCTCGATCGAACCGCCCCAGCGGTCGGTGCGTCGGTTGAACTTCGGGCTGAGGAACGAGCTCAGCAGGTAGTTGTGGCCCATGTGGATCTCGAGCGCGTCGAAGCCGCCCTCGACGCACAGCTGCGCGGCCCGTGCGTAGTCGCTGGTGATCCGCTCGATGTCGTACTCGTCCGCCGCCTTGCTGAAGCGCAGGCCCAGCGGGTTGAACATGCGCCCCGGCGTGATCGACGTCGCCCGGTTCGATCGGGCGTTCGCGACCGGACCCGCGTGGCCGACCTGCGCCGAGGCCAGCGCGCCGCCGGCGTGGATCGTGTCGGTCAGACGGCGAAGGCCCTCGACCGCGCCGGGCACCACGAGGATGCAGCCCGAATCGGTGCGGCCCTCGGGTGCGACCGACAGGTACGCAACGGTGCTCATCGCCGCGCCGCCCTCGGCGACCCGCCGGTGGAACTCGACCAGCTCGTCGGTCACGACCCCGTCGGGCGTGACGCCCTCGAAGGTCGCGGCCTTGATGATCCGGTTGCGGAGCTCGAGCGGCCCGAGCCGGGCGGTCTCGAAGAGTTGGCGGTGATCGGCGGTCATGGTTCCTCCGGGGAGCCGAAGCGTTCCCACAGTGTCGCGTTGAGCACGGGCGCGGCGACGACGAGTCGTCCCACGAGGTACAGCCAGGCGAGGCTCGACGCGGCGACGCCGAGCGCGCCGTAGGCCTCGGTCGCGCTCTCGATCCTGCGGTTCAGGTAGAGCACGGTGAACAGGTAGAGCCCCTGGGTGCCGAGCCCGACGAGCAGCGCACCGGGTGCGAGCCACCACCAGCCCGCACGTCGCACCCGTGGCAGCGCGTGCGAGATGACCAGCCACAACCCGGCGTAGTACAGCGAACCGACCACCATCGCGACCGGGATCAGGACCCCGTGCCGGAGGTTGCGCAACAGGAAGTGGCCGGCCACGACGAACAGCGACGCGAGCAGGAACCCGCCCGCGGCCGACGCCGACGACCGCATCGAGCGACGTGCGGTCAGGTCCCATGCCCGGACGTGCGCGGAGTGCACCACCTTGTACGCGGAGTTCGCGGCGATCGCGAGCGCTGCCAGGGTGACCGGCACCAGGATCCAGATGCTGCGCTTCGACGTCGCGGCGGCCTCGGACACCATCGTCGCGAGGCTGGCCGAGACTCCCGCGGTCGTGGCCAGCACCCGAGGGCTGTCCGGGTCGACCGAGAGCGCCGCTCCTGCGATCACCAGGATCAGCAGGTAGAGCGGCAGCAGGTAGACGAACAGCCGGAACGCGAGTGCGCCGGCGAGCACGAAGCCGCCCATCTGGGTGTCGCGGTCGAGCGCGGCGAACGAGATGTCGACCGCAGGGATGCGCTCCCGGGCGTCGTCACGGCGGCGCCCGAGATCCTCGACGAGCACGCCGGCGCGCCGCTTCACCCCTGCGAGGCGACCCCCGTTCGTGGCGACGTCGTCGGACATGGGTCACATGATGGCCCCTAGTGTCGCCGCCCATGCACTCCGAGCACCTCGCCCTCGCCCGCGAACAGTTCGCTTCGATCGACGAGGAGTCGGCCGCGCTCGCCCCCGACGGCGCCGTCGCCCGCTCGACGATCGACCGGCTGGTCGACGCCGGCCTGTACGGCCTGATGGTGCCGGCCGCGGTCGGCGGCCAGGAGCTGCCCCTGGCGGACCTGGTCGACGTGTACGCCGAGATCTCCCGGGCGGACGCCTCGACGGGCTGGGTGCACTTCGCGTGCGACCTGACCGCGGCGTACTTCGGGGCCTACCTGCCCGACGCCGGTGTCGAGGACGTCTTCAAGTTCGGTGTGCCGCTGATGGCGGGCCAGTTCGCGCCGAACGGCACCGCGGTGCCCGTCGACGGCGACGACGCATGGCTGCTGGACGGCTCCTACCAGTTCGGCTCCGGCATCACGATCGCCGACTGGGCGGGCGGCGGGATCCTGGCCACACCCCGGGGCGCGGCGGCACCCGAGTACCTCTTCGGCTGCTTCCCGACCGGATCGGTCGAGCTGCGCGGCAACTGGGACGTGCTCGGCCTGCGGGCGACCGCCAGCGTCGACTACGTCGTGCACCAGCTCCGCGTGCCCGCGTCGCACACCTTCGACTTCTTCGCGCCGACCGTGCGGCGGGGCGGGCCGATGTACCGACTCGGCGTCCTTCCGCTCGCCGCGGCAGGTCATGCCGGCTGGGCGCTCGGCGTCACCCGGCGCATGCTCGACGAACTGCGATCGGTCGCGTCGACCGTGCGCCTGGGCGCCGCGTCGTCGCTCGCCGAGAGCGACCACTTCCTGATCGAGTACGCCGAGCTCGAGTCGCGGTACCTGGCCGGCGTGGCGTGGATCCGCCAGGTCCTGACCGAGGCCGAAGCGGCCGCGGCGACGGGACGCGACGACGAGGCGGTCGACGAGGTCACCGCGAACCTGGTCCGCCAGGCGTGCGTACACGTGAACCGTGGGGGAGCGGCCATCGCCGAGCAGGCCTACCTGCTCGCCGGGACGCGAGCGCTGCGCGACGGTGTCATGCAGCGCTGCCACCGCGACCTGCACGCGGGCTCGCAGCACTACTTCGCGTCCCACGCCGCGTCGATCGACTTCGCTCGCACCACGTTGCAGCAGGGCTGAACCCGGGCCCGGGGGCCGAGCAGCGCGGCGAGCCGCGGTGAGCGGCGCGGGAAGGTGGGCACCGTTCCCAGCCCGGTACCCACCCGCACCGCCAATCCCACCGTCTCGCCCGACGGTGCCCTCTCCCAAGGCCGATTGCCGACTCTCAGACTTCCCTGTGTGCGGTGCGAAGTGAATGGGTGAAGTCACCCATTCACACACCGCCTCCGGCTCATGTCGATGAAGTTTCGGCCGAAAGGAGCAGCACTGTCGGGTCTCCGCGACCCGGCCTGCCCGTGTGTCGGAGGAGATCCATGCAGCCACAGGTCGATCGCAGGAGCGCGCTGATCCCCTCGGCGCTCGCGGCCGTCGGGCTCGCATGGCTGGTCGCCCGTGCCGTCTGGTCGGGCACCGCTGTGCCCGCGTGGCTGTTCTGGCCGCTGCTCGCCGTCGAGGCGTTCGCGCTCGTCCGCCTCGTCCTCTGGACCGTGCGCCTGCTGCCCGGCGAGCCCGATGCCGACGGAATGACGCCGGTCGACGGTGCGCCGCTGTCGGTCGACGTGGCGGTCCTGGTGCCCGAGAACCACGATCGGGAGGGTCTCCTCCTGACGATGCTGAGCGCGAGCCGGGTCAAGGACGCCCGCGGCGTGGTGCTCGTCGGCCCCGCCGGCGACCACCTCGACCAGATCGCCACTCGCTCGGGTGCACGCCGCGTCGTCGCGTCGGGTGACC
>JALYWI010000144.1 GCA_030852785.1 Actinomycetota bacterium
GGCTCCGCGATCGGACCCGTGCTGGTCGGCATGCTGCTCGGCCTCGCCATGGTCCGCCGCATCGATCCGGACACCATCACCGACGACATGGCCGTCGCCGCGCTCTGCGCGGTGGTCGGTCCCGACAGACGCATCACCAACGGCCGCATCACCGACACCCCCATCAACGACTCGGGAGCAACCACATGACCATCACCGACGGCACGAGCGACCTGACGCTCGACGACATCGACCTGCTCGCCGCGACGTGGGGCCGTCACGTACCCCACGACCAGTTCGACCTGCTGCGTCGCGATGCCCCGGTGTTCTGGCACCCCGAGCCGAACGGTTCCGGGTTCTGGGCGATCACCAAGCACGACGACGTCCGCCACGTCAGCCGTGACACCGAGACCTTCTCCTCGGAGCTCGGCAGCACGTTCATCCCCGACCAGGACGAAGAGGCGCTGGCGCAGATCCGCCTCACGATCCTGAACATGGACCCGCCGAAGCACCAGCGCTACCGGCGTCTGGTGTCGCGTGGCTTCACCCCGAAGGTGATCGCCAAGTTGGTCGAGGACATCGACCACCGCGCAGAGGCAGTCGTCGACGAGATCGCCGAGCGCGGCGAGTGCGAGTTCGTCAACGACGTCGCGGCCAAGGTCCCCGTGCAGATGATCTGCGAGATGATCGGCCTCGAACCCGAGACGTGGCCCAAGATGGTCGAGCTCTCCAACCGGCTCATCGGCTCCTTCGACGACCCCGACTACCAGGTCGAGGAGGGCCAGGAAGCGGTCGCCGCGATGGAGGTGTACGCGATGTGCGACGCCGTCGCCGCGGACCGGCGGGTCAACCCGCGCGAGGACATCATGTCGGCGTTGGTCAACGCCGAGGTCGAGGGTCATCGCCTCGACGACATGGAGCTCAACCTCTTCTTCGTCACCCTGGTCGTGGCCGGCAACGAGACGACCCGCAACCTGATCAACCACTCGATGCTGGCGTTGATCGAGCATCCGGAGCAGGCACAGCTGCTGCGCGAGCAGCCGGAGCTGTGGGATTCAGCGGTCGAGGAGATGCTCCGTTGGGGCAGCTCGATCCACAACTTCCGTCGCACCGCGACCAAGGACACCGAGCTCCGTGGTGTGCCGATCAAGGCCGGCGAGAAGGTCGTCATGTACTACGCCTCGGCCAACCGCGACGAGGAGCACTTCGAGAACCCCCACGTGTTCGACATCACCCGCACCCCGAACGACCACGTGACCTTCGGCGGCGGCGGGGCGCACTTCTGCCTGGGCGCCAGTCTGGCCCGTGCCGAGATCAAGGCCACGATGCGCCAGCTCGTCGACCGCCTGCCCGACATCGAGCTCGCCGGCCCGCCGAACCGCCTGCACTCCGACTTCGTCAACGGCATCAAGACCATGCCGATCCGCTTCACGCCGGAGTCCCAGCGAAGCTGAGACCAATGTGGCCGCCGAAGCGCAGCTGAGACCCGTCGACGCGCCGCCGAGACCTCCCGGCCACCCGTACACTCGGCGGCGACACACAAGGGGGGCTTTGTGAACGATCTGGTCATCCGCAACGGGACCATCGTCGACGGGACCGGCGCTGCGGCGTTCACCGGCGACGTCGCCATCAACGACGGCCGCATCAGCGCGGTCAGCCGGGCGGGCTCGGGCATCGACGTCGGTGGGGGCCGCGAGGAGATCGACGCGACCGGACTGCTGGTCACGCCGGGCTGGGTCGACATCCACACCCACTACGACGGCCAGGCCACATGGGACGAGGTGCTCGCACCCACGGCGTGGCACGGCGTCACGACGCTGGTCATGGGCAACTGCGGTGTGGGGTTCGCACCGGTGATCCCGGAGCGGCGCGACTGGCTGATCGGCCTGATGGAGGGTGTCGAGGACATCCCCGGCACCGCGCTCGCCGAGGGCATCGACTGGGACTGGGAGACCTTCCCCGAGTATCTCGACGCACTCGAACCACGCCGCTGGACCATGGACGTCGGCACCCAGATCGCCCACGGCGCCGTGCGCGCCTACGTCATGGGCGAACGAGGTGCCCGCAACGAGCCCGCGACTCCAGAGGACATCGCCTCGATGAAGGAGATCGTGCGCGATGCGATCGCCGCCGGGGCGCTGGGGTTCTCGACCTCTCGGACCATCGCCCACGTCGCGATCGACGGCGAACCCGTGCCCGGCACGTTCGCCGCCGAGGACGAGCTGTTCGGCATCGGTTCGGCACTCGGCGAGCTCGGCACCGGCATCTTCGAGCTCGCTCCCCAGGGCGCCGCGGGTGAGGACATCGTCGGTCCGGCACAAGAGGTCGACTGGATGCGACGGCTCTCCGCCAAGATCGGGCGCCCCGTCACCTTCGCACTCATCCAGGTCGACACCGCGCCGGACCTGTGGCGCGAGCTCATGGACGCGTCGCTCGACGCGGTCGACGACGGCGCCGACATCTGGCCACAGGTCGCCGGGCGCGCCACCGGTCTGCTCTCGGGGCTGCAGACCACCTACGGCTTCTTCGACGCCTTCCCCGCCTACCAGGAGCTGCGCGCCCGCGGTCTGTCCCACGAGGACCTGGTCGCCGAGCTGCGACGCCCCGAGGTTCGCGAGTCGATCCTGTCGTGGGAGCCCGACGAGGCGACCCGCACCAGCCTGGCCGGCGCCTACGGCCGCACCTACCTGCTGGGCGATCCGCCCGACTACGAGCCCGGCCCCGAGCGTTCGCTCGCCGGCATCGCCGCGGCCAACGGCGTCACCCCCGAAGCGGTCGCCTACGACGCCCTGCTCGCGGACGACGGCAACGGTCTGCTCTACGTGCCGATCCTCAACTACGCGGACGGCGGCCTGGACCCCGTCCGCGAGATGTTCCTGCACCCCCGCGCCGCGGCCGGCCTGGCCGACGGTGGGGCGCACTGCGGTGTCATCTGCGACGCCTCGATGCCGACGTTCATGCTCACCCACTGGACCCGCGATCGCTCACGGGGCGAGACGTTGCCGCTCGAGTGGGTCGTGAAGAAGCAGACCCATGACACCGCTCGTCTGTACGGCCTGGGCGACCGCGGCACGCTCGAGGTCGGCATGCTCGGCGACGTCAACGTCATCGACTACGACCGGCTGCAGCTCGGCAACCCCTACGTCGCGCACGACCTGCCCGCCGGTGGGACGAGGTTGCTGCAGAACGCGACGGGTTACGTCGCCACCATCAAGTCCGGCGAGGTCACCTTCGCCGAAGGAACTGACACGGGCGCCCGACCGGGTGTCCTCCTGCGAGGAGCACGATGACCCACCCCCTGCTCGACCTGAACCCCGACGAGCTGCTGTCGACCACCCGCTCGGTCCGCAAGCGACTCGACTTCTCGCGGCCGGTCGAACCCGAGCTCATCGACGAGTGCCTCGAGCTCGCCGCGCAGGCACCGACGGGTTCGAACGCGCAGGGTTGGCACTTCGTGGTCGTCACCGACGCCGAGAAACGCGCCCGCCTCGGCGAGCTGTACCGGCAGGGCTTCGAGGTCTTCTACGGCGACCGAGCGGCGGCCGAGGCGAACCTGCCCGCGGACGATCCCGACTACG
Organism: Actinomycetota bacterium; assembly: GCA_030852785.1. Classification (GTDB taxonomy): domain Bacteria; phylum Actinomycetota; class Acidimicrobiia; order Acidimicrobiales; family Microtrichaceae; genus JAFAFN01. The sequence continues at coordinate 3,558 of JALYWI010000144.1, forward strand.
TCGCCACCACGAAGAAGGTGATCGACTCCGCCGAGTACCTGGCGCAGCACATGGGCGAGGTCCCGGTCATGGTCATCCCGTGCCTGAACATGCGCACCGACGGCATGGACGTGATGATCCAGGCGAGCATGTGGGGCTCGTTGCTGCCGGCGACCTGGAACTTCATGCTGGCCGCCCGCGCCCGCGGCCTCGGCACCTGCTGGACGACGCTGCACCTGCTGCACGAGAAGGAGGCGGCCGAGCTGCTCGGCATCCCGGATCACATCATGCAGGGTGCGTTGATCCCCGTCGCCCACACGCTCGGCACCGACTTCCAGCCCGGCGCTCGCCGCGACATGAGCCGGATCGTGCACCGCGACACCTGGTAGGTCGCGACGGCGCGCTCAGCAGCCTTCGATCCACACCTCGCCGCCGACGCGCAGCTCCTTCTTCCAGATCCACGCCTCGTCCTTGACGCGGTCGATGAGCGTGCGGGCGCCGAGGAACGCGGCGTCACGGTGCACGCCGACCGCGACGATCACCACCGCCGCGTCGCCGACCTCGACACGACCCACCCGGTGCACGGCGAGCACGGCGCGTAGGTCGTGCGCCTCCGCAGCCTCTCGGGCGAACGTCTCGAGCTGGTCGGGAACCTTGTCCTCCCACGCCTCGTACTCGAGCGCGAGCACCTCGTGACCGTGGTTCGGACTGCGCACCGTGCCCTCGAACACGACGAGACCGCCGGCATCGTCGCGGCGCACCGAGTCCACCAGCGCCCGCACGTCGAGCGTCTCGGACTCGAGACCTCCGACGACGATCACCTCGGCGGTGGCATCGGTCCGTTCGAGTGCGTCGGTCACGACCGTTCGCCTGCGGTGGCGATCGCGTGCGGCAGCACGGCGAGGATCGCCTCGATGCTCTCGACCGCTCCGTTGACCGAACCGGGCACGGCGGCGACGACCGTCGCACCCCGGCGGCCGACCACCTGGCGCGACAACGCAGCCATCGGTGTGTGCTCCAGGCCGCGTGCCCGCATCAGCTCGGCGAGGCCCGGCGCCTCGACGTCGAGCAGCGACCGGATCGCCTCGGGGGTGATGTCGCGTGGCGACATCCCGGTACCGCCGGTGGTCACCACCAGGTCGATCAGTCCGCCGTCGCACCACTCGCGCACGACCTCGACGATGCGGTCGAACTCGTCCGGGACGATGGCACGGGCGACGATCTCTGCATCGAGTGCGTCCAGCAGTGCGACCTCGAGCGACGGTCCGGTGAGGTCCTCGTACTGACCCCTCGCCGCTCGGTCCGACACGGTGAGCACTGCCACTCCGATCGACGGCGCGTCGTAGCGGTGGTGGTCGTCGGACCCGCCATCCTCCTTCGGGAGGTCGCCCTCGACGATGTCGTCCTCGCCGGCTCCGACTGGTCCCTCGCCGGCTCCGACTGGTCCCTCACCGGCTCCGACTGGTCCCTCGCCGGCTCCGCCGGAGACCGGCGGGAGGATCGCGAGCTCGGCGCCCGGCGCACGGGTCGAGAACTCGCCGGGCAGGACCACCTCGCCGTCGACGACGACCGAGCAGGTGTCGCTCAACGCCACGAACTCGTCGCCGTAGCGGTCGCCCGCGACGCGCAGCACGTCGGCGACGGTCGCACCGTCGATTTCGGTCGTCTTGGTCCCGGCGAGCTCACGCGCCCGGGCGAACATCAGCACCGTCGTCATCGACCGGGGCCGCTCGTCGATCGCTGGTTCGTGCACTGCAGGCTCTCGCACCGCTCGCTCTCGCAGGGCTGATCGGTCCACCGTCGGCTCCTCCACCACTGGGTCATCGGGCGCTCCTACCCACCGATGCGCGACATCAGCCGCACGGGCTGCTCGAAGTTCGCCCGACCGATCATGTGCCCCGGCTCCTTGGCTGCCACCGCCGCCCGGATGAGCCCGGCCAGGTCGGAGTCGGTCGCACCCGATCGCAACGGCGTGCGCAGGTCGGTCTCGACGTGGGCGAACAGGCAGGTGCGCAGCTGGCCGTCCGCGGTGAGCCGGAGGCGATCGCACTGCTCGCAGAACGGTTCGGTCACGCTCGAGATCAACCCGATGCGCCCCGGTGCGCCGTCCGCGAACCGGTAGCCCGCCGCGGGCTCCGACCCCCGCTCGACGGGGACCAGTGCGTGGCGCTGGGCGATGCCCTCGAGGATCCCCGCCGAGTGCACGACGATCTCCGGGTGCCAGGCACCGCCACCGCCGAGCGGCATGTCCTCGATGAAGCGCACGTCGCACCCCGTCGCCCGGGCGAACTCGACGAAGTCGAGGATCTCGTCGTCGTTGGTCCCGCCGACCAGCACCACGTTGATCTTGACGGGCGACAACCCGACGCGACGAGCCGCGTCGATACCTGCGAGCACCCGGTCGAGCGCGTCTCGGCGGGTCATCTGCGCGAAGCGGTGCCGGATCAGGGTGTCGAGGCTGACGTTCACCCGCCGCAAGCCCGCCGCGGCCAGGGACTCGGCGTGGCGCGCGAGCGTCGTCGCGTTGGTCGTCATCGACAGGTCGTCGAGGTCGAGCGCCGCGAGCGCCCCGACGAGCTCGACCAGCTTCGGCCGCATGAGCGGCTCGCCGCCGGTCAGGCGCACCGTCCGCACACCCAACGAGACGAAGATCGACACGAGGCGCTCGATCTCGTCGAAGGTGAGCTGCTCGGCCGCGTCCAGCCAGTCGAGGCCCTCCTCGGGCATGCAGTACACGCAGCGCAGGTCGCAGTGGTCCGTCACCGACACACGGAGGTCGCGCGCGACTCGGCCGTAGCCGTCCTCGAGCCGTGCGGGTGCGTACATCACGACCGAACCCTACCGAACCGACCCGCCGTGGCTTCCGCGCTCGGGCGGCTTCGGGCGGGGCGCGCCCGGACCAGCTCAGACCAGCTCGACGGTGTCGCCGACGGCGACCCGGCCCGGCACCTCGACGTCGACGTACACACCGAGGTGGTTCGGGTACTCGGTGTTCAGCTCGCTCATCGCCCGGAACAGCTCGGGTTCCCGGCCGAGGGCCACGTGTCCGGCGTGCTCGGGCTGGGCTCGCAGCGGCATCGCGCACCGGACCGTCGGCTGCGAGACCGTGATGGCCGCGCCGGAGGAGAACCGCAACGTGCGACCGACCCACCCGTTCTCGACGAAGGCGTCGCCGCCGGTGTCGAGCACCAGGTTCGGACGGAACCGGCGCACGTCCCAGGTCAGTTCGGGACGCGTCGCAGCGGCACCGTCCAGGGTCGCCCTGCTGACGACGTGCAACGGTGCCAGGTCGACGAAGGTGCCGACCGGCGCGGGGATCTCGACGTACTCGGCGTCGTCGTCGGGCGGGTCGAAGGTCATCTCGTAGCTGAGCTGGTGCCCCGGCAGCGGCTCCGACAGTCGCACGTCCTTGCCGAGCCACTCCGAGAGTCGGGCGTCGACCGTGGCGTCGTCCCAAGGGATCACGGTGCCGTCGGGCAACGTGATGCTGTCGTCGTCGGCCGACGCGTCGAGCAGCACCGAGGTCCGCTTGGCCGACATGAGGTGCCCGGTCGCGGTGTCGATGAGCGCTCGGACACGATCACCGCCCACACCTCGTTCGAACATCTGCAGGCTGTCGACGGGCAGTCCCTGCATCGACTTCACCGGATAACGCCAACATGCCTGGACGGTCCCCAACTCGGTCATGCGGGCACGCTATCGCTCGGGTGCCGGGGCTGCGTCCGTCAGGTGAACGCCTCGAACAGCAGCGACACCGCCGAGACGAGCAGCACGACGAGCACGACCTTCTCGAAGGTCGGCCCGGCCAGCCGGCGGCGGAGGCGCAGCCCGAGGGGTAGGGCGATCGCCACGCCCACCCCCGCGAGCAACGCACCGACGACCCGGTCGCCGTGCAGCTGCCCCTGGACGGTGAGCATGACGAGCTGCACCGCACCCGTCACCCCGAAGATCACGGTCACCGAGTAGACGTAGGTCTGCACCGCCAGCCGGTAGCCGTGCAGCCACGTGGCGACGATCGGGCCCGACACCCCGACGGCCCCCTGCATCAGCCCGGTGAACAGTCCGGCGACCGGCGACCAACGAGTGGCCGTCGCCCGGTCCAGGCCGAGCTCGGGGCGACGGATCATCTGCACCACGAACACGGCGACGGTGAGGGCGAGCGCGATCAGCAACGGTTGCTCGGGCAGGTGCACGAGCGCCACGGTGCCGATGACCGCGCCGACGATGCCGAGCCCGACCAGGCGACCCAGGTCCCGTGCCTCGGCGCGAGCGTCGCGTGCCTCCCAGCAGAGGATGACGTTCGCCGCCAGGTTCGGGATGGCGACGACCACGACCGCGTCCTCGATCCCCGTGACGAGCGCGATCAGGGGCACCGCCAGCACGGGGTAGCCGAGTCCGGTCACCCCCTTCACGAGTGCGCCGGCGAAGCTGGCCAGCACGATGACGACGAGCTGGGTCGTGGTCACCGACGCATCACGATCGACCCAACCCCGCCTCGTGGGCGGCGTCGACCATGGCCGCCAGCGCGTTCGGGTCCTTGAGGACACCTGCGTTCACGGACCCGATCGGCGCGCCGTTCAGCACCCGCTTGACGGGCACCTCGAGCTTCTTGCCCGACAACGTCGTCGGCACCGACGCGACGGCGACGACCCGGTCCGGCACGTGCCGCGGCGACAGCTGCGTGCGCACCGCGGTCCGCAGCGCCGCGACGTGATCCTCGCTGAG
>JALYWI010000150.1 GCA_030852785.1 Actinomycetota bacterium
TCGTCGAGCTGGCCGTACGACGCCGCTGGCGACTGCTCGTCACCGCAGTGATCGCAGGGCTGCTGGCAGCGTTCGCCGCCGAGCTGTTCCGGATCTACGCCCCTGACCTGATCGAGGGCGCGCTGTACGACGCGCTGACGCTGCCGGGCGGCGTGAGCGGGGCTCGTACGGCCGCCGCCTTCGGGCTGTACGCCGGGGTGACCGCCCTGATCACCGTCGAGGCCCACGGTGCTCGACCCCGGACCGTCACCGTGGTGTGGGCCGCGCTGCTCGCCCTTGCGGTGCTGTCGCTGATCGACCGGCGGGCGACCCCGCTGGCGCTGGTGGTCAGCGTGCTCGCCGGCCACGCGATCGGCCTCGCCGTCCGCTACGTCGCCGGCACCGAGAACCCGCGCGCCCCGGCCAGGGTGGTCGCCGCCGCGCTCGCTCGGGTGGGCGTGGCGCCGGTGCGGATGCATCAGGTGGCCGAGGAGTCCGAGCTGGGCCGGCGCTTCGAGATCGAGACCGTCGACGGTGTGCACGCACTGGCACAGGTGCTCGACCCGGACCGCCGGACCGCCAGAGTGCTGTCACAGCTGACGCGCGTGGTGCGGGTCCGCACCTGGGTGACGCGGGCGCCGGGCATCTCGGAACGCACGCAGCTGCAGCAGGCGGCGGTGCCGATCCTCATGGCCCGCAGCGCGGGGGTGCGCGCACCGCGGCTGCTGGGCGCGGTGTCGATCGACGACGACACCTCGGCGTACGTCGAGGAGTGGATCCCCACGTTGCGCCGACTCGAGTCGTTCTCGGCCCTGGCGATCTCGGATGATGCGCTCGATCAGATCTGGGGGCAGCTCCGGCGGTTGCACGACGCCGCGATCGCCCACGAGGGGTTGAACCCGGGCAGCTTCGCCGTCGACGACGACGGACGGATCTGGGTGCTCGGCCTGACCCACGGCGAGATCGCCGCGCCGTACCTGCGCATGCGGCTCGATCGTGCCGAGGCACTCGTCGCCACCGCCGTCCTGGTCGGCATCGACCGCGCCACCGATGCCGCCGAGCGGGCGATCGGCACCGAGGACCTGGCGAACCTGGCCACCGTCATGCAGCCCATCGCCCTCAACGCCGCGACACGTCGGGCGCTCGGCGAGCACGAGGGCCTGCTCGAGACGCTCCGCGACGCGGCGAGGGCCCGCTACCAGGGTCCGACGGTCGACGACGTGAAGCTCGAGCGACTCCGACCGCGGTCGGTGATCAGCCTGGTCGCCGCGACGTTCGCGGTCTACGTGCTCGCCGGTCAGCTCGGCGACGTGAACTTCGCGACGGTCCTGCGCAGCCTCGACTGGCGGTGGGCGGCAGTCGCCGTGCTCGCCTCGCTCGCCACGTACGTGGGATCCATGCTGACGATCTCTCCGTTCTCGCCGGTGCACGTCTCGGTCACGCGCTGGATGGCCGCGCAGTTCGCCGCCACGTTCGTGACGCTGGTCGCGCCGGCGGCGGTCGGCAGCGCCGGCACCAACGTGCGCGTCATCCAGAAGGCGGGTGCGCCCCCGGGGCTCGCGATCGCCAGCGTCGGAGTGTCGACCCTGGTCTCGTTGGTCACCACGGTGCTCGCGTTCCTGGGCCTCAGCCTGTGGTCGACCGACGAGCCGATCTGGGACGTCGAGGTGCCGTCCACCGGTGTGCTCTACGTGGTGGCCGGGGTCGTCGCCGCGATCGTCGTCGCGTTCATCGTCCCGGTGAGCCGCCGGGTGATCGTCGCGCGACTGCGGCCCACGTGGGACAACACGGTGCCGAGCCTGATGGAGGCCATCCGGGACCCGAGGCGTCTGCTCACCGGTGTGTTCGGATCGCTGCTCACCTCGTTCGCCTACGCGGTCACGTTGTACGCCTCGGTGCGGGCCTACGGCGCCGATGTGCCCTTCGCCGTCGCGGCGGTCGTCTACCTCGGCGCAGGGCTGCTCGGCTCGGTCGCGCCGACCCCCGGTGGCATCGGCGCGGTCGAGGCCGCGCTGATCGCAGGTCTGAGCGCGGTGGGTGTCGCCCCGGACGCTGCGCTGCCGGCGGCCCTGCTCTACCGGACGGTCACCTTCTGGTTGCCCACGTTGCCGGGCTGGCTCGCGTTCCAGTGGATGCAACGTCGCGACGCCATCTGACGCACGGGACCATGAACTGGGTGCGATCGCGCCGGCCGTGGCCGGCATCAGTGCACCCAGAACCAGCAGGGGCTTGAACTGGGTGCGATCGCGCCGGCCGTGGCCGGCATCAGTGCACCCGGAACCAGCAGGGGCCTGACATCGCCGGCGATGTCAGGCCCGTGGGGGAGCGGCGAGCAGGAACTCGAGGATCGCGCCGGTGGCGTCGAAGTCGCGTCCGGCCTGCGAGTTGGTGGGATCCTCGGCCGCGCCCGGGCCGCCGGGCCACGGGTGGGTGCCGCCGATGACGGTGTCGAAGCCGACGACCGCGCCCGAGGTGCAGTCCGACGAGCGCTCCGAGCGCACACCCGGCACCGGTTCCGACACCGCCACCTCGACGGAGCAGCCGTACCGCTCGAGGTAGCCGGCCATGGTCTCGACCGCACCGGGGATCTGCGTCGGCCCGCCGCCGACGGACCCTCCCGAGTAGGGCACCTGTGGATCGGCGTCGCCGCTGATCGCCAGCACCGACGGCGTCCGGTCATCCGGGCACGTCGACGGGATGGTCGCGGCGACCATCGCGATCGCCGCGAACCGGTACGGCTCTCGACACGCCAGGAACCCGGTGAACGCGGCGCCGTTGGAGTGGCCGACGGCGAACACGCGGTCGGGGTCGAGGCAGTAGGTCTCGAGCAGCGTGTCGACGAGACGTCCGACGTGGTCGTAGTCGGGTGTGCGCTCCGGGTCGTCGAACATGTTCCACTCCGCCGGTGCACCCGTCGCCTCAGGGGTGACCACCACGACGTCGCGTGCCACGCCGCGTGCGGCGAAGGCGGTGTTCGCCTCGTGCTCGGCGCCCGAGCCGCCCCAGCCGTGCAGGCTGAGGGCCAGGGGCAGCGCGGTGGTGCCGTCATAGGTCTCGGGCACCGCGATCGTGAAGCGGCGCACCGCGCCGTCGAAGGTGACCTCTTGCGGGGTCGGCGTCGTCGTCAACCCGTCCGCGGGGCGTGCCGGGGTGCAGTCCGCACTGCTCGGGACGGACACCTCGGGGGCGTCGTCGCGGCTCGACGACCCGTCCTCGTCGCTCCCTCCGGAGCAGGCGGTCGCGACGAGGGCCAGCGACACGAACACGACCGCGGCGAGACGCCGCCGACCGGTTCGCGAGTGGGTCACCCGCGCACCTCGGTCACCGAGGTCGCGGTCGCCGCGACGTCGGCCGCCGTGAAGCGCACGTCCTTCCAGTCCTTGTCCGAGAAGCGCTGCGTCGCGGCGAGGTACTCAGGGGCCGACCGGTCCGCGGTGTTGGCGTATGTGAGGAACGTCCGGGCACGTGGTCCGTGGTCGGTGAACTCCAGCGCCATCAGGAACGACGTGCCGTTGTTGATCCGGTAACCGACGGTGGAGCGCTCGCCGTCGGAGGTGGTGGCGAGCTGGGAGTTCGTGGTGACCGGAGTGCGCTCGAGCGCGAGGAGCGCCGGGTCGAGGATGGACCAGCCGCGGCCCCAGCCGACGACGTTCGTGGTGCCGTCGACGCCGCTGCCGCCGTGGATCGGGACCATGGTGCCGCCACGTTCGGCCTGCTGGACCTCGCCGAGGGTGACGTCCACCGGCAGGTCGGCCGCATCGAGGGTCTGCACGGCGCGGCCGAGCGCGACCAGCACCGGGTCGGCGCCGTCGGTGGGCGCGGCGGCCAGCCCGGACGGCGTGGCGACCGGGTCGTCGGCGTCGAAGTCACGGGCCCACAGCTGGCCGGACTCGGTCTGGACGTCGGCCTGGTCGAAGCCCAGCAGGAACTCCCGCCACAGCGGCGGGCCCGCCCGGTCCAGGTCGTACACGCCGTCCCAGTCGTCGAGGACCGCACACGCGTCGTCGAGCTCGACCGTCGCGGCCGGCAGGCCCTCGACGGCCTCGGCGTCATCGCTCGCCGGTTCGCCCTCGAGCGCCTCGACCTGGACCGAGGTCGTCGCGGTGCACCGGTCGACGACCTCGTCGCGCAGCATCCTGGCGCTGAAGCCCTTGTTCGCCACGGCGGCTGCCGCCAGCTCGTCCAGATCGAAACGGCCGTCGCGACCGGAGGGACCGGAGTCCGCGGTGTCGCCGAGCACGGTGGCGTTCTCGCGGGTCCGAGGGGTGCGCGACGTGCGCTGCGGCCCGTGCAGCAGCGAGTAGTCACCCTCGAGCATCTCGGTGGCGTGCGGCATCCAGAACGAGTCGTTCGCGTTGAAGACGTAGTCGGACCGCTCGGTCCGGGGCATCTCGTCGAAGGGCACGAGGCCCGGGTCGCGGGCGCCCTCGACCTCCTGCCATTCGAACATCGGGTCGGAACCGTCGAGCAGGACCGCTCCGTTGTCGGCGGCGATCGCCACGATGGGGTCGCTGTCGAGCGACGCCGTGTACGCGGCCTCGGCCTCGTCGGAGAGCTTCGGTGTCGCCGAGGTGTCCGCGTACCACGCCCGGCCGTCGGCCGAGGTCGCGATGGTGTTGAACAGCGGGACGCCCGTGTGCTCCTCGTTCAGAGCGATCAGGTCGTCGAGCGTGCGGGCCTGCACCATGCCGACGTACTGCGAGATGAACTCGTCGTTGTCGATGTTGGCGTCGCGGTACGTGATCGTCTGGGAGTCGGTCCAGCCGAAACCCGGGAAGTCGAGGATCGGTCCGTAGTGGCTGCGCCACATGGTGCGGGTCTGCTCCGTGACCTCACCGTCGTCGCCGAGCACCCCGATCACCACGTCCTCGGAGGTCATCTCGCGTTCCTCGTCGCCGTAGCGGTAGGTCGTGGGGGAGCCGTCGACCAGATCGAGCCGGTACGCCGTGAAGCGCGAGCCCGCCGACACGGTGTGGGTCCAGCCGAACTGCTCGTTGAAACCGATGGCCAGGCCCGGCAGCCCCGACAGCTGCACGCCGTAGAGATCGACCTCACCGGGGATCGTGAGGTGCACCTCCCAGAAGCGGAGCTCGCCCTCCCAGGGGAAGTGGGGGTTGGCGACGAGCATCCCGCCGCCGCCATCGGAGCGCTCCGCACCGATGGCCCAACCGTTCGAGGCGGTGACCGGCTCGATCGGCGCCGTGTGCGCGACCGGTCGGGCGACCTGCTCACCGTCATCTCCCGCGGCGTCCTCCGGGGTCGAGGGCGGCTGGGCCGTGGCGATCAGCGAGTCGACCGCTCCGCTCGAGGCCTGCAACGCGATCGAGCGCGCGTAGGCGTAGACCTCGACGGGCTCGAGCTCACGCAGCCACTCCGCGCCGGCGCACCAGTCCTCGAGGCCGTCCGGTCCGACCTCTCGCAGGTGGGCGTTCCAGCCGTCGGTGTACGCGGTGAGGGCTCCACGGACCTCGGCGTCGGCCTGCTCCCAGTCGCGTCCCGCGACCTCTCGGATGCCGATCGATCGCCACGCCACATCGGACAGGACGTACTCGTCGTCCTCACCGGCGCCGAACCAGCGGGCACGTTCGCCGTTCACCTTCACGACCTGGTCGGCAAGATCGCACGTTCGGTCCTCGCCGCTGGCCCAGCCCTGACCGAAGGAGACGTCGTCGATCGAGCCTCCGGTGATGTGCGCCACGCCGTCCTCGGTACGGGTGATCGTCGCGGCGTACTCACCGTCGTGGCCGACGGTGGTCGTGACCGGCTGCTCGCGGCGCAACGGCACGGCCGACCACGAGCTGTCGTCGGTGCACGACGCCGCCAGGACGGTCATGACGACCGCGGCGGGCCATGCCACCGAACGACATGCCACCGAACGACATGCCACCGAACGAGCCGCGAAGCGACGCTGCCTGCTCATGTGCTGCACCCCCGAAACGCCCGGAGCGGGGGCCCTCGGCCCTGGGGCGCCCCGGAACGCGACCGGACACTACCGGCTGTTCGGGGACGCCCCGGGCGGCGCGGGCGGCGCGGCGACGAGGGTCAGGAGTCGATCTCGGCGAGCACCTCGCCGATGATCTTGGTCACCTTGTGGGCCGGGATCTGCTCGCCGCCCTCGGCCTCGGCGACCTCGGCGGCGAAGGCGTCGACCGACGGCACACCGCCGACGAGGACGTGGCGGAGCGCCTCTGCGCTCGCCTCGGGGTCCTGCAGCGCGTCGACCGCGTCGTCGACGTCCTCGTCGTCCTCGGCGACCGCGTGCACCACCGTCATGGCCTCTTCACGGCCCGACGCCGTCGACACCGCCGCACCGCGGTCGGGGTCCTGCTGCAGGTCCCACTCGGCGAGCGCCTCGTCGTAGCCGCCCTCGCCCGGCTTGAGGGTCATCGAGGTCGGTCCACCCACGGTCGGGTCGTCGGACTCGACATCGTGACGATCCGGGGCCACCGGCACCGTGAGCGAACCGTCGTCGTGGCGGATGATCTCGGGCTCGGTGCTCATGTGTCTGCTCCTCGTCGGTGGGTCGCGGAGTGCGCGACCGCACGAAGTCGTGAAATCCCGGAATACCCGTCGCGGATGCGCCACCAAACCGTCACTGCGCACGCCCGGTCCACTACGATCGAACACATGTTCCCCATGATCGAACGTCTGAACGAGCAGCAGCGGGCCGCTGCCACCTTCGACGACGGGCCGCTGCGGGTCCTCGCCGGCGCCGGCACCGGCAAGACCACCACGCTCACCTCACGGGTGGCCTGGCTCGTGGCCACCGGCACCCCGGCCGACCGGATCATGCTGTTGACCTTCACCCGGCGTGCCGCACGAGAGATGGTCGGGCGGACCCGCTCGCTGCTGGCGGAGCACGCCTCGAGCGCTCCGGTCACCGGTCGCAGCGCCGCGGCCGGCCGGGTGGTCGGCGGCACGTTCCACTCGGTGGCGCACCGCACCCTGCGGGCGCACGCCGCATCGCTCGGATTGTCCGAGGGCTTCTCGGTGCTCGACTCCTCCGACGCCGCCGACCTCGTCGACCTGGTCCGCCAGGACCTCGGCGTCGAACCACGCACCGGCCGCCGGTTCCCCCGCAAGGCCACGCTGCTCGATCTGTACTCCCGCTCGGTCAACACCGCTCGCCCGTTGCGCGAGGTGATCGAGGACGTCGCGCCGTGGTGCGGCGACCAGCTCGAACCGATCGCCGAGATCTGCCGCGGGTACGTCGCGCGCAAGCGCGCCCTCGGACTGCTCGACTTCGACGACCTGCTGCTCTACTGGCGTGCCGCGGCCCGCGACGAGCGCCTCGGTCCGCTGCTCGCCGGCCAGTACGACCACGTGTGCGTCGACGAGTACCAGGACGTCAACGCACTGCAGGTCGACGTGCTCGCCGCGCTGCGCGCCGCAGATCCACGCCTCACCGTCGTGGGCGACGACTCCCAGGCCGTCTACGGCTTCCGCGGCGCCAGTCCACGTCACCTGCTCGACGTGGGTGAGACCTTCCCGGGCATCGCGACGGTGCTGCTCGAGGACAACTACCGCTCCAGCCAGCCGATCCTCGACGTCTCCAACGCGATCGGCGCCGAGGCCCCCGAGGGTTTCAGCACCCGCCTGCGCAGCCGGGTCACCACCGGGCCCATGCCGCGTCTGGTGCGCTGCGCGGATGAGGACGCGCAGGTCGAGGCCGTCTGCGAGCAGATCCTGGCGCACCACGAAGAGGGCGTGGCACTGCGTGAGCAGGCGGTGCTCGTGCGCGCCGCCCACCACAGCGACCTGCTCGAGCTCGAGCTGTCCCGGCGGCGCATCCCGTATGTGAAGTACGGGGGTCTGCGCTTCCTCGAAGCAGCGCACGTCAAGGACCTGATCTGCCTGTTCCGGCTCGCCGACAACCCACGCGACGAGCTCGCCTGGTTCCGCCTGCTGCAGCTGATCGAGGGTGTGGGTCCGACCCGGGCCCGCCGCGCGATCGAGGCGCTCGGGCTGGCCGAGACCGGCACCGACGGCGAGGTGATGCTGCGCTGGCCGCTCGCACTCGAACAGCTGCCCGTCGCCTCACGCAGCGACGCGGACCACCTGGTCGAGGCGCTGGTCGCTCGTGAGGGCGAGTCGGTGCCCGCGCACGCCGAACGGCTGCGTGCCGCGATCGTGCCGCTGGTCGAGCGGCACTACGAGAACAGCGAACCGAGGATCGCCGATCTCGACGCCCTCGTGGCCGGTGCCGGCGACGTGGCCCGGGTGTCCGACGTCGCGGCGGACCTCACCCTGGAGCCGCCGAACTCGACCGGCGACCTGGCCGGCCCGCCGCTGCTCGACGAGGACTGGGTGGTCATCTCGACGGTGCACTCGGCGAAGGGACTCGAATGGGACGTCGTGCACGTGCTCAACGCCGCCGACGGCAACTTCCCGTCCGACATGGCCCTCACCACGAGAGAGGGCCTCGAGGAGGAACGCCGCCTCTTCTACGTGGCCATGACACGGCCACGCGCGGCGCTGCACGTCTACCAGCCGTTGCGCTTCCACATCCGTCCCCGGGGCCGCGACGACGACCACACCTACGGGCAGGTCTCACGGTTCCTGTCGCGGCCGGTGCGGGCGTGCTTCGACGAGGTCGAACGACAGCACCACCGTGTGCCGGTCCCCACGATCGACGCCGCGCTCGGCGTCGAGCTCGAGCTCGACTCGTTGTGGAGCTGAACGACGGACGCACCTGGCGTGGGTAACGTCGCGCCGGACACCACCGACGGAGGACACCCCCATGGACGAAGAGATTCTCGGGAGGATCGACGAGCTCGTGGCCGAGGAGCAGCGGCTCCACGAACTCAGCTCGCACGGTGACGCCCTCAGCCCCGAGGACCGCGCACGCCTCGACGACGTCGAGCTGGGGCTCGACCAGTGCTGGGACCTGCTCCGGCAGCGTCGGGCTCGGCGCAACGCCGGCCTCGACCCCGACTCCGCTCCCGTGCGACCGACCGACGTGGTCGAGGGTTACCAGCAGTAGCGCCGCTCAGGGCCGATCGATGCTGCGGACCCGATGGTCGGGGTCCCTGGGCGGCAACACGAGCGGCACCGGACCGGCCGTCGCCTCGTCGAGCAGCTCGGGCAGCGAGCCGTGGGCCGCGGGGTCGCGCAGGCCGTCGAGCGCACCCAGCGAGCGGATGAACAGGCCGGCGACGGCGAGCAGTGCGATCAGGACGGCGACGACCAGCAGGGTCGGCCGCACCCCGAACCGCTGGGTCGTCGCGCCCACGATCAGGTAGCCGACCGGCCCGGCCGCGTACTCCGCCGAGGTGATGATCCCGACGACACGTCCTCGCATCGCCTCGGTGGTGCGGGTCTGCATGGCCAGGTTGAGGATCGGCCCGACCGGTCCGTAGGAGATCCCGATGCCGACCGCGGCGGCGAGCATCACGGCGTACGGCGGCAGGGCGGCGAGCACCAGGAGGAAGGCAGCGGTGCCGATCAGGGCGCCGCGGAACGCCCAGCTGCGGCGGATGCGTCCGCTGATTGCTCCGTAGCCCAGTGCGCCGACGATGCCGCCGAGGCTCATGGCCATGATGACGGCTCCCAGCCGACCCGGTTGGCCCTCGGCCTCGAAGTGCACCGGCAGCAGGACGCCCTCGATCGGCATGTAGACCGACACGATCACGGCCGTCATCGCCGTGAGGCCTCGCAGGAGCGGGTCCCGCGCGACGTAGCGCACGCCCTCGACGGTGCCGCGCCAGAGCGACTCGGGAACGTCGTCGGTGGTCGGTGTGCCGGCGTCCGGCACCCTGAGGAGGGCGACCAGCAATGCGGAGAGCGTGAAGCCGGCGGCGGTCACCCAGAGCGCGTCGGCGGCCCCCACCGCGGCGATGAGCACGCCGCCGACGCCTGGACCCACCAGGAAGGCCACGCCCCACACCGCCTCGTGGACCCCGTTGACCCGCTCCAGGGGCCAGCCGGCTCGTGCCGCGGTCGCGGGCAGCATGGTCTCGCGGGCGGTGACGCCGGCCGGGTCGAACACCGCGCCGACGACGGCGAGCACGATGAGCCAGAACAGGTCGATCCCGACGAGCGCGTCGAGCAGCGGGATCGCTGCGACCGAGCAGGCCGAGAGCACGTCGGAGCCCACCGCCGTTCGACGTCGCCCGATGCGATCGACGATGGTCCCGGAGAACACGCTCGAGACCAGGAGCGGGAGCGCCGTCGCGGCCGCGAGCAGGCCCGCCGAACCCGCACTGCCGGTGCGTTCGAGCACCAGCCACGGGAGCACGACGGCGGCTGCTCCGTTGCCCGCGCCGGACAGCAGCGTCGCCGACTCGAGCAGCAGCAGCGGCCCCCTGCTCCGTTGCCCTGCCTGCTCCACGACACCAGTCTCCCGGAGCGGGCGAGGAGCGGGCCACCGAGTTCCGGCAGACTCCTGGCATGGCGCTCCCCGCACATCTGAGCGCGTTCGCGGACGTCCTCGCCGCCTCGCTCCACGCCGAGTTCGTGTCCTTGCAGCCGCTCGCCGGAGGGGACAACGCGGCGGTGTTCCGCGCCGAGCTCGACGACGGACGCCGGGTCGCGGTCAAGACCGACCGGCCCGGTGCGCCGACCATGGACCACGAGACCGAGGCCCGGGGGCTGTCGTGGCTGCGCGAGTCCGACACCGTCCGAGTGCCCGAGGTGTTGGCCGTCGCAGCGCCCGGACCCGACCGGCCAGGTGTGCTGGTGTTGGAGTGGATCGAGGAGTCACCAGGACACGTCCGGACCCCGGCGGGTGAGGACGCCTTCGGTCGTGAGCTGGCGGCGCTGCACCGCAGCGGCGCGCCGTGCTTCGGTCGTGAGGACCGCCGGACGACCGGGAGCCGTCACCTGCCCAACGAGCCGTGCTCGACCTGGGCGGAGTTCCAACGGACCCAGCGTCTGGTACCGCTGGCACGACTGGCTCTGGATGCGGGAGCCCTCGACGCAGCGACGGTCACCGCGCTCGAGTCGATCGCCGAGCGGCTCGAGGAGCTCGGCGGGCCACCGGAGCCACCCGCGCGGCTGCACGGCGACCTCTGGGCGGGCAACCGCCTGGTCGACCGCTCGGACCACAGCTGGCTGATCGACCCGGCCGCACACGGCGGCCATCGTGAGTTCGACCTGGCGATGATGCGCCTGTTCGGAGGGTTCGACGAGCGCTGCTTCGTCGCCTACGACGAGGCGAACCCGCTCGCGGACGGTTGGCCGTCGCGTGTGGCGTTGCACCAGCTGGCGCCGTTGGTCGTGCACGCGGTGAAGTTCGGCGGCAGCTACGTCGATGCCACGAAGCAGGCCGTCGCGGCCTACCGCTGAGGAACGGCGTCACCGAGACTGCGTCACCGAGACGGCGACGCAACGTCCTGGCCGAGTACCGCGAGCTGGCGCAGGGGTGGGAGTGTCAGGTCCCCGACAGCGAGAAGTGCTGGTAGTCCTTCGTGCGGGCCCAGGCGCCGCCCCAGCCCCAACCGACCGCTGCGAACGAGCGGACGGCTGCGCCGTTGGCGGTGATCATGCCCGTGCGGACGTTGCCGCGGTCGACGTAGGCACCACCCGCCGGCGGTGACACCGATGCACCCGACACGTACGGGTTCTGCACCGGGTTGATGTCGATCGCACGACCGTACGAATGCTGGGACCACGACGACGATCCTGCGACGCGGCGGCAGTTGAACGCCGAGGTGTTGTTGGCCGCCATCGACGCGTCGTCGTCGCCACCGAAGTCGTCGACGAGCTGCATGCGCTCGATGGGGAAGCTCTCGTCCCACAACAGGTTGAAGGCGATCGCGACACGTTCGACCTGGTCGACGTGCACGATCAGGTCGCCGGTGCGCTCGGCACCGTCGAAGCCCATGTACGAGACGCGCACGTGGCGCAGGGAGCTGAGGGGCACCGGGCATCCGGGGCGCCACGACGACGGGGTCATGCGCTGGGCGAGCGCCGGCGAGATGGTTGCCGAGCTCCAGCGGAAACGGTCCTGGCGGGCGATCTCGGCCCAGTACCGGGTGGCCGCCGCAGCGGCCTCGGAGAGCTGCGGCTCGGCGAGCGGCGGGTTGCCCTGCGATGTCCACCAGGCCTGGTACTGCGCGGGCGTGCACCCGACGAGCACGACCGTCGCCGCGAGCAGCGCGACGG
>JALYWI010000151.1 GCA_030852785.1 Actinomycetota bacterium
GCCGGCCGTCGCCCGAGCGACCACGACGACGAACGGTGCCGCAGCCGGAGCGCCGGCGGAGCCGGTGGCGCCCGCCCGGCCCCTCGAGGAGCTGCTCGCCGAGCTCGACGCGCTGATCGGGCTCGACGAGGTCAAGGAACGCGTGCACCTCGTCGCCGACTTCCTGACCGTCCAGCGGCTGCGCGCCGATCGTGGCCTGCCCACGCTCGAGACGAGCCACCACCTGGTGTTCACCGGGAACCCCGGCACCGGCAAGACGACCGTCGCCCGCCTGCTGGCGCAGATCTACCGGACCCTCGGCGTGGTCGCCCGCGGCCACCTCGTCGAGACCGACCGCTCCGGTCTGGTCGCCGGGTTCGTCGGCCAGACCGCGCCGCTGGTCACCAACCGCTTCGACGAGGCCGACGAAGGCATGTTGTTCATCGACGAGGCCTACACCCTGGCCCGCGGTTCCGAGAACGACTTCGGCCGAGAGGCGATCGACCAGATCGTCAAGCTGATGGAGGACCGTCGCGACCGGGTCGTGCTCGTCGTGGCCGGCTACCCGGCCGAGATGGAGGAGTTCCTGGGCACGAACCCGGGTCTCCGGTCGCGGTTCCCCACCGTGATCGACTTCCCCGACTACTCGACCGACCAGTTGATGGACATCGTCGCCTCGATCGGCGAGAAGCAGCGCTACGAGCTCACCGAGGACGGTCGTGCCAGGTTCCGAGAGGTGCTCGACGCCGTCCCGCGCACGAAGGGCTTCGGCAACGCCCGCGTCGCCCGCAACCTGTTCGAGGCCGCGGTGAACCGCCATGCGTCGCGAGTGGTCGCGCTCGCCGAGCACACCGACGCGGATCTCACCTCGCTCACCGCCGAGGACGTGCCCGACTCGATCTCGGGCGTGCGGTCCACCGAGCAGGTGCCCCGGTGAAACGCCTGCTCGCCGTCGTGGTCGCCGTGGTCATGATCGTCGGCGCCGTGCTGCTGCGGGACCGCATCGACGGCGACGACGGCGGTGGCGGATCGGGACGATCCGGCGATCGCATCCGACTGGTCTGCGACAGCACCCTCGCCGACGTCTGTAGCCGACTCGCCGACGCGAACGACGATCTGGATGTCGTGGTCCGCGAGTCGGGCGCCACGACCGACGAGCTCGCGAGCGACGGCGGCGAGCTGGACGCCGACGCATGGCTCACCACCTCGGCATGGCCCGACGTCGTGGCCGACAACCGCAGGTTCGAGGAGCTCGACGGCGAGGTGCTCGGCGCGCCGTCCGAGGTGCTGGCCCGTTCGCCGGTCATGATCGCCACACGCGCCGAGGGCCGGGCCGATCTCGAGGCCGCCTGCGGCGGCGCGATCACCTGGCGCTGCGTGGGCGAACAGGTCCCTGCGGGGCAACGCGTCGGGCTGTCGGCTCCGGAGTCGGCCGCGGGACTGACCGTGCTCGCCGCCGCCACCGACAGCTGGTTCGGCGGCGACGACTACTCGACGGTCGACTTCGAGGATCCGGCGTTCGGGCTGTGGTTCGACGACCTCACCGGCGCCAGCTCCTCGACGCGCTTCGGCCGGCAGTCACCGCTGGAACGTGCGGTGAGCCGGGTCGGCGAGTTCAGCACCGTCGGCGCCCTCGAGTCGGAGACGTCACGGTTGCTGACCCCGAACAGGGGCTATGTGCCCATCTACGCTGAGCCCATGGTGACCGCGGACGTCGTGCTCGTCCCCAGGGACGGGTTGGACGCGCCGGCGCTGGTCGACGACATCGGCGCCGACGAGCTGCGTGACGCCCTGGCCGCACGGGGCTGGCGCATCGACGGACGGGCGCCGTCCGGCGCCCAGGGTCCGCCCGCGCTGCCCGACGGTTCGAACCTGCCGGACCCCGGCGTGCTGCAGTCCCTCCGGGACCGCTGGTGACCCACGAGAGAAGCGAGGACCACATGGCCCCACGACGATCGACGACCCGATCTCTCGGCCTCTCCCTGATCGTGCTCGGCGCACTGCTCGCCGCGGCCTGCTCGGGTGGCGACGGCGGCGACGACGCCTCGGGCGGCGGTGACGCCCGCCGCGACGACTGCACCACGGTCGACGTGGCGGTCAGCTCCGAGAAGATCGACCTGCTGGGCGACCTGGCCGACCGGTTCAACGACTCCTCCGAGGCGCAGACCGACGACGGCTGCATCTTCGTCGAGGTCCGGTCCAAGGCCTCCGGCGGCGCCATGACCGCACTCGCCGAGGGCTGGGACGAGGCCGAGGACGGACCCCTGCCCACCATCTGGTCGCCCGCCTCGAGCTCGTGGGGAACGATCCTCAACCAGCTGCTGAGCGACGCCGGCGAGCAGCCCATGGCGCCCAACGACCCGACGCCGTTCATGCTCACACCGCTGGTCATCGCCATGCCGAAGCCGATGGCCGAAGCGCTCGGCTGGCCCGACACACCGATCGGCTGGAAGGACATCCTGGCGCTGTCGCAGTCCGAGGGCGGCTGGGCCGACCACGGCCACCCCGAGTGGGGCGAGTTCCGCCTCGGCAAGACCAACCCGAACTTCTCCACCTCCGGACTGTCCGCGCTGATCGCCCAGACCTACGCGGCCACGGGCAAGACCTCGGGGCTGTCCGCCGAGGACCTCGCCAACCCGACGGTCGTGCAGTACGGCACCGACATCGAGTCCTCGGTGGTGCACTACGGCGACATCACCATGACCTTCCTCAACAACTGGTTCCGGGCCGACCGACGCGGCACGGCGCTCACCTACGCCAGCGCCGTGGCCGTCGAGGAGAAGTCGCTCGTCGACTACAACAAGGGCAATCCCGACGGCGTGCTGTCCCAGGGCGAGAAGCCCCGACCGCCGCGCACCCCGCTGGTCGCCGTCTACCCGACCGAGGGCACGCTCTACTCCGACAACCCCTTCTTCATCCTCGACGCCCCGTGGGTCACCCCCGAGCAGCGTGACGCCGCCGAGCGCTTCCAGGAGTACGTGCAGCGTCCCGAGAACCAGGAGCGGGTGCTCGAGTACGGCTTCCGGCCGGGCAACCCCGAGGTCGCCGTCGACGACCCGATCGTCGCGGCGAACGGCGTCGACCCGGAGCAGCCGGCGACCCTGCTGCAGGTGCCGTCCGGCCAGGTCATGGTCGATCTGCTCGACACCTGGGCCCAGCAGCGCAAGGGCGCCCGGGTCATGCTGGTCCTCGACGTCTCCGGCTCCATGGGCGAGCCGGCCGCGGCCGATGACCCCGACGGACCGACCCGACTCGACCTCGCCAAGGAGGCCGTGATCGACGGCCTCGACGACTTCAAACCCGAGGACCTGGTCGGTCTGCGCATCTTCACCACCGACGACGACGGACGTCCCGTGGTCGAGGACCTCTCGCCGGTCGCGCCGATCGGCCCGAACCGTGAGGCCCTCGTCCGGCAGGTGACCAATCTGATCCCGCGGCGGGGCACGCCGCTCTACGAGGTCACCCAGAAGAGCTACGACCAGATGCTCGAGCAGTACGACCCGTCGCTGATCAACGCGGTCATCGTGCTGACCGACGGCGAGAACGACGACGGCAACCAGGCCGACGACCGGGACCAGTTCGAAGCACTGCTCGGCGACGTCAAGACGAACAGCGAGGGCGAGAACTCCAAGCCCGTCCGCATCTTCACCGTCGCCTACGGCTCCGGCGCGGATCCCCGCGAGCTCCGGCAGATCGCCGAGGCCTCGAACGCCACGGCCTACCAGGCGAGCGACGCCACGACGATCAACCAGGTCTTCGCGGCCGTGATCAGCAACTTCTGATGGCAGCAACGCCCGCCGACCTCGGCGACGCCGTGTACGACGCCGAGCTCCGCTTCACCACCCACGGTGTCGCCCACATCCGCGCGTCGTCGTGGGCCGACCTCGGGTACGGGCAGGGCTGGGCGATCGCGGGTGACCACCTGCCGACGATCGCCGACCAGATCGTCAAGGTCCGCAGCGAACGCTCCCGCTACCACGGCGTCGGCGTCGCCGAGAGCCACCTGGCGTCGGATCTCGGGTACCTGGCCCTCGGCGTCGTCGAACGGGCCGACGACCTCCGCGCCTCGCAGCCCCCGTGGATCCGCGAGCTCATCACCGGCTACGTGGCAGGCTACAACCGGCGCGTCGACGAACGCACCCGCGAGGCATCGCTGCCGGAGTGGTGTCGCGGCGCCGAGTGGATCCGACCGATCGACGAGCTCGACCTCTACGCCTACCTCGGCGACGTCGCGCTCATGGGCAGCGGCCGCAACCTGGCGCAGCTCATCGGCTGGGCGCAGGCACCCGGCCCCGATGGACCGTTCCCGCCGACCTCCCCCGAGGCGCTCAGCGGCCCCTCACCGGCGAGCAACGGCTGGGCCCTGGGCGGCGACGCCACCGCGTCCGGTGGCGGCATGGTGCTCGCCAATCCGCACTTCCCGTGGGGCGGCGAGGCCCGCTTCTGGGAGTGCCACCTGACGATCCCCGGCGAGCTCGACGTGTACGGGGTGTCGCTGCTCGGTGCACCCGGCATCCAGATGGGCTTCAACGACGGCGTGGCCTGGGCCCACACCTTCTCGAAGGGACACCGCTTCACCGTCCAGCAGCTGACCCTCGGCGACGACCCGACGACGTACCGCTACGGCGACGAGGTCCGCTCGATGACGTCACGCACCGTCGCGGTCGACGTGCACGATGCGGACGAACCCGGCGGGATGCGACGCGTCGAACGCGAGATGTGGAGCACGCATCACGGACCGATGCTGAACATGCCGCTGCTCGGGTGGGGCATGGACACCGCGTTCAGCTACCGCGACGCGAACGTCGACAACACCGTCGTGCTCGAGCAGTTCCTCGGGATGTGCCGGGCGCGCGATCTCGAGGAGTTCCGCTCGGTCTTCCGCGACGTCAAGGGCATGCCGTGGGTCAACACCCTGGCCGCGGACCGCTCCGGCACGGCGTGGTACGCCGACGGTTCTGCCACGCCAGCGCTGTCCGACGCTGCCACGCAGCGCTTCCTCCGACGCCTGGACGAGGACCTGATCGCCGCTCTCGCGTTCGAGAACCGCATCGCGGTGCTCGACGGCAGCGAGCCCGACGACGAGTGGCTGCTCGACGACGACGCCCGCTCGCCCGGACTGGTCGCTCCCGACGGGCTGCCGGAGCTCGAGGTGCGCGACGTCGTGGTCAACGCCAACGACTCCCACTGGCTCAGCCACCCGGAACGACGACTCGAGGGCTACCCGGTGCTCTGCGGGCTCGAGCGCACGCCGCGCAGCCTCCGAACCCGTCAGAACCTGCGCCTCGCCGCCGAGCTCGCCGCACGGGGCGACGTCACCCTCGACGACCTCGAGCGGGCGGTGTTCGACAACGAGAGCCTGAGCGCCACGCTGCTCGTCGACGCCGTCGTCGACCGCTGCCGTGTGGCCTCCGAGGAGTCGCTGCGCCACGCGGGTGAGATCCTCGCCGCGTGGGACCGGACCGCGTCGCTCGACTCGATCGGCGCGGTGCTCTGGCGTGAGTTCATGGGCGGATTCGACGACGCGTCGTGGCGGGCCGGCAGCGGCCTGTTCGATGAGCAGTGGGACGTGGAACGTCCGCTCGACACCCCGAGGGGGCTCGCACCCGCTCCCCTCCCGACGGGTGACGACGACGCCCCGGATCCGGTGCTCGCCGCCATGTCCGCGGCCCTGGTGCTGCTGCAGGCCGCCGGCATCGCAGCGGACGCGCCGCTCGGTTCGGTGCAGTGGGCCGTGCGCGGCACCGAGCACGTCGCCGTGCCCGGCGGCGGCGAGGCCGAGGGCATGCTCAACGTGGTGGTCCCCGTGGGCGCCCTGTCGTCCACCTCGCTCGAACCCCAACCGCCCGCCGCGCCGATCTTCCCCGGTCGACAGCGCACCGGCCTCGCCGCCGGCGGCTACCAGGTGACCTACGGCGCCAGCTTCGTGATGCTCGTCGACATGACCCCACAGGGGCCGGTCGGCCGCGGGTTGCTGGCCTACGGGCAGAGCGGCGATCCACGCTCGCCACACCACAGCGACGGCACGCGTGCCTTCGCCCGGGGCGAGCTGCGCCCGCTGCGGTTCACCGACGACGAGATCGCCGCGGATCCGGAGCTGACGGTCGTCGCCCTGCGTTCCGACGACGACCGGTGAAGATCGCGGTCGTGCCGCGACAGGTGCCAGCATGGGGGCGACATGTCGTCGTTCCGTGACCGATTCCTGACCCCGAAGGTCGCCCGGGCCATCACGTCGCCGTCGGCGATCGTGGCCACCGGGGCGGGTGTCGCCGCGGGCGTCCTGATCGGGTTGAACCCGATCGGTGCGGTCGTGGTGGGTCTGGGCGCCTTCGCCGTGAGGGTGCTCGCCGCGGTGCCACGTGCGCCCCAGCGACCCGGCATCAACCCGCGGGCGCTCGAGGACCCGTGGCGCACGGTGATGCAGGAGATCCTCGACGCCAGCCACCGCTTCGACACCGCCCTCGGCGGTGTACGGCAAGGACCGCTGCGTGAGCGCCTCGGCCAGATCGGCGACCGGCTCGAGACCGCGGTCGACGAGGCCTGGCGGATCGCGTCCGCTGGCCAGGCACTGAGCACCGGTCGACGCCAGATCGACGGTGGACGCATCGTCGCAGAGCTGCATGCCGCGGAGTCCGCACCGAAGACCGAGCGCAGCGACCGGACGATCGCGGCGATCCGGTCGCAGCTGGCCTCCGCCGAGCGCCTCGACCGCACGATCAACGACACCTACGACCAGCTCCGGCTGCTCGACGCCCGCATCGACGAGACCGTCACGCGCACCGTCGAGCTGTCGGTCACCCAGTCCGATGCCGACGCCGTCGGCGGCCTCGGCGACGAGGTCGAATCGATCGTGGGTGACATGGAGGCGCTGCGCCAGGCCGTCGAGGAGACCCGCCACGCCTCCGGCCCGCCGACCATGCCCGAGTCACGACCCGCCCCCTCGGTGACCGACACCGAGCCGGGTCAGGGCGGCACGCCGCAGCCCGGGTCGGGCAGCGCGTGACCAGCGTGGGCGACGTCCGCACCGGCGACAGCGATCCCGAGGAGTGGGCAGAGGACTGGGATCCCGACGACTGGACCGACGAGGCAGCCGCCGAGGAGCCGATCGGCAGTGGCGGCGGTGGTCGCAGCCTGCTGCGGGCCAGCGCCATGCCGGCGGTGGGCACCGCGTTGTCGCGGGTCTCGGGTCTGGTCAGGGTCGCCGCGCTCACCGCGGCGCTCGGGCTCACGAGCGTCGCGGACGTCTACAACCTGGCGAACACCGCACCCAACATCCTCTACGAGCTCGTGATCGGTGGCGTGCTGTC
Organism: Actinomycetota bacterium; assembly: GCA_030852785.1. Classification (GTDB taxonomy): domain Bacteria; phylum Actinomycetota; class Acidimicrobiia; order Acidimicrobiales; family Microtrichaceae; genus JAFAFN01. The sequence goes on from JALYWI010000151.1 coordinate 7,287, forward strand.
CTCGACGCTCGTCCCGCTGTTCATCCACGCCCAGGACGACCCCGACGACGACTCCACGTCGGTCATGGTGACCGTCGCGTTCGTGGCGATCACCGCGCTCACCCTGATCGCCGTCGTGGTCGCACCGCTGCTGAACCGGCTCTTCGCCCTCTCGGTCGACGGCGCGGAGCGGGCGGGCCAGATCGCGATCGGCGACGACTTCCTGATACTGCTGCTGCCGCAGATCTTCTTCTACGGGATGACCACGCTGGCGACCGCGCTGCTGCACGCCCGCCGCAAGTTCGCCGCGCCCGCCTTCGCGCCGGTGCTGACCAACGTCGTCATCTCGATCGCCGCGCTCGTCGTGTACAAGGTCATCGACCCCGCCCAGGGCGACTCGTCGCTGAACACGGTGTTCGTGCTCGGCCTCGGCACCACCGCGGGTGTGGCGGCCATGGCGGTGGCGCTGCTGCCGGCGATCCGCCGCGCAGGGATCGTCCTGCGCTGGGACTTCCGACCGCGGCACCCCGCGGTGAAGTCCGTCGTGCGCCTCTCGGGTTGGACCGTCGGCTTCGCGATCGCCAACCAGGTCTCGTTGCTGATCGTGTTGACCCTGGCACGAGGCGCCGGCGTGGGTGCGGTCTCCGCGTACCAGTACGCGTTCATCTTCTTCCAGCTCCCCTACGGCCTGATCGCGGTGTCGATCATGACGGCGGTGCTGCCCGAACTCGCGACCGCCGCCCGCAACGGCGACGACGCGGCGTACATCGCGAAGTTCCGTGAGGGACTCAGCCTGCTGCTCACCTTCATGATCCCCGCCGCGGGCGCGTACCTGTTCCTCGGGAAGCCGTTGATCGAGATCCTGCTGCAGCGCGGCGAGTTCGACGCCTCGGCGACCCAGGAGACCGCCCGCATGCTCCTGGGCTTCAGCGTGGGCCTCCCGGCGTTCGCCATCTTCCTGTACTGCGTCCGGGCCTTCCACGCCCGCCGCAACACGCGCACGCCGTTCTATCTGAACGTCTTCGAGAACGTCCTCAACGTCATCCTGGTGGTGCCGCTGATCGCACTGCTCGAGACCACCGGCCTGGCGATGGCGTACTCGATCGCCTATTGGGTGGCGGCGGCGCTCGCGCTCTACGTGCTGCAACGCCAGGTGCGTGGGCTGATCGGATGGGCGACCGCCGACGTCGTGCTCCGGGCGGTGGTGCTCGGCGCCGCGGTGCTGGTAGCGATCGGCCTGGCCGAACAACGCCTCGTCGGCTCCGGCGGGGCGATCGTCGAGATCGCCATCTGCCTGGCGGTCGCACTGCCGGTGTTCGTCGTCGCGACGTTCCTGATCCGACCGATGGGCTTCGAGCCCATGATCGACCGCATCAACCCCCGGGCGCGTCGGCGGAGCGGCCGGGCCGGCTGAGCCCTGCGAGCACGGCCACGGCGATCGTCACGGCCACGAGCAGCAGCGCAGCGAGCGACTCCACCGGGGTCACCACGTCGCTCACCGCGGACCCCATGGTCGGGGTCTCGACGGACCTCGGGTCCTGGTGCACGAACATCACGACCAGCGCTGCCACCGTCGTGACCACGACGGCGCACGACGCCGGGACGGCCGCCGCACCCGAGCGACCCCGCATCCGGACCCCGGCGACGACGAACACCGCGGCGGGCACCAACATCGGAAAGGTCGCGACCGAGATGAGCCCCAGCGGGACCAGGGCGATGCCGGCGGCGATCGACAGCGCCGGGGTCCGGGAACGCCGAGCGATCTCGGCGACCACGGCCGGTGTCGCGAGCACGATCGCCAGGGTCAGCGACGAGAGCACTGCGCCCGGCCCGCGCTCGGCGGGCGACGCTCCGACCGCACGGATGACACCGACGGCTGCAGCACCGATCCACGAGGCCACGATCGCCGCGGTGAGCCAGGGAGCGCCGTGGGATCCGACCCCTGAGGGGGCTGCCGTGCGAGCCAAGATCATGGTAAAATGCATACACCCGTTTGATTCAGGTGACAACCGAACGGCGTGGCCCACGTTCGCCACCCGGACCAGCAGCCCGGAACCCAGCACTCCGCACTCGACGAACCGGTCCTGCGACCGGGCGGCAACACCCCACCGACTCCGGCGGGCGAATGGAGATGTCGTGACCGCACCCCGCCGGCGTTCGACCGGCGCCCGCCGCACCGGCGCAGCCGAGCGTCTGCTCGCGGCCACGCGCACGCTCCTGGCCAGAGACGGCTACGACGCCGTCACCTCACGGGCCATCGCGGCGGAGTCGGGCGAGAACCTGGCAGCGATCACCTATCACTTCGGCTCCAAGGACGAGCTCGTCGCGCTGGCGCTCGTCGCCAGCTGTCGAGAACTGCTCGACCCGGTGCTCGCCGTCTTGCGGGCCGAGGACACACCGGCGGGCAAGCTCGCCTCGACGATCGTCGCGCTCGACGAGCTCTTCCGCTCCTCGCGTGAGGAGCGCATCGCCTACGTCGAGGCGCTGTCGGCAGCGCGGCGCTGGGAACGGGTCAGCGACGAGCTCCGGGCGATGTGGAACGAGGTGCGCAACGTGCTGACCGCGGTCATCGAGCAGCAGCGCGACGACGGCCTCGTGCCGGCGTGGACCGATGCCACCGCGCTCGCCGACCTGTTCCTCAGCACCGCCAACGGCATCCTGGCCACCACCGCGGTCGACCCGGGCCACACCGAGTCGTCGGTGGTCGCGTCCCAGCTCGCCACCCTCCTGCTCGCCGCCGGACGGGCCGAGGGCACCGACACCTGAGACGTGCCCTCGGGAACGCACCGGTCCGACGTAGGCTCCTGCGCATGTGGAAGTCGCTGAAGAAGTGGTGGAAGTACATGGGAGCCAAGCTCTCGAGCACCTTCAACGAGAAGGCGGACCCGAAGGTCCAGCTCGAGCAGGCGATCACCGAGGCCCAGGAGCAGCACCGCCAGCTCAAGGAGCAGGCGGCGAATGTGATCGCCAACCAGAAGCAGACCGACATGCGGATGTCCGCGGCGATGGACGAGCTCGAGAAGCTCAACCGCAACGCCCAGCAGGCCGTGCTCATGGCCGACGAGGCTGCTCGCGGCGGTGACGTGGCGAAGGCGACCGAGTTCACGACCGCCGCCGAGGCCTTCGCGAACCAGCTCATCGCCAAGGAGGGCGAGGTGCAGGGCCTCAAGGAGATGTCGCTCCAGTCCACCCAGGCGGCCGAGCAGGCCAAGGCCGCGGTGCAGCAGAACGCCCGACTGCTCCAGCAGAAGCTCTCCGAGAAGCAGAAGCTCCTGTCGCAGCTCGACCAGGCGAAGATGCAGGAGCAGATGAACACGGCGATGACCTCGCTGACCGAGCAGGTCGGCGACGACGTCCCCACCCTCGCCGAGGTGCGCGAGAAGATCGAGACCCGCTACGCCAAGGCCAAGGGCATGTCCGAGATCCAGGGCATGTCGGTCGAGTCGAAGATGCTCGAGGTCGAGCAGGCCTCGGTGAACTTCGAGGCCCAGGCTCGCCTCTCCGAGATCCGCTCGAAGCTCGGCATCGGCGACGCCGCGAGCGCCCCGGCCGAGGCATCCGCCGAGACCGCGGCCTCCGGCGAGGGCGAAGCCGCTCCCAGCCCCGGCTGATCAACCGGCGAGCAGCGCCTCGAGTCGATCGACGAACGCAGCCTGCGCGGGGTTGAGGCGCTGCCGCGCCTCATCGAGGGGGAACCACTCCGCTCGGTCGACCTCGGGGAACTCCTGACGGCGACCGGAGCGCGGCGGCCACTCGGTCTCGAAGACGTTGCTGACGACGGTGTCGACGTCGAGGTCCCCTTCGACGGCCCACGCCACGACGACCTTGCCGCTCTTGAGGCGGACCTCTCCCAGGTCGAACAGCTCGCCGTCGGGCGGCGCGGTGCCGAGCTCCTCGGCGAACTCCCGGCGAGCGCACACCCCTGGATCCTCGTCGTCGTCGTACTCGCCCTTCGGCAGCGACCACGCACCCAGGTCCTTGCGCGCCCAGAACGGCCCACCGGGATGCACGACCAGCACCTCGACACCGGCGTCGCCCGTGCGGCGGAACAGCAGCAGCCCGGCACTGCGACGGCCCTTGCTCACCGTGGCCCCGGGCTCACATCGCTCCTCAGGGCATCACGACGAGGTCGTCGCGGTGCACGACCTCGCCGGATCCCTCGATGAGCTCGGCCGAACGTCGTCCGGCCATGACACCGAGGGTGTCGGAGTCCACCCGGGTCAGCCCCTTGGCGATCACCCGGCCATCGGCATCCGCGATCTCGACCGCCGCCTCGACGCCGAAGGTGCCGTGGTGCGAGACGACGCCCGCGGCGAGCAACGACCGGCCGCCACCGGTGAGCGCAGCGACCGCGCCCTCGTCGATGACCACGCGTCCCTCGGCCGGCAGCGCGAAGGCGATCCAGAGCTTCCTGGCGGCCAGGCGGCCCTCGCGGGCGTGCACGGTGGTGCCGATCCCCGGCGTGCCGGCGACGGCACCGGCGAGCACACCCGGGCGGGCCGCGGCGGCGATCACGGTGCGCACCCCCGACCACGACGCCATCTTCGCCGCCGCCAGCTTCGACGCCATGCCCCCGCTGCCGCGGGCACTGCCGGCGCCGCCGGCGACGGCCTCGAGCTCGTGGTCGATCTCGACGATCTCGGCGATGAGCGAGGCGTCCTCGGTGAGGCGCGGATCGGCGTCCATCACGCCGGGGGCGTCGGTGAGCAGGACCAGCAGGTCGGCCCGGACCAGGTGCGCGACGAGCGACGCGATGCGGTCGTTGTCGCCGAAGCGGATCTCGTCATCCGCGACGGCGTCGTTCTCGTTGACGACGGGGACGACGGACAGCTCGAGCAGCCGCTCCAGGGTCGAGCGGGCGTGCAGGTACTGCGAGCGGACCATGAAGTCCTGCGGAGCGAGCAGCACCTGTCCGGCGACCAGCGTGTGGACGCCGAAGTGCTCGTTCCACGACTGCATGAGGCGGACCTGCCCGATGGCCGAGATGGCCTGGAGCGTGCGGGAGTCGGTGGGACGGTCGCCCGCACCGAGGCCGAGCGCGGGCAGCCCGGAGGCGACCGCCCCCGACGAGACCAGCACCACCTGGTGGCCCTGTGCACGTACCTCGGCGATCTCGGTCGCCGCCTTGGCGAGGGCGCCCTGGTCGATGACCCCGTGCTCGTCGGTCAGGCTCGACGTGCCGAGCTTGACCACCAATCGCATCAGTCGGCCTCGTCGAAGGGTTGCACGTCGAGCTCCACGTCGGTCTGGAAGTCGAAGCTCAGCGACGCGATGTGCACCGTGTCGCCGTTGCGGGCTCCCGCACGGGCGAGCGCCCGGTCGACGCCCAGCTTGTTGAGACGACTGCGGGCCTCGTCCATGGCCTCGAGGTTCGTCAGGTCGTTCAGCCGCACCGCACGCGCGGCCTCGCGACCGAGGACCTCGAAGCTGCCGTCGTCGTTGCGGGCGATCCGCACGCCCTCGGGCACGGGTCGCAGGGTCACGAAGCCCTCGGGCTCGGGGTCGAGCGCTCTGACGGCCTCGACCGCGGACCGCAGCGCACCCAGCAGCTGCGGGATGCCCGCACCCGTCACCGCCGAGATGGGCAGGCCGTCGAACTGCTCGAGCACCGACTCGTCGGCCAGGTCCGCTCGCGAGCCGACCCGGACGCGGGGCCGGTCGAGCAGCTCGGGGCGGTACTCCGAGAGCTCGTGCAGCAGGATGCGCTCCTGCTCGTCGGGGTCGAGCTCGGCGAAGGGCGACAGGTCACAGAGGATCACCAGCACCCGGGCGCGTTCGATGTGACGGAGGAACTGGTGGCCCAGGCCCTTGCCACCGGCCGCCCCCTCGATCAGACCCGGGATGTCGGCGACGACCATCTCGAAGGGCGCGCCGCCGTCAGCGAGGCGCACCACGCCGAGGTTCGGGACCAGCGTCGTGAACGGATAGTCGGCGATCTTCGGGTGGGCGGCCGAGATGCGTGAGATGAGCGTGGACTTGCCCACGTTCGGGAAGCCGACGAGCGCGACGTCGGCCATCAGCTTCAGCTCGAGCCAGATCCAACGCTCCTCGCCGTACTCGCCCTGCTCGGCGAAACCGGGCGCACGACGCTTGTTCGACAGGAACCGGGCGTTGCCCTTGCCGCCGATGCCCCCTGCCGCAGCCAGCCACCGGTCGCCGTCGTTGGACAGGTCGGCCAGGATCTCGCCGTCGCGGTCCTTGGCGACGGTGCCGACGGGCACGTGGACGATCAGGTCGCTCGCGCCCGCGCCGTGCTTCTTCTTGCCGGAGCCGTGGGAGCCGCTCTCGGCCTTGCGGTGGGGGTGGTCCCGGAACGCGATCAGCGACGCCACGTTGCGATCCGCGACGAGCCACACGTTGCCGCCGTCGCCACCGTCGCCGCCGTCGGGTCCTCCCCGCTCCACGTGGGCCTCTCGGCGGAACGAGACGCAGCCCGCGCCGCCGTCACCACCCTTGACGTTGAGACCGGCCTCGTCGACGAATTCAGACACGGGGATCAAGGATACGGCTGATTCGGCCGTGCCATCGCTGTCCCACCCCGGTCCTACGATCTCGGTCATGAGTACCGAGATCGACCAGGAGCGGGCACGTCGCTGGGCGCTGACCATGGGCGGCACCCAGGTCAGCGCCGCCGGTGTCGTGTCCACCGTCGATGTGCGCCGTGCACACGGCGCCTTCGACCTCGAGATCGGCCGACCGTCCGCCATGGGCCGCTCCCAGCGAGAGGCGATCGAGGACGCCACGATGGCGAGCGGCGCCACCCGGGCCGAGGGTGCCGGCACGCGGGCGGTCGACGAGGCCCCCGACGCCGATCGCACCTGCTTCGAGCGCGACCGCGACCGCATCCTGCACTCCACGGCGTTCCGCCGTCTCGCCGGCAAGACCCAGGTCTTCGTCTTCCCCGACGACCACCAGCGCACCCGTCTCACCCACGCGCTCGAGGTCGCCCAGGTCGCCACCGCCATCGCCCGGGCGATCGGCGTGAACGTCGCGCTGACCGAGGCCATCGCGCTCGGTCACGACTGCGGCCACGGTCCCGGGGGCCACGCCAGCGAAGATGCGTTCTCGCCGTACGTCGACGGGGGCTACGACCACGCCGTCTGGGGCGCCGACCAGGTGCTCGCCCCGCTCAACCTCTGCCTCCAGACGCTCGACGGCATCCGGAACCACTCCTGGTCCCGGCCGGCGCCCGCCACGCCGGAGGGAGAGGTCGTCGCGTGGGCCGATCGCATCGCGTACGTCTGCCACGACTTCGAGGACGCCGAACAGGCCGGCATCGTGCGAGCCGAGGACCTGCCGCCGGTCGTGCTCGAACGCTGCGGCGATCGACGCAGCCGCCAGCTGCACAGCTTCATCGAGGCGGTGGTCGAGGCGGTCCGGCACACCGGGCGCATCTCCATGACCGAACCGCTGGCCGAGGCGCTCGCCGAGTTCCGCCGGTTCAACTACGAGCGCATCTACATGCGCCAGGAGTCCATCGCGCAGTCCGAGTCCGTGATCCGGGTCCTACGTGCGTTGGTCGACCTGCACGGCGCCTCACCCGAGCTCGTTCCCCGTTCGGCGGACCAGACGGTGCCCGACCCGGGCAGCACCCGGGCCGTCGCCGACGCCGTCACCTACGTCGGCGGCATGACCGACCGCTACGCGTTCGACCGTGCGGTGCAGCTGCTCGACTGGAGCGAGCGCGACCTGCCCATCGGTATCCGCTGAGGCCGACGCACCGAGCGAACCTCAGGCGACGAGCCGGTGATCCGCTGTGACCAGGCGGGCGGCGATCCCGCGGCCGACGATCACCGAGGTGACGGCGACCGAACCGAGGATGAGGAACATGATGACGGTCTGGGTGAGCACGGCGTCGAGCGGGTCGACCCCGGCGAGCAGCAGACCGGTCATGGTGCCCGGCAGGGCGATCAACCCGACGATCTTCGTCTGTTCGATCTGCGGTGTGATCGACGTGCGCATCGCTTCGGCGAGATGGGGCCGCAGCGCGGTCCGACCGGTCTGGCCGAGCGCGAGGCGCACCTCGATCTCGTCACGGTGTTCGCGCACCTCGGTCGTCGTGCGGCGCACGGCGAGCACCGTCGCCCCGATCGCGTTGCCCATCAGCATTCCCGCGGTCGGGACCAGCGTGCGCGCTTCGAGCGGGAAGATCTCGAAGCCGAACAGCACCGCCAGGCTCGTGCCGACGGCCGCGCCGAGCGCGAACCACGTGATGGCGAACACCCCCGGCGTGCCCGGCACACGCGATGCGACGGTTGCCGAACCGACGGTGACCATCGCGGCGACCCAGACCCACGACCACGCGATCGGAGTGTCGCCGTCGAGCACCAGTCCCAACGCTGCACCGATGACGAGCATCTGTGCGATCGCGCGCGTCGCGGCCCACACGATCGACCGCCCCAACCCGAGCCGCTCACGCCAGGACAGCCCGACGGCGATGACGATCAGCGTCAGCGACGCGGCGACCCCGAGCGGTCCGACGTCCACGGTGTTCATGTCGCTCCTCCGGACAGGAAGTGGTCCACTGCACAGGTGGGCTCGGCGAGCACCGCGTCGACATCGCCCTGCTGCGCGACCGTGCCGCCGATGACCACCGCCAGATGATGAGCGAGGCGTCGCATCTGCGCCAGGTCGTGGGTCACCCATGCGCTCGGGATGCCGTCCGCAGCGAGCGCCAGGGCCAGTTCCTCGATGCCGCGCGCTGCACGCTGGTCGAGCGAGCTCGTCGGCTCGTCGAAGAGCACGAATCGAGGCTGGTTCATGAGTGTCCGGGCGAGGCACATGCGCTGCGACTCCCCGCCCGACAGGGTGGACGCGTCACGTTCGGCGACTCCTGGCAGCCCGACCCGCGACAACGACGCGTCGATCTCACGGTCGGTCGCTGCCGGCGCCGCCTCGCGCAGGTTCGCCCCGACCGTCCCCGGAAGCACCACCGGACGTTGGAAGACCATCCCGACCTCGCGCCGCAGCTGCAGCGGGTCGAGCGCGACGACGTCGGTGCCCCGGTACCGGACGACGCCGCTGGTGGCGACGTCGAGCCGGTTGCAGAGCCGCAGCAACGTCGACTTCCCGGACCCGGACGGCCCGACCACCACCGTGACCCCGTGGTCCGGCAACGTGAGGTTCACCGAGCCGAGCACGCTGGCTCCTGACCTGGTGACGCCCACGTCCTCGAACTGGAACAGCGCGCCGTCCACGTAGCGACTGTACGACGCAGGTCGGGTGTGTGGACCCGCCCGAGGTCCGCGACTGCTGCACCCCGGACGCGCAACGACCCGCTCCGAGGAGCGGGTCGCCGTCAGAACTCCGGGGTGGAGCGGATCACTCCGCAGCGGCACCCACGGGGAACACGTTCACGATCTTGCGGTTGCGGCGCGAGCCGAACTTGACCTCGCCATCCGCCGTGGCGAACAGCGTGTCGTCGCCACCGATGCCGACGTTCTCGCCGGGGTGGATCCTGGTGCCGCGCTGACGGACGATGATGGCGCCGGCGTGGACCACGCCGCCGTCGTACACCTTCACGCCGAGGCGCTTGCTCTCTGAATCGCGACCGTTCCTGGTGGAACCGCCGCCCTTGGTCTTCGACATGGCTGGCTTCTTCCTGAGCTACGGGATCCGCGGGCCTCAGCCCTTGGAGATCCCGGTGATCTCGATCGACGAATACGTCTGGCGGTGACCCCACCGGCGACGGTTGTTCGACTTGTTCTTGTAGGTGAAGGCGTTGATCTTCTTGCCCTTGACCTCTTCGACGACTCGCGCCGACACGGTCGCACCCTTGAGCTGATCGGGAGTGGCCAGGACGGTGTCACCGTCGACCAACATCACCGGAGCGAGCTGCACCTCACTGTCGGGCGCTCCAAGACGCTCGACGTTGAGGCGCTGCCCCTCTTCGACCCGATACTGTTTTCCACCGGACTTCACGACTGCATACATACGAGGCGCAACGCTACCGCCAACCCTCGCTCCGATGCGAGTCGAGGCCGCGACGCTCAGGAGATGAACTCCGTCGGGATGATCACTCCCCTGCCGTCGCAGTGCTCGCAGCGCGACGACACCGACTCGAGCAGGCCCTCGCCGATGCGCTTGCGGGTCATCTCGACCAGGCCGAGGTCGGAGATGTTGAACACCTGCGTGCGGGTCTTGTCCCGGCTGAGCGCCTCTCGGAACTGCTTCACGACACGGTCGCGGTTCTCCTTGACCTCCATGTCGACGAAGTCGATCACGATGATGCCGCCGATGTCGCGCAACCGGAGCTGGCGGGCGATCTCGTCGGCCGCCTCGAGGTTGTTGCGGAAGACGGTCTCCTCGAGGCTGGACGAGCCGACGTTGCGGCCGGTGTTGACGTCGATGACGGTCAACGCCTCGGTCGCCTCGATGATCAGCGAGCCGCCCGACGGCAGCCACACCTTGCGGTCGAGCGCCTTGGCGAGCTGCTCGGCGACGTGGAACTTCTCGAACAGTGGCAGCGGCTCGGCGGAGCGGTCGTAGTGCTCGACGCGGTCTGCGAGCGCCGGGGCGACGGCCTCGACGTACTCCTTGATGTCGGTGTGCAGCGCCTCGTCGTCGATGACGACGGCGCGGTACTCGGCGTTGAACTCCTCGCGGATGAACCGGACGGCCATCTCGGGCTCCCGGTAGAGCAGGCCGGGGCGGTTCTGCTTCGCTGCGAGCTCGCTGATCCGGTCCCACTGCTTGATGAGCCGCTTGACGTCACGCTCGATCTCCTCGGCGGTGACGCCCTCGGCAGCGGTCCGGACGATGACGCCGTGCTCCTTGGGCTTCACCCGGTCGAGCAGCTGCCGCAGCCGCTTGCGCTCGTCGTCGGGCAGGCGCTTCGAGATGCCGTACGTCGACGAGTTGGGCACCAGCACCACGAAGCGTCCCGGCAGCGAGACCTCCTGGGTGAGCCGTGCCCCCTTGTGCGCGATCGGGTTCTTCGTGACCTGGCAGAGGATCAACTGCTTGGCCTTGAGGACGTCCTCGATCCGCGGCGGCTCACCCTTGGAGTCGACGTCGTCCTTGTCGTACTGGACGTCGCCCCGGTAGAGCACGGCGTTCTTCGGCGTGGCGATGTCGATGAACGCCGCTTCCATGCCGGGCAGGACGTTCTCGACCTTGCCGATGTAGATGTTGCCGTGGATCTGGGTGACGTCGTCGGTGGGACGTGAGACGTAGTGCTCGACGAGCGACCGGCCCTCGAGGATCGAGATCTGGGTGGCATCGTCGTGCACGTGCACGTTCATCTGGTAGCGACCGACGGCCCGACCCTTGCGGCTGCGGCCGCCGCGACGCTTCAGCGTCTTCTCGTCGAGCTCGAGCGGCGCGTCGTCGATGAGCACCGCTTCGACCGGGGTCGGCTGCTGGCCACGCTGGCCCTTCTGACCACCCTGACGCTGACCCTTCTGGCCACCGCCCTGGCGCTGCTGGCCGCCCTGGCCGCCGCGAGCGTTGCCGCCGCCCTGGTTGCCGCCGCCCTGGTTGCCGCCGGTCGCGGCGTTCCCGCCGGCGCTGCCACCACCACCGCCACCACCGCGGCCGCGACGACGGCGACGACGGTTCTTCGACGGTCCGGTGCCCGATCCGTCGGCGGCCGCTCCGCCCTCTCCGGTGGCGGTCGCTGCGCCCGACGCGCTCGGAGGCGCGGGCATGGAATCGCCGATCTTGGGCTTACGCGGCGCCGCTGCGGGGCTCGGAGCGCCCGACGCCGCCGGAGGTGACGCTGGCGCTGTGGGCTCCGGGCTGGTGGATCGGCCCTGATCTGGGTTCGACTCGGTGTCCGACATGGGACAGTCCTCTCATGATGCGCGCCTGTCGGCGCGCCGGGACGACGTCGCGAGCCGCGTGGGCCCGACGTGGACGCCGTCGTTCGTCGTCCGCGGTCCGACCGTGGGGTCGGCACGCTGGTTGCACAGGATCCTCGGGGTGCTCGACGTCCGGCCGCAGCGCACTGGTTCGACAGCCTGCGGACCCGCCGCATGCCGCACCACCCGGGTGCTGCGGGGACCGTGCACCCGCTCGTTCCAGGTCCCACGTCGTCGACAGGACGACGCTCAGGCACGCTCGGATCACACGGTGCCGCACGCCGGAGCACCGGCGTGGTTCGTGCAGATCGACCTGACCGAGGGACATGGTGCGCCCGAGTGTACCGCTCGGCGCCGCCACGACCCGCACCCGCCCCGACGCCCGTCGTTCACGGGCGCAACGACACCGCAGCACTCGACCGCTCCGCCGCAGCGGTCGAACGGACCCTCAGGCGAAGCGGTGCATGTGCACCGACTGCACGAGCCCGATCGCCACGAACGAGGCCAGCACCGAGGATCCGCCCTGGGACACGAAGGGCAGCGGGATGCCCGTGATCGGCATGATCCCGAGGTTCATGCCGATGTTCTCGAAGATGTGGAACAGCAGCATCGACATCACCCCCACGCACAGCAGGGTGCCCATCGGGTCGGCCGCGAGCTGGGCGATGCGCCAGATCCGCCAGATCATGATCCCGAAGAGCAGCACCAGGGTTCCGGCCCCGAGGAAGCCGAACTCCTCGCCGGCCACGGTGAAGATGAAGTCGGTCTGCTGGGCCGGCACGTAGCCGAGCCGGGTCGAGGGCCCGTTGCCGAAGCCGAAGCCGGTGAACCCACCCGAGGAGATGGCGGTCTGGGCCTGTTCGACGTTGTAGCGCACCGCCTCGGAGACACCGTCGGGGTTGGCGAACGACAGCAGGCGGTCCTTCTGGTACTGGTCCAGAGCGTCGGACTGCAGGATGCCGATGACCCCCACCAGCCCCACCAGGACCAGCACCGCCAGGTGGCGCAGGCGGACACCGCCGACGACGAGCATGCCCACACCGGCGATGATGAAGACCAACGCCGAGCCCAGGTCGGGCTGCAGCAGCGTCAGGCCCATCGGCACCGCGATGAGCGCCAACGCCCCGGCCAGTCGCCGCAGGTCGACCCGGTCGACCGAGCCCAGGTAGGCGGCGACGGCGATGATCGTGGCGAGCTTCGCGAACTCGGCCGGCTGGATCGTGATCGGCCCCAAGCGGTACCAGCCCTGGGTGCCGTTGACCGTCGCGCCCAACGGGGTCAGCACGCCGAGCATCCCCACCAGCGACGCCCCGTAGATCAAGGGCCACCAGTCGGCGATGCGGCGGTAGTCGACGAGCGACAGGCCCGCCATGGCGGCGACGCCGAGGAGCACGTACATCGCCTGACGGGCGACGACGCCGGCGCCGCTGGGCAGTCGCCGGGTGGCGCTGAAGACCATGACCAGGCCGCACAACGTGACGAGTGCGGTCACCACCAGCAGGGCGATGTCGACGTGGCGCCAGGGCGCCGAGAGGTCCTGCGCGCGGAACCGGCTGCCGTGACGGGAGGATCCGAGGGGGGTCGCGCTCATCATCAGCCGGAGGTTCCCGTCGTGGTGTCGTTGCGTGAGTCCTGCAGCGCCTGGTCCGCGGCGAGGTCGCAGGCGGCGGTGTCGGCGACCGTACAGGCGGGCGGCAGTGCGCCCGTGGAGACCGGCTGGAGCACGCGGAACGCGAGTGGCGCGGCGATGGTGCTGCCGAAGCCGGACTCCGGGATCACCACGCTCACGGTGTACTGCGGCGGGATGTTGGGGTCGGCCACTGCCGGGCCCCATCCGACGAACAGCGCTGTGTCGGCCTTCTTCGAGACCTGCGCGGTCCCGGTCTTGCCGGCCATCGGCCAGGCCGTCGGCGTCGCGGCGAACGCGGCCGAGGCGGTGCCGCCGGTGCCGGGTGCGGTGACGCCGACCAGGCCCTCCCAGATCTGGGAGTAGTGGCCGGGGTCGATCTGGAGTCGGCCCTGGACGACGGGTTCGATCTCGTCGACCAGCTCGTAGTTGCCCTCCTGGCCCGGGGGAAGGGTGGCGTCGAGGGCCCGGGTGATCTTCGTGGCGACCTGCGGCTGGTAGCGGGTGCCGCCGTTGGCGAACGTCGAGTACGCGTCGGCCAGCTGCAACGGTGTGGCGGCGACGTCGCCCTGGCCGATCGACATGTTGATGTTGTCGCCGGTGCGCCAGTCCCCGGTGAGGAACAGGTCGGGGCGGGCCTCGAAGGCCTCCTTGCGCTTCGCCGGCGTCGGCAGACGGCCGGCGTTCTCACCGCCGAGCGGGATGCCGGTCCTCGCCCCCAGGCCGAACTCGGCGGCGGCGTCCTGGATCGGGGTCTCGCCGAACTCGCCGCGGCGGTTCCAGAACTTGTCGGCCATCCGGTAGTAGTAGACGTCCGACGACACGGTGAGCGACCGGGCCAGGCCGACCGGCCCCGGGTGGCCCTTGCGTCCGGCGTTCTGGAAGTCGCACGTCTCGCCCTCGCAGTTCTCGGCCTTGTAGAAGCCCGGATCCGAGATGACGTCATCGCCGGCGAGCAGACCGGTGCGCTGCCCCGCCCAGGCGGTGAACAACTTGAAGGTCGACCCGGGTGCATAGGCGCCCTGGATGGCCCAGTTGACCAGCGGCTGACCGCTGTTGGGGTCCTGGAACGTGGCCCACAGGTCGGACGAGATGCCGTTGACGATCGACGAGGGGTCGTAGTCGGGGTACGACGCCATCGCCAGGATCTGCCCGTTGTTCGGGTCCTGCACCACCACCGAGCCCTGCGGGGCGTTGGTGCGATAGGAGCCCTTGTTGTCGCTCTGGGGTGGTCCGTTGCGGACCTGCTGGATCTTCGCCTCGAGCAGCCGCTCGGCATGTGCCTGCAGGTCGACGTCGACGCTGAGCCACACGTCGTCGCCGGCCACTGGCGGGTCGAGCGACACCACGTCGACCAGGTCGCCCTTCGCGTTCACCTCGATCGTGCGCTTGCCCGGGATCCCGCGCAGGTGCTCCTCGTAGGCGGCCTCGACGCCACCCTTCCCGATGGAGTCGCCCAGCTGGTACTCCTTCTTCGCCACCGCAGGGTCGTCCTCGTCGTCGGAGGCGTCGGTGGTGGAGGGGGCCTCGGTCGTGGTCGTGGACCCCGAGGTCGACACGCCGCGCGCCTCGAGCTCCTTGTCGTTGATCTCGCCGACGTAGCCGAGCAGGTGCACCGCCACGTTGCCGTACGGGTAGACGCGGATGGCCTGACGCTCGACGATCACCCCGGGGAACTGGTCGCTGCGCTCCATCAGGTAGATCTCGACGTCCTTGGGCACGTCCTCGGCGATCGGGACGTACGCCTGAGGTGCCCAGCGCTTGTCGTCGTAGCGCTTCGCGATGGTCGACACCTTCGTCGGCAGACCGAACGACCCGAGCGTCTCGGCGAGGTGCTCGAAGATGACGGTGCGTTCCTCGGGCTCGAGCTTCCGCAGCGGTTCACGGTCGAGCGAGACCACGATCGAGGTGCGGTTGTCGACGAGCACCTTGCCGTTGCGGTCGAGGATTCGCCCGCGGGGTGCCTCGTCGTGGATGTAGCGCAGCCGGTTCGACACCGAGGTCGCCTCGAATTCCTGGCGATCGATGCCCTGCAGGAACCAGAGCCGCATGAACAACGCGAGGAACAACGAGATCGCGACGATGCCGATCGCGCTCAGTCGTACCTGGTTGGAGTCGGTGTCCACAGATGGTTGCCTTCAGTGCGATCTCGGTGCCCAGCGCGGTCGTTCGGCACGAACGGTGGTCAGTACGACCGTGCCCGCAGCGGTTCGCCCTCTGCCCACCGGCACACGGCCAGACAGGGAACGCAGAGCAGTCCGTTGACGGCCGAAACGATACCGACGATGGCCCACAGGCGCGGGTCGGACAATGAGCGTTGTCCCAGCATCTGCCCGACCGCGGCATAGAGCAACGTGCCCACGGCACTCGCCGCGGCGGCGATCGCGACCGAGATGCCCCGCGACGAGCGGATGACCGACTCCTCGGTGGCGCCGACGGCGAACCCGACGAGCGCGAAGCTCAACGCCGACACACCGAGCACACCGGGGACCACCAGGTCGGCCAGCACGCCGGCGGCGAAGCCGACCTCGGCGCCGCGAGCGGGACCGCCCACCAGGCCGCCGCAGATGGCGACGAGCAGCATGATCTCGGGGTGCACACCGAAGAGCTCCAGGTCGGTGAGCACCCCGATCTGCAGCACGAACGCGCTCAGCAGCAGTGCGCTCCACCGCACGATGACCTGCACCTCGGTGGTCATCGGTGGGGACTCATTCCGCGGGTGTCCACTTCAGGACCTGCACGACGTCGAGCTTCGAGAAGTCCACGGCGTAGTTGACCTGGATGATCTTCAGGCGCTGGGCCTCGTCCGGGGTGACCTTGTCGACCGTGCCGACGGGGATCGCCGGCGGCATGATCGCCCGCTCGATGCCGCCGGTGACCACCACCTCGTTGGGGCTGACCGGCTTGTCGAGGTCGATGCCCCGGTCGATGACGAAGGTGTCGGCGTCACCGCCGCCGTGGCCGACGCCTGCGATCCCGGAGTCGACGAGACGCACACCGACGTGCAGGTCGGGATCGGTCAGCAGCTGCACGACCGAGCGGGTGCGCGACGTCTCGTCGATCCTGCCGACGAGCCCTCGGGCGGTGATCACCGGCATGCCCTTCTGGATGCCGGAGTCGGTGCCCCGGTCGAGTTGCAGCCGGTGGTCGGAGAAGTTCGAGTACGGACCCGTCGTGACACGGGCGATCTGGGTGGGGATGTCACCCGCGAAGTCGATGCCGAGCTGCTCGCTGAGGCGTTCGAGCTCCTTCTCGGCGTTGTCGTTGCGGACCTGCGCACCCTCGAGTCGGTCGATCTCGCCGCGCAGGCGCTCGTTCTCGATGCTGAGGTCGTCGTAGCGGGTCATGCCGTTCCACGCGTTGCGGAACGGCGTGGTCACCCAGCGGCCGGCACCGCGGACCGGGGCGAAGACGTCGACCGCCCCTTCCCGGGCGCCCGAGAGCGCGACGACACCCCGGGCGTCGAGGGTGATCAGGGTGACGGCGAGCAGCGTCAGCACCAACAGGACGTAGCGGGAACGTCGTCGGCCGCTGCCCGGCTGGGAGAGTGGGCGCACGGATCGTCGGGGCGGATCAGTCGCGATGACCCGAGAAGAGCACGCCCTCGAGTGCCTCGAACTCCTCGAGCGCCTGGCCCGAACCGAGTGCGACGGCTTCCAGCGGACGGGGCGCGATCCGGATCGGCATGCCGGTCTCCTGGGCGAGGCGCTCGGGCAGGCCCTTGAGCAGCGCTCCCCCGCCGGCGAGCATGATGCCGCGCTCCATGATGTCGGCGGCGAGCTCCGGCGGCGTCTTGTCGAGGGTCACCTTCACCGCGTCGACGATGGTCGACACGGGCTCCTCGATGGCCTCACGGATCTCCGGCGTCGACGTGACGATCGTCTTGGGCAGGCCGGTGACCAGGTCACGGCCGCGCACCTCGGCCTGGAGCTCCTGCTTGAGCACCCACGCGGAACCGAGCTCCATCTTGACGACCTCGCTCGTGCGCTCACCGAGAGCGAGCGAGTACTCCTTCTTGATGTACTGGATGATCGCCTCGTCGAGCTCGTCGCCGCCGACGCGCACCGACTGACTGGTGACCACGCCGCCGAGGGAGATGACGGCGACCTCGGTGGTGCCGCCGCCGATGTCGACGATCATGTTGCCCGTGGGCTCCTGCACCGGCAGCCCGGACCCGATGGCGGCCGCCATGGGCTCCTCGATGATGCGTGCGGGCTTGCGGGCTCCGGCGAACTCCGCAGCGTCCTGCACGGCGCGCTGCTCGACGCCGGTCACGCCCGAGGGCACGCAGATGATCATGCGGGGCTTGGAGAAACGGCTGTTGTGCACGCGCTGGATGAAGTAGCGCAGCATCGTCTCGCAGACCTCGAAGTCGGAGATGACGCCGTCCTTCAGCGGTCGGATCGCCCGAATGTGCGCGGGTGTGCGCCCGATCATCCGCTTGGCCTCGGTCCCGACGGCGACGGCGCGGCCGTCCTGTTCGCGGATGGCGACGACCGAGGGTTCGGACAGCACGATGCCTTCGCCGCGCACGTAGACGAGCGTGTTGGCCGTGCCGAGATCGACAGCGATGTCACGGCCGAGGAGATTGGAAGATAACCGTGCCATAGAACGTCCTCACGCTAGCCCCGAGGCGTGCATCCGCAGGACGCGGGCCGGGGCTGGAACTCAGCGGTGCCACCGATGTCGGAGACGGCCACCGAACCGCCGGAGCCACCCGTCGGCGCCGCAACGGAACCGTAACAACCCTACCCATCGCCTGCTCGCCGACTCCAGTGGTGTGACGCGAGACGGAGTGCCGAGCTGCGAGGACGTTCAGCCGAGGGGGCCCGCCGCACCGTGAACGGTGGCGGCGGCCCGCATCGGCGTCGGAATGGGCCGGCTCAGGCCGGGAACCAGAGCGCGATCTCGCGCTCCGCGGAGTCGGTCGCGTCGGAGCCGTGCACCAGGTTCTCGTTCGTGGTGGTGGCGAAGTCGCCCCGGATCGAGCCCGGCTGGGCGTCCTCGACCTTGGTCTTGCCGATCAGCGTGCGCATCAGGGCGAAGGTGCTGTCGTCGGGACCCTCGACGACCATCGCGACGACCGGGCCGCGGGTCAGGAAGTCGACGAGCTCGCCGAAGAAGGGCTTGTCGCGGTGCTCGTCGTAGTGCGCCTCGGCGAGGGCCCGGTCCGGGGTGCGCATCTCGAGGCGGCTGATGGTGAGGCCCTTGCGCTCGATGCGGGCGACGATCTCTCCGACGAGGCCACGTTCGACGGCGTCGGGCTTGCACATGATGAAGGTCTGGTTCACGTGGTGCAGGGTACGGCCGCGGTGGTGGCCCCGGCGAACTCGCTCGGCACCCTGGAGCGAACTCGCTCGGCACGCCGGAGCGAACTCGCTCGGCACGCTGGAGCGAACTCGCTCGGCACCCTGGAGCGGACTCGCTCGGCACGCCGGAGCGAACTGGGTCAGTGGCGCTGCGCGAGGGCCCGCCGGGCCGGGCCGAGCAGCCGGAACGACCCGGTGACGACCACCACGTCCTCCTCCTGGGCGATCGACATGGCACGGTCGACCGCCGTCGCGGCGTCGGCCGCCCACTCGTTGGGCACCCCCGCGGCGTCGCATGCGGCGGCGAGACGGCGCGCCTCGACGCCACGCTCGCCCGGGATGGTGGTGCACACCACCAGATCGGGGCGCAGCCCGGCGATCGCCGCGACCGTCGCGTCGAGGTCACGTCCCTGCAACGTGCCGGCCACGACGAGGCGGGAGCCCACGGGGGTGAACTCGTCGTCGAGGGTGCGTGCGAGCGCCGCCAGGGCATCGGCGTTGTGGGCACCGTCGAGCACGACGAGCGGTTCGTGCCCGACGATCTCGAAGCGACCCGGCAGCTGCAGCGACGCGAACGCCTCGTGCAGCACCTCGTCGTCGACCGGGCGTCGGAAGAACGCCTCGACGGCCGCCAACGCGATCGACGCGTTCACCACCTGGTGGTGGCCGTGGACGCCGAGGAACACGTCCTCGTGCACGGACTCGGGCCCCCGCAGCGACACCACGTGCCCGCCGACGGCGATCCGGTCGTCGAGCACGCCGAAGTCACCACGGTCGCCGTCGCCGTAGCGCAGCAGCTCCGCAGGACCTTCGGCGGCGAACACGCCGACCAGGTCGTCGGAGACGTCACCGATGACCGCGGTGGATCCCGGGCCGATGATCCCGGCCTTCTCGCTGGCGATGGCCATCTCCCAGCCGGGCGCGAAGTCGGTGTGATCCCCGCCGATCGAGGTGACGATCGCGACGCGGGCCTCGGCGACGTTCGTCGCGTCGTAGCGGCCGAGCAGACCGACCTCGACGACGGCCACGTCGACGGGTGCCTCGGCGAACCAGCGGAACGCGGCGGCGGTCACGACCTCGAACCAGCTCGGCCGGGAGTCGAGCAGCGGTTCGACCAGTGCGATGCCCGAGAGCACCTCGGCCAGGTCGACGTCGCTGATCGGCTCGCCGTCCCTGCTGAGGCGCTCGTTGAGGACCTCGAGGTGCGGGCTCGTGTAGGTGCCGACGCTGAGACCGTGGGCCCGGAGCAGCTGGGTCACCATCGCGGCGACGGTGCCCTTGCCGTTGGTCCCGGTGATGTGGATGACCGGCACCTCGTGCTGCGGGTCACCCAGCAGCGCCATGAGCGCGTGCATGTCGTCCAGGCCGAGGCCTTCGATGCGGCCCGCGGCGATGCCGACCGAGCTCTGCTCGTGGTCGAGGCGACCGTCGAGCCAGGCCGTGGCCTCGTGGATGTTCAGCGTGGTGCTCCCGAGCTCAGGAAGGTGTGGGGCAGGACGGCGTGGCTCAGGACGCGGCGCGTCGTGGACGCGTGGAGCGCGGCTTGGTGCTGCGCGGCACGAGCGTCGGGTACACCTTGTCGCGCACGACCTCTTCGTCGACGACGACCTTGGACACGTCCGAGCGCGAGGGCAGCTCGTACATGACGCCGAGCAGCACCTCTTCGATGATCGATCGCAGTCCACGGGCACCGGTCTTGCGGGCGAGTGCCTGGTCGGCGACCGCGCCGAGCGCGTCCTCGGTGAACTCGAGCTCGACGTCCTCGAGCTCGAAGAACTTCTGGTACTGCTTCACCAGTGCGTTCTTCGGTTCGACGAGGATCTGGATCAGCGCTTCGCGGTCCAGGCTGTCGACCACGGCGGTGACCGGGAGACGACCGACGAACTCGGGGATGAGTCCGAACTTGAGCAGATCCTCGGGCAGGACCTTGGCGAAGATGTCGCCCTCGCTCTCGTTGCCCACCGAGCGGAGCTCGGCGCCGAATCCGACGCCCTTGCGGTTGCTGCGCTGCTCGATGATCTTGTCGAGCCCCGCGAACGCGCCGCCGCAGATGAACAAGATGTTGGTCGTGTCGATCTGGATGAACTCCTGGTGCGGGTGCTTGCGCCCGCCCTGGGGCGGCACCGACGCCGAGGTGCCCTCGAGGATCTTCAGCAGCGCCTGCTGCACACCCTCGCCGGAGACGTCACGCGTGATCGAGGGGTTCTCGGACTTGCGGGCGACCTTGTCGATCTCGTCGATGTAGATGATCCCGTGCTCGGCCTTCTTCACGTCGAAGTCGGCGGCCTGGATCAGCTTCAGGAGGATGTTCTCGACGTCCTCGCCGACGTAGCCCGCTTCGGTGAGCGCCGTGGCATCCGCGATGGCGAACGGCACGTTCAGCATGCGGGCCAGGGTCTGTGCGAGCAGCGTCTTGCCACAGCCCGTCGGACCGATCATCAAGATGTTCGACTTGGCGAGCTCGACGTCGTCGGAACCCGGCCGGGCACCGTGCTGCACGCGCTTGTAGTGGTTGTAGACCGCGACGGCGAGGATCTTCTTCGCCCGCTCCTGGCCGACGATGAAGTCGTCGAGGAACTCGAAGATCTCGATCGGCTTCGGCAGCTCGTCGAGGGTCAGCTCACCGGTCTCGGCGAGCTCCTCCTCGATGATCTCGTTGCAGAGGTCGATGCACTCGTCGCAGATGTAGACACCTGGGCCGGCGATGAGCTTCTTGACCTGCTTCTGGGACTTGCCGCAGAAGGAGCACTTGAGGAGCTCACCCCCATCACCGAACTTGGCCACGCTGCACCATCTCCTTGGCCACTTGCTGCCGGGCCACTGGCTCCTCGACCGCGAACCCCGCGGTCACCCTGCGGCTTCCCCAACATGGAAACGCAGGATGTCCATTCTGGCCGATCGGTCAGCTGACCGCGGTGATCGCGCCGGAGTTGTCGACGAGTGCACGGGAATCGATGACCTCGTCGACGATGCCGTAGTCCTTCGCCTCGGCGGCGGTGAGCACGTAGTCGCGATCGGTGTCCTTCGAGATCTTCTCGATGGGCTGACCGGTGTGCGCGGACAGGATCGTCTCGAGCGACGCCTTGAGGCGCAGGATCTCGTTCGCGGCGATCTCGAGGTCGGACACCTGCGCGTACCCGGACTGGGCGTACGGCTGGTGGATCAGGATGCGGGCGTTGGGCAGCGCCAGGCGCTTGCCGGGCGTGCCCGCAGCGAGCAGCACCGCGGCGGCCGAGGCGGCCTGACCGAAGCACAGCGTCGAGATCTCGGCACGCACGTACTGCATCGTGTCGTAGATCGCGAGCAGCGCGTTGATGTCGCCGCCCGGGGAGTTGATGTAGATGTTGATGTCCTTGTCGGGGTTCTCCGACTCCAGGAACAGCATCTGGGCGCAGACCAGGTTCGCGACGGTGTCGTCGATCGGGGTGCCGAGGAAGATGATGTTCTCCCGCAGCAGCCGTGAGAACAGGTCGGAGTAGCGCTCACCGCGACTCGTCTGCTCGATGACGTTCGGAACCATGTAGTTCTGCGGGTTCAGCAATGTGTTGAGACCGCCAGTGTTCAGACCGCCGGTGTTCAGGTCGCCTGCAGGCATGTCGTGCTCCTCGACCCCGCGGGGTCAGTCGTGGTCGTGGCCCGCGTGATCGTGGTCCGCGTGATCGTGGTCGTGGCCGGAATGATCGTCCTCCGGCAGGGCGAGGAGATCCTCGGCGATCGGCTTGCCGTCCTCGTCGACGATCTCGCTCTGCTCGACGAGCCACTCCAGCGCCTTGCGCTTCGAGAGATCCGAGCGTACCGCCGAGAGCTGGCCACCGGTGGTCAGCTCTTCGCGTGCTTCTTCGAGGCTGAGCTCGGCGTCGCCGATGAGCAGTTCGATCTCGGCGTCGAGGTCCTCGTCGCTGGCGACCAGGTCCTGGGCAGCGGCCACGGCACGCAGTGCGAGGTCGACCCGCACCGCCTCCTCGGCGGCCTCCTTCAGCTCGGCGCTGAAGGACTCCGGGTCACGCCCGGTGATCTGCAGGTAGTCCTCGAGGCGGATGCCACGGCCCTGCAGCTGGTAGGCGAGGTTCTGCAGGCGGGCCTGCATCTCGTTCGAGACGAGCGCCTCGGGCACCTCGTCGTCGACGAGCTTCGCGAGCTCGACGCCCAGGTTGTTGCGCACCGCGACGCGGGTCTGCTCGGCGCGGGACTCATTGAGGCGGTTGCGGGTGTCGGCGAGCAGCTCGTCGACGGTCTCGAACTCGGTGGCCTCGGCGACCCAGGCGTCGTCCAGGTCGGGCAGCACCCGCTCCTTGACGTTCTTCACCGTGAGGGCGAAGTGGACGGGCTCCTCGTCGGGGTCCGGGTGATCGGCGTCGAACTCGACGACGTCGCCGGCGCTGACACCCACCAGGTGGTCGTCGAACTCCGCGGCGATCATGCCCGAGCCGATCAGGTAGAGGTAGTCGTCCGCGGTGAGGCCGTCGACCTCTTCGCCGTCACGGGTGCCGGCGATGTCGATGGTGACGTAGTCGGTGTCCGCTGCGGCGCGCTCGACCTCGGTGAGCTCGCCGTACTGGCCGCGCAGGCGGTCGATCTGCTCGTCGACCTCTTCGTCGCTCGCCTCGGGACGGGGCACCTCGACGCGCAGGCCGTTGTACCCGGCGACGGTGACCTCGGGACGGATCTCGACGATCGCCTCGAAGGTGACCGGGCCCGACTCCTCACCCGAGGTGATGTCGAGCTCGGGCGGGGCGATCACGTCGACGTCGTTCTCGATCACGGCGCGGGAGTAGAACTCCGGCAGGGCGTTCTTGAGCGCCTCGGACCGTGCGTACTCGTCGCCGAACTGCTTCTGGAGCAGCTTGCGCGGCGCCTTGCCCGGACGGAAGCCCGGGAGCCGGACCTCCTTGGCGATCTCTCGCCATGCGGCGTCGATCGCCGGCTCGAGCTCTGCTTCGTCGACCTCGACGGCGACCTTGACCTTGTTGCCCTCTGCGGGCTCGACCGTTGACTTCATCAGACCGGCGAGTTTAGACGCTGGCAACGCCGCCTCCCCCCATCGGGCCGGGCGGGCGGCCCGGCGTGCTCGGGTAGAGTGACGAATTCGGCACGGGACGTGGCGCAGCCTGGTAGCGCACCTGCTTTGGGAGCAGGGGGTCGAGAGTTCAAATCTCTCCGTCCCGACACCGGCGTCCGCAGATGCGCCCGCCGCCGACGAGCCGTCCGGGCCGGTGTCACCCTCCCCCTCGTCCGGGCCCGCTCATCTCGCGTCGGTCCACGCCGATGAAGGAATGTCGGCCCCGGGGCTCCGGAGCGGCAAGACTGACGAGGTGGCCCTGCTGACGGGGTCGCGGTGGGAGACGTCGTGGAGATCCAGACGGTCAAGGTGCATGGCCACGAGATCGCGTACCGCACGGGCGGTACGGGGCCGGTGGTCCTCCTGGTGCACGGCATGGCGGGCAGCTCTGCCATGTGGAAGGAGTCGCTGCCGCTGCTGGCGCCGCACGTCACGTACGTGGCGCCGGACCTGCCCGGGCACGGCCTCTCGGACAAGCCGCGTGGGGACTACTCCATCGGCGCGCACGCCACGTTCCTGCGCGACCTGCTCGTCGCGCTCGGCCACGACCGGGTCACCGTGGTGGGCCAGTCGCTCGGCGGTGGCATCGCGTTGCAGTTCGCCTATCAGTACCCGGAGCGTTGCGAACGCCTGGCGCTCGTGTGCGCCGGCGGACTCGGTGACGAGGTCATGCCACTGCTGCGTGGGCTGACCCTGCCCGGCGTCGACCTGCTGCTCCCGCTCGTGTTCCAGCCGTTCTACCGCGGCGTGGTCGACACCGCCGTGGGCCTGATGTCGAAGGTCGGGCTCCAGCCCACCCCGGTGGCCCGTGAGACCTGGCGCAGCTACACCTCGCTGATCGACCCGGACACCCGACGGGCGTTCCTGCTGACGCTGCGATCGGTCGTCGACCACCGCGGGCAGCGCATCAGCGCGAACGACCGCCTCTACCTGGCCTCGGCCCTCCCCACGCTGATCGTGTGGGGCGACCGGGACCCGATCATCCCCGTGAACCACGCGCACCAGGCGCACGAGCGCATCCCCGGGTCACGTCTCGAGATCTTCGAGGGCGCGGGTCACTACCCGCACTGCGAGGATCCGGTCCGCTTCTCCGAGGTGCTGCTCGACTTCATGGCGACCACCGACGCGGCGGACTTCACCCACGAGGACTGGGCCGCCAAGTTCAGCGACCTGGCCAGCTGATCAGGCCAGGATCTTCGCCTTCTGCGCCTCGAACTCGGCGTCGGTGAGGATGCCCTGGTTCTTCAGCTCGGCCAGCTCCTTGAGCTGTGAGATGACGTCACCCGTGGACTCCGACGGCGCGGGCGCCGGAGCGGGCGCCGGAGCGGGTGCGGGCGCCGCTGCGGGCGGCTGCTCGCTCACCGGAGCCGGCTGGCCCTGCGCGGCCTTCGCCTGTTGACGACGAGCGACACCGCCGGACACCGCGGTCGCCGTACCGGCGACCACTGCGGTCCGTGCCATCGTGCCGATCAGGCCGGGTCGGCCACCTCGCATACCTCGACGCATCTGACTCTCCCTCTCTGCGGGGCCGGTCACGGCCCGTCTCGATCGTGTGGTGGGCGCTCTCAGAGCTGCCCGGACTCCGTGCTCTGCTCGATCGCTGCGACGACCAACTCGTGCGGGATCCGCTCACCCGCGATGAACGTGCCGCCGGAGGCGCGCACCGCCTCGGCGAAGCGAGCGGCCCAGAGGTCCTCCCAGACGATGAACGCGGCCGAGCTGTTCGGCTCGAGCGTCTCGGCGGCCATCTCGACGTCCTCGTCGTTGAGCAGGCCGAGGGAGTCATCGGCGACCGCTCCCAGCGGGAGCAGGCTCTCGAGCTCGTCGTACTCGAAGGCGGTCACGGTGCCGTCGCCGTCCTTCGAGATGAACACGACGTCGAGGATCCGGACCACCCCGGAGTCGACCAGGTCGACGAGCGCAGGGACGATCTCCCCGTTGAACTCGTTGCCCTCGAAACCGATGATCACGTATTCGACCGGTGCCACCGTCATGTCGCTCCCCTCGGCGCGCCGACACGAACGATTCGGTCAGACGGCTGCTATCTTCTCACGACGTCCCGTCTCCGAACGGGACCTCGCGGGTGTAGCTCAATGGTAGAGCCACAGGTTTCCAACCTGTTGACGAGGGTTCGATTCCCTTCACCCGCTCCACACGGAGGCGGGCCTCAGAGGCCCGGCAGGCCGTCGATGCTGGTGGTGTTCTTGCGCCGGCGGTACGTGCGCAGCTGCTCCTCGGAGCGCGCCGAGGCCCAGTCGTCGAGCCGGGTCCGCTCCTCGACGAAGTCCATCTTCGGCACCGAGTAGCCGCACGCATCCGAGATGCGCTCGGCGCTGATCACCACGATCGATCGTTGGCCGGGGTGCGGTGCGAAACGGCCGAGCAGGTCGTCCCACTCGGCGTCGTCCGGGGTCACGACGCGCCCGCGACCGTGGATCCGCACGATCCGCGGCGGGCCCTCGAAGGCGCACCACATGAGGGTGATGCGCCCGTTCTCACGCAGGTGCGCGACCGTCTCGATGCCGCTGCCCGTCAGGTCGAGGTACGCCACCGTCAGGTCGTCGACGACCGCGAAGGTGCCGCCCATCGCCTTCGGCGACACGTTCACGGTCGCGTCGGTGGACGACGCCGCCGTGGCGACGAAGAACAGGTGCTGACGCGAGATCCACCCGGAGATGCTCTCGGTGATCCGCTCGTACACCTTGCTCATGGACGTTCCTCGCCGGTCTCGTGCAGTGATCGGAGTGTGCCAGCGATCGAGGTCGGCAGCGATCCGGTTCCTCAGCGATCTGCGAGCACGGAGGTCCCGCGACGCTGGCAGACTGCTGCGATGTCTCGGCTCATCGTGCTCGGCGCGGGTTTCCTCGGCACGGCGGTGGCCCACGCGGGCAGTGCGCGCACGCCGACCACGGTCATCGACCCTCCCTTCGACGCCACGCTGCAGCACCGCGACGCCGCGGCGACCGCAGCCCTGCGCACGGTCGTCGCCGCTGAGCAGGCTCTCGACGGCGACGTGGCCGTGATCAACGCCTGCGGGCGCATCAGCGGCACCCGGGAGGAGCTGCACGACGCCAACGTCGACTTCGTCCAGTGGCTCGTCGATGCCCTCGACGGCACCGGCGCCCGGTTGGTGCACGTCGGCTCCGCCTCCGAGATCGGCGACCCCGGCACCGCCTCCCCGGTCGACGAGTCACGAGCCGCAGCGCCCGTCGGCGACTACGCCGAGACCAAGGCCGAGGCCACCGCAGTGGTCCGCAGCGCCGCCGGGTCCGGGCTGCACGCCGTGGTGGCACGCGTCTTCAACGTGGTGGGCCCCACGGTGCCCGCGGGCTCTCCCCTCAGCGGCTGGCTCTCGGAAATCCAGGCGCTGCCCGACGATGGCGGCACCGTCGAGGTCTGGTGGCCCGACACCACCCGCGACTTCGTGCACGTCGACGACGTGGCCGGCTCGTTGATCGACCTGGCGTCGGTCGACCCGGCGTCGGTGGACACGGCGGTGGTGGACACGGCGTCCGGCCCGAGCCTGGTCAACGTGTGCACGGGCACGGGACTGCGCTTCGGCGACATCGTCTCGGCGCTCGCCGACGCGCTGGGCCGGACGGTGCAGGTGCGCTCGCTCGACCGACCCGGCATCGAGTGCGTCGTCGGCGACCCCTCGCTGCTCGTCGAGCTCACCGGCGCCGCGCCGACGATGACGCTCGAACGACTGGCGAGCACCGTCGCTCGCGGGATGGTCGCCGGAGCCGGTTGAGCCGGGCGGAGTTGTCGGTAGAGTCCCCCACCATGCATGCGGTGATCCTGGCGGGCGGACGAGGCGTGCGCCTCCGTCCCTACACGACGGCCTTCCCGAAGCCGCTGGTTCCCATCGGCGACGAGTTCGCCATCATCGAGATCGTGCTGCGCCAGCTGCGCAACGCCGGCTTCACCAGCGTGACGATCGCGATCGGTCACCTCGGCCAGCTCATCCGTGCGTACTGCGGCGACGGATCCCAGTGGGGGCTCGACATCACCTACTGGCCCGAGGACGAGCCGCTCGGCACGATGGGCCCGGTCGTCAGCAACCTCGACGACCTGCCCGAGGACTTCATCGTCATGAACGGCGACGTGCTCACCGACCTCGACTACCGGGCGCTCATCGAGGGACACCGCGCCTCGGATGCACCGTTGACCGTCGCCGCGTACGACCGGGTCGTGAAGATCGACTTCGGCGTGCTCGACATCGGCGGCGAGCAGGGTGACCGCATCGCGGCGTTCCGCGAGAAGCCCGTCGAGCACTTCTCGGTCTCGATGGGCGTGTACGCCGCCTCCCGCGAGACGCTGCGCGACTACCCCGCCGGCAAGCCGCTCGGCTTCGACGAGCTCGTGCTCGACCTGATCGCCGCGGGCACTCCCCCGCGGGTGCACCGCTTCGACGGCTACTGGCTCGACATCGGTCGACCCGATGACTACGACCGGGCGAACGAGGAGTGGGACACGCTGCGGGCGCGGCTGCTCCCGTCGGACTGATCGACACCGTGTTCCACCTGGCCGTCTACTCCGACGCCCCGACGCTCGGCGGCGCCGAGGTCAACCTGTCCCGGGTGCTCGGAGCGCTGCCGGCGAACATCCACGTGACCGTGGTCGGTGTCGACGACGACGTCGTGGGCTGGCTCGCGGGGCACCGACCCGGCACCGACCGTCTGGTCCTGCCGGCGGTGGTCGACAAACGCGACGTGCGGGGCCTGGCGCGCCACCGGGCGATGTTCCGCCGACTCGGCGCCGACGTCCTGCAGTTCAACCTGTCGACCGCGTCGTCGTGCCAGTGGGCGATCCTCGCCGCCTCGACGCTGCCGGGTCTGCCCCTGGTCGTGATCGAGAACTCCCCCATGGGTGTGTGGTCGTCGACCTCGGGTCGCCTGAAGCGGCTGACGTCGAAGCGCCTGGCCGCCCACATCGCGGTCGGCGACCGGACCGGCCGGCTCATCGAGGACTCGACCGGGCTGCCCCCGGCGTCGATCGCGACGATCTACCACGGCGTGTCCGACGTGCGACGGGAGCCGGCGGAGCGACCCGCCGAACCGACCCTGCTGACCGTCGCCCGCCACGACCCCGTGAAGGGCGTCGACGTGCTGCTCGACGCGTTCGCCGCGGTGCCCGAGCCGACCCGGCTGGTGCTCATCGGTGACGGCGCCGAGACCGAGGCGTTGCAGCGTCAGTGTCGCGACCTCGGACTCGTCGACCGCGTCGAGTTCCGGCCGATGCCGTGGGACGGCGTGCGCGTCGCGGACATCATGTGGAACTTCGACGGGCTGGTGCTGCCCTCACGACTCGAGGGGTTCCCGGTGACGATCGCCGAGGCGATGCTCGCCGGGTTGCCGGTGGTCGCGACCGACGTCGGATCGGTGCGCGAAGCCGTCGAACCCGGCCGGACGGGATGGATCGTGCCGTCGGAGGATCCCGAGGCGCTCACCGCTGCCATGGTCGAGCTCGTCGGCGACCTCGAACGCGCCGCTGCCTACGGCGAGACCGCCCGGGTCATCGCCGAGCAGCGCTTCACCATCGAGGCGACGATCGAGGCCTACCTGGAGATGTACCGCGGCATCCTGCCCGCCGCGGCCATCTGACCGCGGATCCGGCCGGCTCACATCTGGCTGGCTCAGATCTGGTAGGCGCTCGTCTCGAGCTCCGCGAGGTGGCCGGCCACCCACTCCGACGTGCGCCGCAGGCCCTCCTCGAGGCTGACCTCGGGACGCCACCCGGCGATGCGCGTGGCGACCGAGTAGTCGCACAGCAGGCGGTCGACCTCGGAGCCCTCGGGACGCACCCGGGCCTCGTCGGTCACGATCTCGGCGTCGCGCCCGGTGATCTCGCAGAGCAGCTCGACGAGCTCACCGATCGAGATCTCACGGCCCGACCCCACGTTCGTCGCCCGGCCCAGTGCCTCGTCGCAGTCCGCCAGCGCGAGGAACCCTGCGACGGTGTCGGTCACGTAGTTGAAGTCGCGTCGCGGGGAGACCGCGCCGAGCTTGATCTGCGTCGCGCCGGCCTGCAGCTGGGCGAGGATCGTCGGGATGACCGCACGCGTCGACTGGCGCGGGCCGTAGGTGTTGAACGGACGCACCACCGCGACGGGCACCTCGTGCGCGTGCCAGTAGCTCAGCGCCATCATGTCGGCACCGATCTTCGACGCCGAGTACGGCGACTGCGGCTGCAGCGGGTGCTCCTCGTCGATCGGCACCCTGATCGCGGTGCCGTACACCTCGGAGGTCGAGGTGTGGACCATCCGTGCGCCGTGTGCACGACACGACTCGGCGACGTGGAACGTGCCGGTCACGTTGGTCTGCACGTAGCTCTCGGCAGCGTGGTAGCTGTACGGGATGCCGATGAGCGCCGCCAGGTGGAAGACGGTGTCGGCACCAGCGACGGCCTCGTCGACCCGGCGGGCGTCGCGGACGTCACCGGGCAGCACGTCGATCGCGTCGCGGATCTCGGCGTCGAACCCGTCGAGCCAGCCCCAGCGGCCGAACGAGTTGTAGTACACGAGCGCCGTGACATCGGCTCCCTCGCGCACCAGGCGTTCGACGAGGTGGCTCCCGATGAAGCCCTCGCCGCCCGTCACCGTGACCCGTCGCCCTGACCAAGTTCCCATCGTGGGTACGTCCCCTCCGCCGCCGGTGTCTCCGGACGCAGTGGAGGATACCGACCCTCGCCGCCGAGCCGACACTGCCGGGGTGGGTGATCTCCCGTCGGCTCAGTCGGCCACGTCGAGCGACCCGGAGATCTTCGTGGGGTGCACGAACACCAGCAGCTCACCCGGCACGCCGTTGCGGCGGCCGTAGGCCTCGGCCTGCTCGTCGCCCATGTAGCGACCCGCGATCGTGGTCGCCCACCGCAGCAGCTCGTCGGGGTCGTCGCGCAGCTCGACCTTGCCCCGCACCACGACGAAGCCGAACGGCGGCGTCTCGTCGTCGAAGCACAACGCCACCCGGGGGTCGCGCTGCAGCGCCTGACCCTTCTCGGTCGACGCGCCGGTGTTGAACACCAGGCGCTCGCCGTCCCGGGCGACCCAGACCGGTGCCACATGCGGGAAGCCGGTCGCCGAGGTCGTGGCGAGCTTGGCGGTCCTCGGGCGTTCGAACACCCAGTCGAGCGCCTCGGACGGAGAGAGTCGACGAGCCATGGGTCCCAGTGTGACAGGAGCGTGTGCGACCGCGCGGCGCGACGGGCGCTCGTCACGGGGAGTTCACGAGCCCGTCACCGCCCCTGCGACACCTCGAGGGCCCCGAGGGAGGAGAATCGGGGGATGGACGACGACTCGAGCAACGCCGACGGCTCCTACGTGGAGCCCGGTGAGTTCCGACGGGACACGAACTACATCACGACCCGCATCACCGAGGACGGCCGCGACGGCTACCCCGTCGAACCCGGTCGCTACCGGCTCGTCGCCGCCCGGGCGTGCCCGTGGGCGAACCGGACGATCATCGTGCGCCGTCTGCTCGGCCTCGAGCCCGTGCTCTCGATGGGGCTGACCGGCCCGACCCACGACCGTCGCAGCTGGACCTTCGACCTCGATCCCGGCGGGGTCGACCCGGTGCTCGGCATCGAGCGGCTCCAGCAGGCCTACTTCGCCCGGTTCCCGAACTACGAGCGCGGCATCACGGTGCCGGCGGTCGTCGACGTGCGCAGCGGAGAAGTCGTCACCAACGACTACCCGCAGATCACCCTCGACTTCTCGACCGAGTGGGCGCAGTACCACCGCGAGGGCGCACCCGATCTCTACCCCGAGCACCTCCGCGCCGAGATCGACGAGGTCGCCGAGCTGGTCTTCCACGACGTCAACAATGGTGTCTACCGCTGCGGGTTCGCCGGTGACCAGGAGGCCTACGACGCCGCCTACGACCGCCTCTTCGCCCGCCTGGACTGGTTGACCGAGCGCCTGTCGACGCAGCGCTACCTGGTGGGCGACACCATCACCGAGGCCGACGTCCGTCTCTTCACGACGCTCGTGCGGTTCGATCCGGTGTACCACGGCCACTTCAAGTGCAACCGCCAGAAGCTCTCCGAGATGCCGGTGCTGTGGGGCTATGCCCGCGACCTGTTCCAGACGCCCGGCTTCGGTGACACGGTCGACTTCGACCAGATCAAGCGGCACTACTACTACGTGCACACCGACATCAATCCGACGCGGGTGGTGCCCAAGGGGCCGGAGCTCGACAACTGGTTGACCGCCCACGGCCGCGAGTCCCTCGGTGGGCGCCCCTTCGGTGACGGCACCCCACCGGGTCCGGTGCCACCGTCGGAAGCGGTGCCCGGTCCCGGGGCGAGGGTCCGGAGCGCCTCGGCATGAGGTCGTTCGCCTGCCCCACCTGTGCACAACTGGTGTTCTTCGACAACAGCGTGTGCCTGCGCTGCGACACCCAGATCGGGCTCGATCCGTCGACGCTCGAGCTGGTCGAACCCGACGAGTCGGCCGTGCGCTGCGCCAACCAGCTGGTCGCCGCGTGCAACTGGTTGGTGCCAGCCGGGTCGGGATCCGACGACGGACTGTGCCTGTCGTGTCAGCTCACCCGGACGCGGCCCGACGACACCGACGCCGAGGCGCTCGCCGCCTTCGCGGACGCCGAGCGCCAGAAGCGCCGGCTCGTCTTCCAGCTCCTCGACCTCGGCCTGCCGGTGGTGCCCTTCGACGACGACGCCGGCACCGGGATGGCCTTCGACCTGCTCTCGAGCCGGTTCGACCAGGTGATGACCGGCCACGCCGACGGCGTGATCACCCTCGACCTGGCCGAGTCCGACGACGTGCACCGCGAGCGGGTCCGCCAACAGCTCGGCGAGGCGTACCGCACCGTGCTCGGTCACCTCCGCCACGAGATCGGCCACTACTACTGGGAGGTCCTCGTCGACGAGGATCGCATCGAGGCGTTCCGTTCGCTCTTCGGCGACGAGACCCTCGACTACGGCGAGGCCCTCGAGCGGCACTACGAGTCGGGACCGCCGGCGGAGTGGGCCGAGCTGCACGTCAGCGAGTACGCCACGATGCACCCGTGGGAGGACTGGGCCGAGACCTTCGCGCACTACCTCCACATCCGCGATGCGCTGCAGACCGCCGCCTCGTTCGGGATCGAGGTGCACGGTCCGGCCGCGGACGTCGGCGATGACGACCACGAGCTCGAGGTCGCACCGGAGGAGTCAGAGGACGGCCGGGCCATCGACGACATCGTCGCCGACTGGCTGGCGCTGAGCTACGCGCTCAACGCGATGAGTCGGAGCCTCGGCAACGACGACCTGTACCCGTTCGTGTTGGCACCGAAGGTCGTCGAGAAGCTCGGCTACGTGCACGACCTCGTGGCGAACCCGCCCGCGGTCCGCGCAGCCGCCTGACCCACCGCCGGCTCTGCCGGTCGAGCCCTGGGTGCCGGTCGAGCCCTGGGTGCCGGTCGATCCGTCAGATGTACTGACGGATCGTGTCGCGCGCCACGGCGGCCAGCTCGGCGATCTCGTCGTCGCCGGCCGGGCCGCTGTCGGCGTGGTCCGCGTCGACCTGCGAGGCGTCAGCAGACGTTGCGTCGGTCGGCGAGATGGCTTCGCGCAGCGCGGCCACGGCGGCGACCAGCGTCCGCCACTGCGCCGGCTCGAAACCGAACGGCAGCGCGACCTGGGCGAGCAGATCGGCGGAGTCGACGACGTCGACGGTCGCCGAGGCGTCGTTGGGGCGCTTCGCCAGACGACCCGAGGCCATGAAGACGGTGTCGAACAGCTCGTGCAGCGCCACGCCGTCGTCGCTCGACACTCCCTCGTCGTCGACGTCGGGCAGCTCGTCGATGACCGCGGAGACGGCGTCCTCGTCGGACTCGAGCACGACCAGGTCGCCGTTCTCGTCCCACTCGTACGCGATGTCGTCGACCGCGAGCGCGTCGACCAGCTGCGTCTGCAGCGCGACGGGCCACGCGCCGACGGCGTAGACGGCCTTCGCCGCCGAGGGGTCGAGCGACGGGCCGGCCGAGGCGAGCACCTCGTCGATCAGGTCGTCGACGGCGGACTCGTCCTCGTCGCGCACCGTGACGGTGGTGCCCTGCCACACGTGCGGGATGGACTTCGTGGTCAGGAGGCTGTCGAGCAGGTCGCGTGACTCGGCCGACCAGGCGTTGCACTCGTAGGCGAGCTGGCCGTCCTCGATCTCGACATCGGTCTCGCCGACGACGGACACCTCGATGTCGTCGGCATCGAGCTCACCCGCGAGGCGCTGCTCGACCGAGGACGCGTCGTGCTCGTCGGGCGCGACCCGATCGGCGTCGGTCGTGTCGGGCTCGGGTCGGTCGGTGTCGGTCACCCGGTCATGGTGCCATGAGTTGGGGGCGACACGGCGCCCCTCGGTAACTTGTGTTCATGACGAAGCAGGCACCTGACCGCAACCTGGCCATGGAACTCGTCCGCACCACCGAGGCCGCCGCGCTCGCCGCGGCCCGCTGGGTCGGACGTGGCGACAAGGAGGGCGCGGACGGCGCCGCCGTCGACGCGATGCGTCTGATCCTCGGCACCGTCCAGATGACCGGCACGGTCATCATCGGCGAGGGCGAGAAGGACGAGGCGCCGATGCTCTACAACGGCGAGGTCGTCGGCGACGGTTCCGACCCGCAGGTCGACATCGCGGTCGACCCGGTCGAGGGCACCACGCTGACCGCGACCGGACGCGGTGGCGCCACCTCGATCATCGCCGTCGCCGAGCAGGGCTCGATGCTCGACCCGGGGCCGTGCGTCTACATGGAGAAGATCGCCGTCGGGCCCGAGGCGGCCGGCGTGGTCGACATCCGAGCGACGGTCGCCGAGAACCTGGCCGCGGTCGCCAAGGCCAAGGGCCTCGAGGTGCGCGAGCTGACCGCCATGGTGCTGGACCGGCCCCGTCACGACCAGATCGTCGAGGACATCCGCTCCGCCGGTGCGCGCATCCGGCTGATCGGCGACGGCGACGCACCCGGCGCCATCTCGACCGCCATCCCCGAAGCGGGCGTCGACATCCTCTTCGGCATCGGTGGCACCCCCGAGGGCGTCATCGCCGCGGCGGCGCTCAAGTGCCTCGGCGGCGAGCTCGTCGGGCGGCTCTACGCACGCGACGACGCCGAGCGTGCTGCTGCGACCGAGTTCGGCCACGACCTCGAGCGTGTGCTGCGCACCGACGACCTGGTGGCCAGCGACAACTGCTTCTTCGCCGCGACGGGCATCACCGACGGCAACCTGCTCAAGGGTGTGCACTACACCCGTCACGGCGCCACCACGCAGTCCCTGGTCATGCGCTCCCGCTCGGGCACCGTCCGCTTCGTCGACGCCCAGCACCGCCCGGAGAAGTTCGAGCTCTGATCCGACGCTCGTCGGAGCCGTGCCGCCCGGGTCCGGGTGCGTTCAGCTGACGACCCGGCGCAACCGGGACGACAGCCAGCGCGCCGGGCCCGAGGGCACGGCTGCCCGAGCGGCGAGCAGCGCCCGGTAGTTCGAGCCCGGCACCACACGCTCCTTGTCGGCCAACGCCGCCTGGAGCGCGTCGCGTGCGACCTGGTCCGCCGACAGCCACGCCGCGCCCGGCAGCCGACCGGGCGCCGAGACGTCGGGTCGGTCGTGGAACGACGTCCGCGTGAAGCCGGCGACCACCTCGGTGACCGCCACACCGGTGCCCCGGAGCTCATGGTGCACCGACGACGAGAACGACGAGACGAACGCCTTCGTCGCGCCGTAGGTCGCCGAGCCCGGCGTGGGCTGCAGCGCGGCGATCGACGACACGTTGACGATGTTGCCGCGGCCCCTGGCGACCATCTGGGCCGACGCGACCGACGTGAGCCGCATCAGCGCGACCACGTTCAGCTGGATCTGCTGGTCCTCCCGGGCGACGGGCAGCTCGTCGAAGCGGCCCCCGGTGCCGAACCCGGCGTTGTTGACGAGCAGGTCGACCGGCACGGCGGTGCTGCGGAGACGACGCTCGAGTGCCGCACGCGACACCGGCGCGCTGAGATCCGCGTCGAGCACCTCGACGGACACGTCGTGTCGACCGGAGAGCTCATCGGCGAGCTCGCGCAGGCGGGGCAGGTCCCGGGCCACCACGACCAGGTCGACACCGCCGGCCGCGAGCAGTCGGCAGAACTGCTCGCCGATCCCGCTCGACGCCCCGGTGACCACGGCGGTCGTCCACTTCGTCGAGTACGGGGAGCTGTCACGGCGTGGCACCGGGTGAACCTACTCCGCGACGAGCTGGCGGACGCGGGTGGAGCCGACGGTGACGAAGCCGTCGGACTCGAGCAGCCCGTCGGTCGACGCGTCGGACCCCGAGTCGGTCAGCGCCACCTGCGCACCGCGGGCGCCGGCTTCGTGGCACCAACGGCGCAGCAGGTGCCGCCCGATGCCGAACCCGCGGGATCCGGGATCGACCACCACGCACTCCAGGTGTGCGACGCCGTGCGCATCCGATGTGTCGAGTCGGCCCGACACGACACCGAGCGGCGGTTCGCCGGGACGAGCACCGGGGTGCACGGCGGTGACCACCAGAGCGTCAATGCACGGGTCCGGCAACGGCGACGGGGCGCCGGTGAGGACGGCCGCGGACTCGTCGAGCATCGTGGTGGCTCTCAGCTCGAGCTCCACACCACCTCGCCCGACCACCACGGCAGGCCCGAAGGGTTCTTCGATCACCGGGACCCACGATCGCCGGCCCACGTCGTCACGACGCTGCTCGAGCAGGTTCAGCCGATCGACGGTCCATCCGCCGAGCCGCCCGCTGAGCACCGCAGCGGCGAGCGCAGGAGGCGGGTCGAGCAGCTCTTCGCGCAGGGTCAGGTGCGGGTGGAACGGCCACACGTCGCGACGTTGGAACGGCCCTGATCGGACCCGCTCCCTCAGCGCACCCAGCGCGTCGAGCTCGCCGCGCAGCTCGAGGTGCAGCGTCGGCGTCGCCGGAGCGAACGTCGCAGCCGGTCCGACCTCGAGCTCGATCGGCCCAGAGGACGACGCCACCGAGCGCAGCAGCAGCCGGGCCTCGTCGTAGGCGGTCGCGGCCAGGTTGATCGGCGGGACCAGCGTCAGGTGCGGTGGCAGGTCGTCGAGGCGCGGGTCGTCGACCGCACGCCGCAGCGTCTGCAGCGATCGAGCGAGACCGGGCGGGGGCAGGAGCGCGACGGCGACGCGGCGACGGGGCACCGCGTCACGCTATCCCGCTGTCGGTGAGCCCTCGTGGGGCCACACAGGACGGCGTGTCAGGCCGCGGCGACGGAGAGGCGCACGGTGGCGCGGACCAGTGCGGCCGCTGCCTCGACGTCCTCGGCGTCCGCGGAGAGGGCCGCTTCGGCCCGGTCCTTGGCCGCCTGGGCACGCTGCACGTCGATCGTGTCGGCGAGCTCGCAGACGTCCGAGAGGATCGTCACGCGTGTGACGTCACCCTCGGGCGGCGAGACCTCGACGAAGCCCTGGTGCACGGCGATGACCTGCTCGCCGCCCTCGTCGAGCAGCACGCGCACCGGGTGGGTGGCGAGCACGCCGATGAAGGGGACGTGTCCGGGCAGGAACGCGATGTCGCCGGTCGTCGTCCGGCAGATGACCATCTTGGCCTCGCCGGTGTAGGCGACCCGCTCCGGAGAGACGAGTTCGACGACCAGGGACATCAGACCGACTTCTCGAGCTCGGCGGCCTTGCGGATCGCGTCCTCGGCGCCGCCGACGTTGAAGAACGCCTGCTCGGGCAGGTGGTCGAGGTCGCCGTTGATGAGCGCCTCGAACGACTCGACGGTGTCCTCGACCGGGGTGAAGATACCGGGCAGACCGGTGAAGACCTCGGCCACGAACATGGGCTGGGCGAGGAACTTCTGGATCTTGCGGGCCCGGTCGACGGTGATGCGGTCCTCTTCGGACAGCTCGTCGATGCCGAGGATGGCGATGATGTCCTGCAGCTCCTTGTAGCGCTGCAGCATCTCCTGCACACGACGTGCGACGGCGTAGTGACGCTCACCGACGACCTCGGGCGAGAGGATGGTCGACGACGACGCCAGCGGATCCACCGCCGGGTAGATGCCGAGCGCCGCGATGTCACGGCTGAGCTCGGTGGTGCCGTCGAAGTGGGTGAAGGCGGTGAACGGTGCGGGGTCGGTGTAGTCGTCCGCCGGCACGTACACGGCCTGCAGCGAGGTGATCGAGCGTCCACCGGTCGAGGTGATGCGCTCCTGCAGCTCGCCCATCTCGTCCGCCAGGGTGGGCTGGTAGCCCACGGCCGCCGGCATGCGGCCCAGCAGGGTCGACACCTCGGAGCCCGCCTGGGTGAAGCGGAAGATGTTGTCGACGAACAGCAGCACGTCCTGGCCCTGCACGTCACGGAAGTACTCGGCCATGGTCAGGGCCGACAGCGCCACACGCAGGCGCACGCCCGGCGGCTCGTCCATCTGGCCGAAGACCAGGGCGGCCTTGTCGAGCACCGAGCCGGCGCCCGCCAGTGCGGTCTCGCCCATCTCGATGAAGA
>JALYWI010000160.1 GCA_030852785.1 Actinomycetota bacterium
CCGCGGAGCGCCTGCCACTGGTCGTCGGTGGCCACGGCGACGGCGACGCGGTTCGGCTCCCGGCCGTGCTCGTCGACGCCCTCGCAGTCGTACAGGTTCTGCGGCGCGGCGACCGGCCCGCGGTTGCCCGCACGTTCCAGGCGCACGCCGGTGGTCGAGTGCTCGACCACCTGCTCGGCGGTGATGCTCAACGCGGCGTCCACCATGGCGGCTTCGACCTGGACACCGGCGCCGGTGCGGTCGCGTTGCGCGAGGCCCAGCAACAGGCCGTAGGCCGCGTGCAGCCCGGCGTTGGAGTCGCCGACGCAGTAGGGCTCGACGGGGCTCTGGTCGGGGTGCCCCGTGAGCGACGTCAACCCCGAGGCGTCCTCGATCACGAACGCGAACGCGGGTTGCTCGCGCCAGGTGCCGTCGAGACCGAAGCCCGGCATGCGCACGACGACCAGGTCCTCGCGCAGCTCGCGCAACGAGGCCTCGGTCAGCCCGAGGGAGTCGAGCACGCGAGGGGTGTAGTTCTCGATCACGACGTCGCAGGTGGCGATGACCCGCCGCAGCAGGTCGAGTCCGGCAGGGGTCCCGAAGTCGAGCGTGAGGCTCGACTTGTTGGTGTTGAGCGCCGCGAAGATCGGGCCCTTCTCCCAGTACTGCTCGGTGCTGCGCGGCGTGCCGCCGACCAGACGCGCCCCGTCGGGACGGCGAGCGGACTCCAGGTGGATCACGTCGGCACCGAGCAGGGCGAGCAGGTGGCTCGCGGACGGGCCCGCCCAGTAGGCAGTCATGTCGAGCACCCGCAGCCCGCTGAAGGGCAACGCACCCACCGACTGGCTCGCCGACTCCGGGCCGGCTGCACGCGCAGTGCTCGTCGGCTCGCCGGTGCGGAACGACAACGGCGGTCGTGGCGCCACGGTGCCCGTCGCGTCGGTGCGGAAGTTCCCGCGTGTTCGGAAGTGCTCGAAGGTGGGGGCGTTGGCGCCGTCGACGATCGGGGCGTTCGGGATGCGGAAGGCGCTCGCCACGTCGAGCACCTCGGCGACGCTCTGCGCGCCCACCCACTCGTCGATGGCGTCGGACAGGGCGCCGCGTTCGGTGAACAGCGAGGCGTCCTCGGCCCATTCGGGGTGGCCGCACATGACGCAGAAGTCGAGCCACTGCTGACCGGTGCCGACACCCATGCCGACCAGGCCGTCGCTCGCGGGTGACACGCCGGGCACGGTTCGCGCCCGACGCTTGCGCATCGGCCGCCCGAACGCGTCGTGGAACGTGACCGGGTGGTAGGTCAGGCACATCGCCTGCACCTCGAGCATCGACACGTCGACCACGCCGGGTGTGCCGGTGCGCAGCGACGACAGCAGCCCGACGGCTGCCGACGCGCCCGAGAGCCATTCCCCGACCTGCCCACCGACGTGCACCGGCGGGCGCGCCGGATCACCTCGACCGAGTCCGATGATGCCGC
Organism: Actinomycetota bacterium; assembly: GCA_030852785.1. Taxonomy (GTDB): domain Bacteria; phylum Actinomycetota; class Acidimicrobiia; order Acidimicrobiales; family Microtrichaceae; genus JAFAFN01. The sequence goes on from JALYWI010000160.1 coordinate 1,454, forward strand.
CCGACCACGCCTGCAGCGTGAACTCCGTCGCCGGTCGCCCGGTCCACGGCGTGTCGAGACCGAACGGCGTGATCGCCACGACGCTCAGGTGCGGGTGGGCCGCCCGGATCGCGGCGGGATCGAGCAGCCCGCCGGGTGACCACACGCAGACGCGTGCAGCCGCGAGCTCGTCGTGCAGGCCCTCGCCGCCGACGCTGCGCTGATCGCGCGACAGGTGGCGGAACAGCGCACCCTCGGCGCCGACGTCGTGTGCGTCGGGGCGCTGCCGACCCGATGCCGACCAGCGCCGCAGCGGGTGGCCGCCCTCGGGCTCGATGCGTGTCACCGCCGCGCCGCCGTCGGACAGCATCCGGGCGCAGTACGCCCCCGCGATCCAGGTCGACAGATCGACCACGCCGAGCCCGGTGAGCGGACGGACGTCCGCGGTCGTGCGGCTCGTCACTCTGGCTGCTCGCGCCCGGTCTTGCTCAGGCGCCAGTCGGGCGGGAAGTTCCGGTCGTTGCCCTTCACCGCGTTGTTCAGGCCCGCCTCCATCGTCTCGCGGTCGAGTCCCACCACCGGCCGCTCCGCGTCGGGCTTGAGCGGCCCCCGCATCGACTCCAACCAGCCGCTCATGAGACTGCCCATGTGCTCGCCCTGGTGCTGCTTCATGATCTCGAAGAAGACCTTCTGCGCGAACACGGTGTCGGTCGGCATGTTGTTCGCACACGCCATCGCGTACTTCGCGGTCTCGGCCTCGAGCTCGTCGCGGGGCACGACGCTGTTCACGAAGGCCAGGTCCTCCATCTCGGCCGCGGTGAAGGGCCGGCCGGTGAACACCATCTCCTGGAACTTCCGCAGGCCGATCATGGTCGCCCACTGCCACATCCGGGGCGCGTAGCCGACGTAGCGGAACGCAGGGTGGCCGAAGAGCGCGTCGTCGGACGAGACGATCAGATCCGCGTCGGCGGCCTGGTAGAAGTGCCAGCCGTAGCAGTAGCCCTTGACCTCGAGGATGCTGATCTTCTTGAAGTCCTGGAGGCTCCGGCACCCGGCTCGAGGGTCCGCGTACCACTGCACCAGCGATGCACCGTTGCGGTAGTTGCGCGGCGGCGGCAACGTGACGTCGTCGTCGTCGGTCAGACCGAACTCCTCACGCAGCGCCTCGTCGCCCTCGCGCTTGGCCATCAGCTCGTCCAGGTCGGCGCCCGAGCCCAGGTCGGCTCCCTCGCCGCGGATCACGAGGACCTTGACGTCGTCGTCGAGGCTCGCCTTGAAGATCAGGTCGCCGTAGCGACGGCGGGCGCCGATCGTCGGTGCGTTGAGCTGATCGGGCCGGTCGAACGTGATCGTGGCGATGCGGTTCGCCCGGTCCTTCTCGTACCGGACGATCTCCTCGGGCGGCGGGATGTCGGTCACTTGTGGCTCCTGGTCGGGTGATCGGATGCGTCGGCACCGTCGGTCGTGAGCAGCTCGGCGCCGTCGGGGCCGATGTGCACCGGGTCGACGGTGATCGCCGCGCCGACACCGGGCTGCCAGACGTAGCTGGTGAGCGCGAAGACCACGCCCTCGTCGAGCACCTCGGTGGCTGCGGCGTCGGGCAGGTCGGCGGTGACGATCGGCAGGTCGAAGCCCAGTCCGAGGCCACGGGCGATCGGCACCGGCGGCGGTTCGATCCCGGCGTCCGCGTAGGCGTCGAGCAGGCCGCTCGCAGGAGCGCCCGGCGCACAGGCCGACAGCAGCGCGTCGCGCAGCGAGGCGAGCCGTTCGACCACGTCGTCGTGGCCGCCCCCGACGACGTGGGTGCGAGCGAGCTCGCCGGTGTAGCCGTCGCGCACCACACCGCCGGCGAGCACGACCAGATCACCTTCGGCGACGGGTGTGTCGCGATCCCCGCGACGCCACGGGTGCTCCGGCGAGGTGATCCACGCGACGTCCTGGCTCGACGGAGTGGTCACACCCGCCAGCGCCATCTCCTCCATGAAGCGGCCGGTGAGGCGCCGTTCGGTGATGCTGGTCGGCTCGGTCTCGCGGGCGCGCAGCTCGGTCTCGCTCGCAGCCAGGCACCGCTCGGCGAGCGCCACCGAGCGACGCAGCTCGAGCAGCTCCTCGGCGGTCTTGTGGCGGCGCGCACGGCGCATCGTGGACTCGCCGTCGACGAGCTGTGCGGCGGGGAACGCCATCGGCAGCAGCTGGGCGAACATCGGGGTCATGGAGTCGGTGCCGACCCGGGCGGCGGTCGCCGCTCCCGCGACGCCCTTGAGCACGTCGACCATGTTCATCGGGTTGAACGTGATGCCGTAGAGGTGCTCACGGGGGATGTCGTCGGGGATCCCCTCGTCCCAGGTCGACAGCAGGTGGATGTCGCCCGTCGAGCGCACCAGCACACAACCCGGCGTGAACGGACGGGACCCCGCGGTCCACAACCGGGGTACACCGGCGACGTAGCGGGCGTTGCCCTCGCGTCCGAGGATGAGCACGTCGATGCCGTCGGCCTCCATCTCGGCAAGGGCGCGTTCGCGTCGCACACGGCGCAGCGTGGCGTCGTCCGGCGCGACATCGATGGTGAGCGTGCCCGACATCAGAACGGGTCGTAGGGGTAGTCGGTCATGGGTTCCCATCCGTCGTCGGTGACGAGCACGACCTCTTCGGCCCGGTAGCCCGCGGCACCCTCGTCCCAGATGAGCGGTTCGAGCACCAGCACCGTGCCGGCTTCGAGGGTGTGGGTGCTGTCGAACTGCTCGCCCAGGTCGCTGCCGACGAAGGGCATCTCGGCGGCGTCGATGCCCAGCCCGTGACCCAGGTAGAAGTGCGACATCCACGGGGTGTCGCCGCCGACCACGGCGCGGGCTGCGGCGGTGAGCTCGGCGTGGGTGGCACCGGCGCGGGTGACGTCGAGCACGGCGGCCATCACCGCCTGCCACTGGTCGAACTGCGCCCGCTGGCGTGCGGTGGGCTCGTCGCCGACGATCCACGTGCGCCCGAAGTCGGAGTGGAACCCCCGGTGCGTGATGCTCGTGTCGACCCAGAGCACGTCGCCGCGCTGCAGCTCGCGTTCGGTCGTGAGCAACGGGCAGGCGAGGTCGCCGTGGGTGGTCCACGGACCGTCGCCCATGCTCGGCGGCATGACCTGCCAGATGGGGTCGAGCGTGTTGGCGTCGGCCCCTGCGTCGAACACCGCGCCGAGGAAGGTCGCGGTCAGCTCGACCTGGCGCATCCCGGGGGCGAGTGCCGCCTGGACCGCGGCGATGGCCGACTCGGTGATGCGCAACGCCTCGCGCATGCCGGCGAGCTCGTCGGGGGTCTTGACCAGCTTCGACTTCGAGATGACCTTGCCGCCGTCGCGGGGCGAGCCGTCCCGGAAGAGGATGGAGCTCTCGCGGGACATGGCGAAGGTCCACTCGTCGACGCCGACGGTGGCCCCTGCGGACACCAGCTCGGCGAGCTGACGCTCGAAGCGGCGCACGCCCTCGTCGATGTCGAGGTACACCGGACCGTGCACGTGATCCGCGGGCAGCCCGGTCTGGTCGGGCAGCGGGGTGAACAGGTGCGGCCACTCGTCGTCGGCCAGCACGACGGCGACGGGCTGTTCGAAGTTGGCGCGTCCCGGGTCGCCCAGCGGCCAGGTCGCGCCGGTCGCGTAGACGACGTTGGTGTTGCCGATCAGCACGACCGCGTCGAGTGCCTGGGCACGCATGTGGCCCCGGACCCGAGCGATGCGGTCACGCCGCATGCGGTCGAGGTCCGGGGTGTCGGGGATGCGCGTCGGGGTGACGCGCTCCATCAGTCCGGCGGGCATCAGCGGGCCGTGCCGTGGCCGGAGAGGCCCAGGAAGTCCCGGATGTTGTCGCCGAGGATCGCCTGTGCGGCCTCGGGACCGACCTGGGCGACGACCGAGGCGAGCACCTCGGGTGTGTAGCCGTAGGTGCTCTCGTTGTGCGGGAAGTCCGAGGACCACATCGCACGGGTGACACCGATCCGGTCGATCATCTCGAGACCGAGGGGGTCGACCATGAACGACGCGGTCATGTGGGTGTCCCAGTAGTGCTGCACGGGATGGGCCAGCTCGTGGTCGTTGAGGTGCGAGAACGACGCGGCGATGTGCTCGGCGTCCTGGATGGCCGCGGGCACCCAGTTGATGCCGCCTTCGAACCAGCCGATCCGCAGTCCGGGGTGGCGGTCGAGGATGCCGCCGAGGATGTACTTGGCGAACACCTCGCGGAACGGTGCGACCGACTGCAGCATGCCGACGCCGACGGTGTTGACCTGACTCGGGATGCCCGGGGTGTTCTCGCCGATGTGGTGCGACACGGGCACACCGGACGCCTCGATGGCGTCCCACACGCCGCGCATCGCGGTGCTGGCGTAGTCGATCGGTCGGCCGTCGTCGCCCTTGCCGGGGTTGAGCGGCATGAGGAACGTGCGCAGGCCGAGCTCCTTCAGCTCGTCGAGCGTGCGGGCCGCGCCGTCGGCGTCCCACCAGTTGATGAGCCCCACACCCCAGATGCGTCCCCCGGAGCGCTCCTGCACGTCGGCCAGGTACTGGTTGTAGATCCGGAAGCAGAGCTCACGGATCTCCTTGTCCGGCCACATGAGCAGGGCGAGCAACGCGTTCGGGAAGGCGAGCTCGCCGGTGACGCCCTCGGCATCGAGCGCTCGGAGACGGGCATCGATGTCACCGGAGTGGGACCCGGGTACCGGGTCGTACTGGTTCAGGACGTCGATGAACGCCTGCGGCAGGAAGGTGGAGCCGTCCGAACCCAGGACCCAGCCGTCCTCGACCTGCATGACGCGCGGCGCCTGGTCACGCAGGTGCTCGGGGAAGCCCTCGAACCAGATGTCGTCCGCCAGGCTGATGTGGTCGTCCGCCGAGAACACCTCGAACCCGGCCGGGAGCCCGAGCTCGACCGGAGTTCCAGGGCTGCGGTCCTTCGGCGCGCCGAGGCCACCTGACGGATATGCGAGCGTGCTGGTCGTGGACATCAGTCCCCCTGTTCGTCCCCGGAACCTGATTACTACGAGTTCGTAGTAATGTCAACGGAGTCTGACCGGAAGGGTCTCCCAACCACGCACGGTCGACGTCGGTGACAACGTGGCGCGGTCCATGTCGACCTCCCACTCGGGGAACCGGTCGAGCACCTCTTCGAGGGCGACCCGGCCTTCCATGCGGCCCAGCGCGGCACCCAGGCAGAAGTGGATGCCGTAGCCGAAGCTCAGGATCTGGCCCACGTCGCGATGGATGTCGAAGCGGTCGGCGTCGGCCCAGCGACGCTCGTCGCGGTTGCCCGAGCCGAGCAGCAGCAGGATGGCGCTCCCCGCCGGCACCGTCGTGCCGCGGATCTCGACGTCCTTCGCCACGTAGCGCCCCACGTGCGGCGCCGGTCCCTCGAAACGCAGGATCTCCTCGATCGCGTTCGGGATCAGTGACCGGTCATCGACCAGCTCGCGCCGCTGGTCGGGATGGTCCGCGAGCGTCTTGCCCGCCCACCCGATCAGGCGGTTGGTCGTCTCGTTGCCCGCGCCGGCGATCACGGTCACGTACGTCAGGATCTCCTCGCGGCGCAGGCTGCGGATCTCACCGGTCTCGTCCTCGAAGGTCGCCTGGAGCAGGTCGGTCATGAGGTCGTCCGAGGGGTTCTTGGAACGCCACTCGATGTACTCGGCGAACATCTCACCGCTGACGAAGTCCTCGCTGACCTCCATCGGCTTGCCCGCCTCGGTGCGGATGTTCGCGTCGACCCGGTCGCGCACCGCCTCCTGGTCGCTCTCGGGAATGCCGAGCAGCATGCTGATCGTCTTCATCGGCACCTGCGCGCCGAGGTGCGCGATGAAGTCGAACTCCTCCTCACCGACGAACGGATCGAGGCACTTCACGCAGAACTCGCGCACCTTCGGCTCGAGCTCGGCGACACGCTTCGGCGTGAAGACCCGCGACAGCAGCCGCCGGTGGACCGTGTGGGTCGGCGGATCCTCGAAGATGAGGATGCCCGGCGGCATCTCGATGCCCGCCTTGATCAGCTCGAGGATGCC
>JALYWI010000170.1 GCA_030852785.1 Actinomycetota bacterium
GCGAGCACCACCGGGATCGGCCACGGCGCGTCTGTGTCGCCTGCCGGGTCGCCCGTCGTGTCGGCTGTTGTGTCGCCTGCTGTCTCGACTGCGTCGTCGGCCGCGTAGCGGAAGCGGGACTGGGCGAGCTCGACGCCGGTGGCGGTCGCGGTGACCTCGACCGCCGGGTGCCCACCCCGGAAGATCCAGTTGTCCATGATGCGGCGGACCGGCTCACCCGTGACCTCTTCGAGCGCGTCCCAGAGGTCGGTGGTCTCGGTGCAGCCGTAGGCGTGCCGATGCAGGTACGCAGAGATGCCGGCCCGGAACGGCTCAGCACCCAGGTACTGCTCGAGCATGCGCACCACCGAGGCGCCCTTCTCGTAGGTGAGGATGTCGAACATGCCCTCGGAGTCCGCGGCGGTCACCACCTCGTACTCGATCGGTCGCGTGGAGCGCAGGGCATCGGTGTCGAACGCCGCGGCGCGTGCCAGCCCGAACGACGTCCAGACGTCCCACTCGGGGCGGAACGAGTCCGAGGCCATGACCTCCATGAACGTGGCGAACGCCTCGTTCAGCCAGATGCCGTTCCACCACTTCATCGTGACCAGGTCGCCGAACCACATGTGGGCGAGCTCGTGGTGGATGACGTCTGCGACCCGCTGCAGCTCCGAGGGCGTCGACGCCTCGGGGTCGATCAGCAGCAGCACCTCACGGAAGGTGATGCAGCCCAGGTTCTCCATCGCGCCGAACCCGAAGTCGGGCACGGCGACCAGGTCGACCTTGTCGCCCGGATAGGGGAGTCCGTAGTACTGCTCGAAGTAGCGCAGCCCGTGTTCGGCGACGTCGAGCGCGAACTCGGTGAGCGCGCCGGTGCCCGGAGGGTGCACGACACGCAGCGGGATCGGACCGGCGGCGCCGTCGACCATGCGGGTCGCGGTCGCCTCGAGCGGGCCGATCACGAACGCGACCAGGTAGGTCGACATGACCATCGTGTCGGCGAATCGGACCCGCACCAGTCCGTCGCCGAGCTCCTCGCGGGCGACCTCGGCGCTGTTCGACACCGCGAGCAGGTGCTCCGGCACGACCAGCGAGATCGAGAACACCGCCTTGAGCGCCGGCTCGTCGAAGCAGGGGAACGCCCGCCGAGCGTGGGTCGACTCGAACTGCGTCACGGCCAGGGTGTGCTCGACCTGGTCGCCGGACCCGGGGTCGGTCGAGGTGAAGTTCGACCGGTAGAACCCGACGAGCTGGTCGTTGAGCACGCCGCGGAAGGTGAGTGCCACGACGTGCTCGCCGGCGGCGAACCCGTCGGGAGCGCTCAGCACGATCTGCTCCTCGGACGCGATGTGCTCGACGTCGAGTGCCACGTCGCCGTCGATGACTCGGGCGCCGGTGAGGTCCAGGTCGAGGGCGTGCAGCACGATCCTCTCGGCGGGGGCGTCGACCTGCACGGTGATGCGCACCGATCCGTCGAAGGTGCCGGCGACCAGGTCAGGGCGCAGCTCGAGGTCGTAGCGGGAGGGCCGGATCCCGTCGGGCAGGCGGTGCGAGGTGGGGGTCACGCCAGAGGAGCGTAGGGCGGACGCTTCGATTACGGTCGCCACCGTGTACGAGTGCTTCGACGTCTCGGTGTCCGACAAGGTCGCCCACCTCCAACTGCAGCGCCCCGACGAGCTGAACACGATGACGCCGGCGTTCTGGACCGAGCTGCCCGGCATCGTCCGCGAGCTCGACGCAGCGGGCGAGGTCCGCGCCGCGGTCATCTCCTCGACGGGCAAGCACTTCTCCGCCGGCATGGACCTGTCGGTCTTCACCGGCGGCGGTGGCATCGGCGGTGACGGCGGCTCGGCCGAGGTCGGCCGTCAGCGTGCGAACCTCTGGATGCTGGTCCAGCACCTGCAGGACTCGTTCACTGCGCTCGAGGACGCACGCTTCCCGGTGCTCGCGGCGATCCAGGGTGGCTGCATCGGCGGCGCGGTCGACATGGTCACCGCGGCCGACATGCGCTACTGCTCGGCCGACGCCTTCTTCTGCATCCAGGAGATCAACATCGGCATGACCGCGGATGTCGGCACGCTGCAGCGCCTACCGAAGATCATCCCCGAGGGTGTCGCCCGCGAGCTGGCCTACACCGGTGATCGCATGCCGGCACAGCGGGCGCTCGAGGTCGGCCTGGTCAACCAGGTCTTCGAGGACCACGAGTCGCTGGTGGCCGGTGTGCTCGAGATCGCCGGGCGGATCGCGCTGCGGTCCCCGTTGGCGATCTGGGGCACCAAGGAGATGATCAACTACACCCGCGATCATTCGGTGGCCGACTCGCTGAAGTACATGGCGGGCTGGCAGTCGGGCATGTTCCAGCCGCGAGACATGCTCGAGGAGTTCGCCGCGAAGGGCGAGCGCCGCAGCCCCGAATTCGACGGGTTGCCGACCCGCCCCGACAGCATCTGAGCGTCGGGACCTTCCCGCCACCGTCTGCCAAACCGTCCCGTTTTTCGCGACGGTGTGACTCGATGTCACCGAACCGTCCCGTTTTTCAGGACGGTCTGTCACGGCCGCCGCGAAAGTGTCCCGTTTTTCGGGACGGTTTGGCGGGTGTTCGGGGAGGCATCCCCGTTCTCCGATGTCGTGGTCGCGTGGGAGTCTGTCCGGGTGAGTGAGCAGCGCGACGACTTCGACGGCATCACGAACGGCGGCGACCGCCGACTCGACACCATCCGGGCCCTGCTGGCCAAGGCCGAGGCGACCGAGTTCCCCGAAGAGGCCGAGGCGTTCTTCGCCAAGGCCTCCGAGCTGATCAGCCGCTGGGCGATCGACGAAGCGATGCTCTGGGCGGACACGGACGCCTCGGGTCGCGACCAGCCCGACGAGCTGCAGCTCGTCGTGCACACCCCGTACCTGCCGCAGAAGGCGGTGCTCATCGGCGCCGTCGCGCAGGCCAACAACTGTCGAGCGGTCCGCCTCGTCGGCGGTGCCGGCGCCCGCTCCGAGATCATCTCGATCATCGGGTTCCCCACCGATCTGCGCTGGGTCGAGACCCTGGTGACCAGCCTGCTGGTGCAGCTCACCTCGGCCATGTTGGCGAAGTGCCCGCCGGGCACGTCCGCCTCGGCCACGGCGTCGTGGCGGCGCAGCTTCATCATCGGGTACGCCGAAGAGGTCGGCTCCCGACTCGAGATGGACCGGGCGACCGCCGCGGCTCGCACGCCCCGACCCGAACCGGCGGCGGCCTCGTCGTCGGCGAACCCGGCGCCGTCGGTGGAGCTGGTGCTCGCGTCCCGCAGCGCCGAGGTCGACGACGACTTCCGCCGACGCCACCCCCACGTGCGGTCGTCGTGGGCATCCAGCGGCCGGTCCGCCGCAGGTCGACGTGCGGGCCGTCAGGCCGGTCGAGAGGCGTCGTTGTCACGCAACGGCCTCACCGGTCGCCGGTCCCTCGGCCGGGGGTGAGCGCCACGGCACGCGACCAGGTCCCCGCCGACCCGCACCGCCAGGCGCTCTACGACGCCGAGCACGACGCAGCACCCGAGGGCGGCCGTCGCTTCACCCGCTTCGCGCACCTCGAGCAGTACGTGCAGGACGTCGTGCTGGGCACCTGGTGGGAGCGCACCTTCCCGGACGCCCCGATCGAGGTCGACGTCCTGCGTCGATCACGCAGCGCCACGTTCTCCGCCGCGCACGTGCCGGCCGAGAACGACGCCGCCGTGGTGTGGATCCGCGACGGTTCCTGGGACCAGGTCACCGTCGTGCACGAGCTCGCCCACGTCGCGACGGGGACGGTCGACCGGACCGGTCCGCACGGGGCCAGGTTCGCGACGACGCTGCTGATCTGCTGGCGTGAGCTGCTCGGCGTGCAGGCCTACGGCGCGCTGCGCTCGGCCCTCGACGCCCACGGTGTGCCGTACCAGCGTGACCGCCTGGTCTGAGCATCTCGCAGCGTGAAGGCCGCGGCGCGTTCGCGGCGGCCCTTGAGCGCGAGCCGCCCGTGGGGCACCCAGGCGTCGCCCGCCGCGGCGCGGGTGGCGGTCGAGTCCGAGGCGAGCACCGGCACCTTCGCGTCCTTCGCGGCGTCGCACAGCCGCGACGCCAGGTTCACGACGTCGCCGATCACCGTGTACTCGAAGCGTTCCGGCGTGCCGACGAACCCGGCGATGACCTCGCCGCTCGCCACCCCGACACCCGCGTCCAGCAGCCCCTCGACGTGCGACATCTCACGGGGCAGCGCGGCCGCGGTGCGCAGAGCACGGTCCGCGTGGTCGGGCTGGTGCTGCGGCGCGCCGAACAGGCACATCGCCGCGTCGCCCTCGAACTTGTTCACCCAGCCGCCCTCACGGTTGACCACCGCGACGACGACCCGGAAGAAGCGGTTGAGCATCTCGACGACCTCCTCGGGGGAGTGCGTCTCGGAGTAGCGGGTGTAGCCGGACAGGTCGACGAAGAGCACGGTGACGTCGCGTCGCTCACCGGCGTGGGCAGGATCCCAGCCGCCGAGTGCCAGGTCGGCGAAGTCGTGGCGTCCCACCTGGCGTCCGAACAGGTCGCGCAGCTGCTCACGTTCGCGGATGCCGGCGCCCAGGTTGTTGACCCCTTCGGCCAGACGGCCCAGCTCGCCCAGGTCGTCGACGGGCACGTGGGCGTCCAGGTCGCCCTGTTCGATCTGGCGCATCGCGTCGCGGACCCTCGTGAGCGGTCGTGCGACCGAGCGAGCGGCCACGCCCATGACGGCGCCGCCGGCGACGAAGCTGACGCCCGCGATCCACGCCAGGCGGTGCGGCTCGAGCGGGCCGGGCACGATCACGGTGGTCATCGCGATCGCGATGAGCGGCACGCCGCTGCCGAGCAGCCAGGCGAGCATCAGCCGAGGCAACACGTCGCGGCGGTCCTCCGGCAGGTCCGCGTCCTCGAGCGCCAGCGCGTACAGCGGACGGAAGTACCCCTCGAGCAGCAGATAGAGCAGCGCGCAGGTGACGACCCCGGCGAGCGCGATGCCGATCGCGATGCGCTCCGAGCCCCGGTTGAAGAGCCCGAAGAGCACCGCCGCGCCGACCCACGACAACAACGCCGAGAGCGTCTCGGCCAGGGGCAGGCTGAACAGCAGCCGACGCTGGCGCACCGTCGGCGGCGTGCCCTCGCGCGCCCAGATCACCGCCCGCCGCAGCAGTAGCGCGTTGACCGGGAGCGCGAGCAGCCCCATGACCGTCACGTAGATGCCGAACACGACGACGTTGAGGTCGACGTCGCCGATCTCCTCGGAGGTCGGCAGCGGGTAGAGGAAGCGGAAGTAGGCGGCGACCGCCGCGACACCGAGCGCGTTCGCGGCGACCTGCAGGAACACGACACCCTTGACCGTCGCCCGGGCCTTGGCGGCACTGGACGCCTCGGCCGACGGCTGCGCGCACGTCGACCGGTTCCCCTCGTCCATGCGCGTCAGTGTAGGTGCGCGCCACATCCATCTGGCCGTGGACCGGCGCCGGCCCACGGTTCAGCGCGCCGGGAGGCCCGCGGGGAAAGCTGCGACCTCATGGGCGATGTCCCCAGCTGGGTTCACAAACGGCGCCGGGTCGGTCATCCTGGGTCCGTGATCGGCGTGGACGACGTGGCAGAACTCCGGTCCCTGCTGCGTCGCAGGGACCCGGTCGCTCGATCCTTGGCGCTCGGCACGCTCTCGGAGTGGTCCGGTGGCGACCTCGACGCCCTCGGCGGTCGCGCGGTGCTCGAGGCGGCGTCGGGCTCCTATCCGTCGATCCACGGCGACCACCGCCACCCGGCCGAGATGTTGGCCCACATGCTCTGGGAACAACCCAGGGTCGTCGGCGCGCACGACGTCGCCCGCGCCTATCTGGTCGCTGGTGAACGCGTCCGTCGGGCGTTCCTGCACCAGCTCGCGCTGCGACGCGACCTGGAAGGCCTGGTCGCACTCGAGCGACTCCTGGGCCCCGGTGGCCGCCCCGAGCTGTTGCCACGCGTGACGACGGCGGCGCTGCTGCCGCTGCTCGATCTGGCCAACGCCCCCGGCGGCGCGCCGAATGCCCCCGGCGGCGCGGCGAACGATTCCGGCGGCAGCGCAGAGACGGCCGGCGATGTCGCTGCACGGATCGTGGCGATCCTGGTGACGGTGCTCGGCGAACCGGGTTGGACCTGGCACGCGGCGGAGCTGCTGGGCGAGCTGCGTCGGCGCGGTCACCTGGACGTGGCGATGCGCGCAGAGGTCGCCGTGGTCACGACGCACCACGTGCACGTGCTCGTCGACGTCTGCGACCGCGCGGCGGTCACCCCCGCGCACGTGGGTGATCCCGTGCGCAGCGACCGCGAGCGACTCGGCGTGCTCGCCCGCCTGCTCGACCGCCTCGACGGCGTCGACCGTCGCGACGCCCTGATGCGGCTGCTGTCCGCGGCCGACCCGCGGGTCTCGGCGTTGGGCGCGGCACGGCTCGCGACGCTGGGTGAACCGGTCGCCCCGGAGCGCTTCGGTCTGATCGCCCGCGACCCGCTCGGCCTGGCCGAGCTCTACGACGGCCTCGCGCCCAACGGCCGCCTCGACCTGCTGCCCGACGACGTCGACCAGGTGAGCGTGCACGAGGCGATGCTCACCCGCTGGCTCGCCCAGGTGACCGAGCTGGGCCGAGCACCCGACGAGATCGAGTTCCTCGGTGAGCGGACGATGGGCGCAGAAGCGGTGCACCTGTTCCGGTTCCGCATGCACGCACCGCACTGGTCCTCGGCGCGTGGCTGGATGATCGGTGCCGCCGGAGCGTTCACCTACTCCTGCTATGCGGCCGAGGACGAGTGCTCGCTCGAGGAGCATGTCACGGAGATGCGCACGACGTTGGCAGACTGGCCGGACCGGCGCGCCGACGGGGCGGCCTGACACCGAGGGCCACGCGTCCCGGTCACAGCGTGAGGCAGAGCAGATGAGTCGAGTCGTACTGGTGCACGGGGCCTTCAACGAGCTCTGGGGCCCGCACGAGATCGCGAGCCGGTGGGTGCCGGCGTTGCGCGACGGGCTGTGGCACGCGGGTGCAGACATCTCACCCGACGAGGTGTCGGTGGCCTTCTACGGCGATCTGTTCCGACTCGACCCGGACAAGGGCGAAGTGCCCGACCCGGCAGACCTGGCCGCCAAGGCCGGCCTGATGGACGTGATCGGGTCGATGCCGGGCATCCAGGGCATCGAGACCATCGCGAAGGCCGTCGGCGACGCGGCGAACGAGCGGCTGATGGATCAGGCGGGTCGATTCCTTGCCGCGGGCGACGTGCGGCGCAAGGTTCGCGAGCGGGTCGATGCGGAGCTGGACGAGGACACCGAGGTGGTCGTGGCGCACTCGCTCGGCACGATCGTGACGTACCTGATCCTGGCGGATCGCCCGGAGCTGAGCCCGGCGTTGATCACCATGGGCTCGCCGCTGGCGACCTCGTTCGTGTTCGACCAGCTCAAGCCTGCCCCGGAGGACGGCGTCGGCGTGTGGCCCGGATCGGTCCGCTCGTGGACCAACATCGCCGCGGTCGGTGACGCGGCGTGCGGCGGCAAGGGCTTCGGACGGCGCTTCGGTGACGAGGTGGTCGAACACGCCGTCGACAACGGCCACCGTGCGCACGACCCCGAGCCCTACCTGAACGCCCCCGTCACCGGCGCGGCCATCGCACGCGGGTTGGGGCTGCTGCCGGGCTGAGGCGTCAGGCCGGGGCGGTCGTCGTGGACTCGTCGGCGGGTTCCTCGGGTCGGGCGGCGTCGAGGAACTCGACGAACTGGTCGTCGAAGCGGTCGAAGTCCGGGTTGTGCCCGCGGAACTCCTCGGGTCCGTCGCGCACGACGATGAGCTCGACACGGTCGCCGATGCCGGCGGCGTCGAACGCGTCGACGACCGCCTCGCCGAGCTGGGGCGGCGCGATCGGATCCTCGTCGCCGTGCAGGATCAGCAGCGGCGCGCTGTTGGTGTCGACGTACGGGATGACCGAGGCCCGGGCGGCGACGTCCGGGCAGCCCTCGCAGCCCACGTACCAGCGAGCGGCGCGCTCCCAGCCGGAGGTGTTCGCGAACGCCGCCAGGTCCGACACCGGAGCGATCGCCACAGCGGCGATCACCGAGGAGTCGACCGCGGCGAGCTCGGGGGACAGGTCGGGGGGTTCGAGGTCGGGGACCTGCGAGGTGACCGCCAGCATCGCGGCCAGGTTGCCGCCGGCGGAGTGGCCGGCCGCGGCGACCGAGGTCGGATCCCAGTCCTGCTCGGCGGCGGAGGCCTTGACCCAGCGCACCACGCGCTTCGCGTCGTGCAGCGCGGCGGGGAACTGGTTGCCGCCCTCGGTCGACAGCCGGTAGTTCATCGCGACGATGTCCCAGCCGGCGTCGAGGAAGACCGCCAGGTGCTCGTTCAGCCCGTCCGCCTTGTCGCCCGAGACGAACCCGCCGCCGTGGATCCACACGACGACCGGGTTGGGGCCCTCTTCCTCGGAGCGGTAGATGTCGACCGACTGGGCGCCGGTGCACGGGTCGACGTCCGGCACGCACGACTGGTCGCCGCCGTAGGCGACATCCGCCTCGGGCGGTCGGGCGATCGTCGTCGTCGGAGGGTCGCCCTCGAACCAGCTGCACGACGACGCGAGCAGGGCGACGAGTCCCGCCGTGGCGACGAGCAGGAGTGGACTGACACGACGCGACGACGGAGTTGGCACGGAGCGAGCGTGGTGGCCCGAAGGTCCTCATGCAAGTCACTCGCTCCTGCGTTGGCACAATGTCGGCCATGCCACGTTCCACCTCCGACGCCGCGGAGGGGTCGGCGACCACGTCGACGGCGTTCAAGGACCACATCGACGCGGCCCTCATCGCCCGCCTGGCCGCGGCGTTCGTCCGGGTCGACCCGTCCTTCCCGGTCGAGCGGTTCAGCGACGCCGCCGTCGCCGGGTTGGCGCCGCTCGAGCTCAAGGCTCGCGTCGCTCATGTCGCGGCCGCACTCGACGCTGCGCTGCCCGATCGCTTCGCGGAGGCGGCCCGGATCGTCGACGGGGTGGTCGCCCTGCCGGTCGACGGCGACGGGCACCCGGGTGGGTTGACCGGCTGGGACGGCTGGCCGCTCGCCGAGTGGGTCGGGCTCGCCGGTCGGAGCGACCCGGCGGTCGCGCTGGATCTGCTGTCGAGGGTGACCCGTCTGGCCAGCGGCGAGTTCGCGATCCGCGGGTTCATCGACGACGACCCCGACGCGGTGCTCGCGCTGCTCGAGGGGTGGTTGGACCACGACGACGAGCACGTGCGGCGACTCGTCACCGAGGGCACCCGGCCCAAGTTGCCGTGGGCGCCGAAGCTGGCCGTCGCCGCCGGGAACCCCGGCTACGCCGTCGCGCTGTTGGACCGTGCCGTCGACGACGACTCGGAGTACGTGCGGCGCTCGGTGTCGAACCACCTGAACGACCTGTGCAGGCTCTCGCCCGAGCTCGCGCTCGAGGTGGCGACGCGGTGGACCGAACAGGGCCGCGCCGCGGGCGGCGAGACCGAGCGGCGGATCGACTGGGTCGTGCGTCGGGGCATCCGCACGCTGGTCAAGGCCGGCAACCCGGCCGCGATGCGCCTGCTGGGTCACGAGCCCGACCTCGACGTCGTCGCCGAGCTGCAGGTGCTCACCCCACAGGTCGTCTTCGGCGGACAGGTCGAGTGGCGCTGCACGATCGAGTCGCACGAGACGGCGACCCACCGGGTCGTGCTCGACTACGCGATCCACTGGGTGCGCGCGAACGGCACGACCGGCCGCAAGGTCTTCAAGTGGACGACGGTCGAACTGGTGCCCGGGGTGCCGTTGGTCCTCGAGCGTCGCCACCGCATCGTGCCGATCACGACTCGCACCTACTACTCGGGGGTGCACGTGGTCGAGGTCCAGCTCAACGGCGCCGTCGTGGCAACCGGCGAGTTCGAGCTCCAGGTCTGACATCTCAGGTCCGGCCGAAATATTTTCATCGGCCAAGGGCTAACGCTGCGCATCGTTATACTGAATCCCTCATCGAGACGGTTCCGACCCGTCCTGCAGTCCGGGGGGACGATGCCCACAGCTCCGACCGAGTCAGCCTTTCCACACCTGCACGCACCGTTGCAGCACGGGAGGCTGCGCCTGAAGAACCGGGTCGTGTTCCCCGGCCACCAGACGCTGCTCTCCGAGGGGGGCGTCATCGGTGAACGCATGCTCGGCTACTACGTCGAGCGGGCGAAGGGGGGAGTGGGCGCGGTCATCGTCGAGGGTGCCGCCGTGCATCGCACCACGGTGAAGTTCACCGACTACCTGCTCGCCTACGACGAACGGATCATCCCCACGCTCGACCGTCTGGCCGATCGGCTGCACGAGTACGACTGCGCCGCGATCCTGCAGCTCGCCCACAGCGGGTCGCGCATGTCGACCTTCGACTCGCGCCGCGAGCTCTGGGCGCCGTCGTCGGTGCAGTCCGCGATCTCGCCCGAGGTGCCCCACGAGATGACCCTCGACGACATCGCCGAGCTGCTCGAGGGCTACCGGATCTCGGCGGCCAACACGGCTCGCTCACGCGTCGACGGCATCGAGATCCACGCAGCGCACGAGTACCTGCTCGGCGAGTTCCTCTCGCCCCACAACAACCGTCGCACCGACCGCTACGGCGGCTCGTTCGAGAACCGGATGCGTCTGCTGCTCGAGGTGATCGAGGTGGTGCGCGACACCGTCGGCGAGCAGTTCGTCGTCGGGGTGCGCATCAACGGGTCCGACCTGATCCCCGAGGGTGTCGACAACGACGAGTACGTGCGCATCGCCGAGGTGCTCGCCGCGACGGGCGCGATCGACTTCATCAACGTCTCGGTCGGGACCTCGGCCGACAACAACCGGATCGTGCCGACGATGGAGTGGGAGCAGGGGCTCAACGTCGGCTTCGCCGAACGCATCAAGGCGCGTGTCGACATCCCCGTGATCGCGGTCGGGCGCATCAAGCATCCCGAGCACGCCGAGCGGCTGCTCGCCGAGGGTCGCGCGGATGTGATCGCCGAGGCCCGTGCGCTCATCGCCGATCCCGAATGGGTGAACAAGGCGGCCGTCGCGCCGGAGTCGATCCGTCCGTGCATCGGCTGCAACCAGGGCTGCTTCGGGTTCCTCTACGGCAACCACCCGATCTCGTGCACCGTGAACCCGGCGGTGGGACTCGAACGGACACTCGGGATCGGCACCGCGTCGCGTCGGGCGCGTCGACGTGTGGTCGTCGTCGGCGGCGGACCGGCCGGGCTCGAGGCTGCGGTCGCCGCGGCGGAGTTCGGCCACGACGTGGTGCTGTTGGAACGCGGCGATCGACTCGGCGGGCAGATCCCGTCGGCCGCGTCGATCCCGACGCGGCGAGAGCTCGCCGAGATCGTCGAGTTCCAGATCCGGGAGCTGACCCGGCTGGGCGTGGACGTCCGCACCGGCGTGCTCGGTACATCGGCGTCGATCGACGAGCTCGCCCCGGACGACATCGTGATCGCCACCGGTTCGCGACCGCCCGCCGCGCCGATCGAGAGCGACGGATCGCTGCGCATGCTCGCCCCGGTCGAGGTGATGGACCTGGCGACCGACCGGTTGCCCGAGGGACATGTCGTCGTGGTCGACGGCGTCGGCCACTTCCCGGCGTACGCGCCCGCGGAGCGGCTGATCGACGCCGGGTGCCAGGTCAGCGTGGTGAGTGCGTCGATGACCCCCGCCGCGAACCTGGACCAGTCCTCGCAGCTGTCCACGCTGCGTCGACTCGCGACGAAGGGTGTGCGGTTCCGTCCCTCGACCAAGGTGGTGCGCCTCGCGGGTGGATCGGTGCGAGCGGTCGACACCTTCAGCGGTGAGGACATCGAGATCGAGGCCGACGCCGTGGTCGCTGCGGTTGCAGGCGTGGCGGTCGACGACCTGGGCGCGAGGCTGCGCTCGGACGGCTGGACCGTGCACGTGATCGGCGACGCGCTGGCGCCTCGGACGATGCTGCACGGCATCCGCGAAGGCCGGCTGCTGGGCCGCATGCTCGGCACCGCACCGGTGCCGATCGAGGTGTCGATCGGCCGTTGACGGCGTCGAAGGTGACGGTTGCCGCACGGGTGCTGAATTGAACCGGGAGTGGCCTGCAGCTACGGTGGTGGGCACGCCGCGGGGTGGAGCAGTTCGGTAGCTCGTCGGGCTCATAACCCGAAGGTCGCAGGTTCAAATCCTGCCCCCGCCACCAAGAGGAACACGAAAGTGGTCCCGAATCGAAACGAAAGCCCCCGCAGTTCGCTGTGGGGGCTTGTTCGTTGCCCGGCTCGGGCTGGGTGCGGTCGCGGCGCTGCGGGACTCGACCGCTCCGCTGAAACAGCCGACCGACGGCCGGCGCATGAACGCGGATGACGCCGATGCGAGCGCGCTGGTTCATCTGGGAGCAGGCTCCGAGCACTCAACGGTGATCGGGCTGGGGCGAGGTCGCTGCGATGAGGAGCCCGCCGAGCATCGAAAGGTTCTTCACGAACTGCAGGGTGTGTGCGCTGCGCGCCGCTGGGTCCTGCTCCCGCCAGAAGGGGTGACCGATCACGGTGGTGGGGAGCAGGCTCGCGATCAGGCCGATCGATGCGGCCCGCGGGAGGACGCCGGCGCCGAGCGCCAGCCCGCCCACGACCATGGCCCCGCCGTTGAGGCGGACCAGGTCGGCGCCACCGGGCATTCCCGCCCGCTCGAGTGCGGCCGGGCGTGCTCCGGGGTCGCGTGCGGCCAGGTAGCCGCCGTAGACGAACTGTCCGGCGAGCAGCAGGCGACCGGCACGATGTCCCCAGGCGGTCCCACGTGTGATGTTCATGTTGCGTGTCCTTCGTTGTTAGGTGGCGTCGCTCGGGCCGGTGCGGTCGATGGTTCGACGCGGCCCGTCTCGCGACGGATGACGGGGAGCACCTCGGTGGCGAGGAGCTCGATGGAGCGGGCGGTGTCGGCGTAGGGCAGGCCGCCGAGGCCGATCTGGGCGAGGAAGCGGTCGTGGCCGAGGGCCTCGTGCTCCCACAGGATCTTGTCGATGACTTCCTGGGGGCTGCCGGCGAACAGGGCGCCTCGGGGGCCGGCCCAGTCGTCGAAGGCGCTGCGGGGCAGGCGCTGGCCCCGGGCCGAGGGCATGTTGTCGCCGATGTAGCGGGAGTAGTACGGGAAGAACGTGTCGCGAGCGCCCTGCGAGGTGGGCTCCAGGTAGAAGTGGCTGGTCACCCCGATCCGCAGGTCGGCCGGGTCGTGTCCGGCGTCGGCGCCCGTGTGTCGGTAGAGGTCGGCCAGAGGCGCGAACCGCTCAGGCTGGCCGAGGATCGCCAGGTAGAGCGGCAGACCGTTGCGTCCGGCGCGCTCCACGCTGGTCGGGGTCCCGCCGACGGCGATCCACACCGGCAGCGCGGACTGGACCGGTCGGGGGTACACGCCGGCATCGTGCAGGGCTGGGCGGTGCCGGCCCTGCCAGGTCACGCGCTCCTGTCGGTCGAGGCGGAGCAGCAGGTCGAGCTTCTCCTCGAAGAGCTCGTCGTAGTCGGCGACGTCGTGGCCGAACAGGGGGAACGACTCGGTGTAGGCGCCGCGCCCGGCGGTGATCTCGGCTCGACCGCCGGAGATGAGGTCGACGGCGGTGAAGTCCTCGAACACCTTGACGGGGTCGGCGGTCGACAGGACGGTGACGGTGCTGGTGAGTCGGATCTGCTCGGTGGCCTGGGCGACGGCGGCGAGCACGACGGGCGGCGAGGCGATGGCGAAGTCAGGTCGGTGGTGCTCGCCGACGCCGAACACGTCGAGGCCGGCCTGGTCGGCGAGCTTGGCGAGGTCGATGAACTCGCGCAGCCGTGTCGCCGGGTCGAGCGGTCGACCGGTGGCGGGGTCGGCAGTGATCTCGCCGAAGGTGAACAGGCCGATCTCGAACGGGCGGTGGGTGGTCATGCCGTGTCTCCGAGCGTGGCCAGGGTCGCCTGGAGCCACCGGTTCACCTCGGCCAGCGCGTCGGGGCTGAGGCCGTGCCCGCCCGGATCGCGAACGGCGGTGGTGGCGGCGTCGGCGTCGGCGGTGAGGTAGGTCCAGGTCCGGTCGAGCAGCTCGCGGGGGATGACGTGGTCCTGGTCTCCGTGCACGACGAGGACCGGTATCTGGACGAGGCGACCGGGTGTGGTGGGGACGCCGGCGTCGAAGGGGAGGGTGCCGTAGAGGACGGCGGCGCCGGCGTAGCGGCCGGGGTCGTCGAGGACCAGACCGCCGGCGAAGGCGGCGCCGCCGCTGAAGCCGACGAGCACCACCGTTCGCCCGCCGGAGGCGACCTCGTCGAGCCAGGTCCGGAACCAGTCCATCGTCGAGCGCAGCGACTCGGCGACGGGTCGGCCGATGCCGCGGTTGGCGAACCACGCGTAGCCGCCGCCTTCGGCGATCGGTGCCCGGACTGCGGCGTAGGCGGGGCCGACGGGAAGGTGATCGGCGACGCCGATGATGTCGGCCTCGTTCGAGCCGCGGCCGTGGAGCAGCACGACGAGCGGGGCGGCTGCGTCGGTGGAGCCGTGCCAGGCGACCGTGTGGTCGGCGAAGGTGCTCACGATCCGATCCCTTCCCAGTTCGCGGCGAGCTCGCCGGCGGTGGGTACGCCGGACCAGCGGGCGAGCTCGCCGGCGAGGTCGAGGTGGTCGACGGGAGCGATTGGCGAGATGGTCATGGTGGATCCTTACGCGCATCGATTGGTGCCCGCCGGGGCCGGCTGCGGCCCGCACGGGCGAGCGAGGGTGGGCAGAGAGGCTGGCTGCGGTCGGCCGGCGACACACCCTCCAACGTGGTTGACACATCATCTATTCCGTTGAGGTCATCGCAGGTTGAGCACAGAGACGACGCGGCCCCGGGTGTGCCGATGGACACGTCGACCCGAGGAAGCGGACGGCCGGCATCACGCTGGCGCGACCACCGCTCCATCTTTCGCGTCAGGTGCCGATGAGAAGGGAGGAACTCCATCCGGTCACCGAAGGTTGCCCACCCCATGCCTGCTCGTCCGACTCCTCCACGCAGCCTCGAGACGTACCTGCGCCGGATCATGCGCGCCACCGGGATCATGATGGCGACCGTCGTGGTCACCACGGCGGCAGTGTTCGCCTACCTCCTCTGGGATCTCACTCCGCAGCTCCGGGAGGTCATCGAGCACGCGCGCATGGTCCGGATCCTGCACGAGTCGATGCTCGACCAGGAGACCGGTCTGCGCGGGTTCCTGCTCACCGGCGAGCCGGACGCCAAGGAACCGTACGTGAGAGGGCGCGAGGCGATGCTGGACGCCACCCAGGAGGCCGAGGACGAGCTGGCCACCGAACCCGAGTTCACGCGTGACTACCTCGCGCTCCGCCTGGCAGAGCAGCGTTGGGTCGAGGGGTGGGCCGAGCGGGCAGCGACGGGCCCCGAGTTCGCCACCGAGGCCGAGCGCGACACCTTCTTCGCCGAGGGCAAGGTCCTCTTCGACGAGTACCGCGTTGCCCAGGAGCGCCTGATCGATCGACTCACCGGCAAGCGGGAGGAGCTCCTGGTCCAGCAGAGGAGGGTGCTGATCGTCACGGCGGCCGTCGCGTTCAACATCGGGATGCTGCTGCTGGCCGTCGCAGCGCGGGAGCGCCGACGCCTTCGCGGCGCGGTCGTCACGCCGGTGCAGTCGCTCGTCGATGCGATGGAGCGGATCCGCCACGGCGACCTGACCGCACGGGCCGAACGCAGCAACACCGTCGAGTTCAACGAGCTCGGCGACGCCCTCGCCGGCATGGCGGAGCAGCTCGACGCGGCACGACGTCAAGCGTCGGAGCAGGCGACGAAGCTCGCGGAGCGCAGCGATCGCCAGGCCAGCGTCTTGTCGATGGCCCGTGACATCGCAGGCAGCCTGAGCCCTCGCTACGTGCTGGGCGCCGTCGCCGAGCACGCCTGCCACCTGGCTGGCGCCGACTCGATCGTCCTGTGGCTGGTTGCAGATGCCGACGGCGACGGCGACGGCGACCCACACCAGCTGGTCGAGGCCTGGTCGCACGACACCTATCGGGTGGCCGGCGACGGGTCGTCGCGCGAGGTGATCCAGCTCGGCCAGGGGTTGCCCGGCGAGGCAGCGCGCGACGGCCGCTCCAAGAGCGCCGATGAGCACGGCACCCCGCACCTCAGTGTCGAGCTGGGCGTTCCCTGCGCCGCAGTCGCGATCCCCATGATCGTCGGCGCGCGTGTGGTGGGGATCGTCGAGGTGCGCTTCACCCCGTCGCACGTGCTCGAACCCGAGGAGCTCTCCATCCTCGAGACGCTCGCCGCGCACGCAGGAACCGCGATCGAGGCGGCCCGACTCCACGAGACCACCAAGAAGCTGAGCCAGCTCGACGCGCTCACCCGGCTGTACAACCGCCGTCGCCTCGACGCCGACCTTGCTGCCGAGGTCTCCCGTGCCCAGCGGTACGGACGTCCGCTGTCGTTCGTGATGGCCGACCTCGACCACTTCAAGTCCTTCAACGACACCTACGGTCACCAGCGCGGCGACGCCGTGCTCCAAGAGGTCTCCCGCCTGCTGGCGAGCTCGGTGCGCGAGACGGACTCCGTGTACCGCTACGGCGGCGAGGAGCTCGCGGTGCTGCTGCGCGACACCGAGGCCTCCGAGGCCGTCGTGCTCGCCGAGCGCCTGCGCCATGCGGTGCAGCAGCGTTTCCCCGGCGGCGGCGAGCAGCGAGCGGTGACCGTGTCGATGGGCGTCGCGACCCTGCGTGTCGGCGAGGTCGGGGCCGGTGACGACTTGGTCGGAGCGGCCGACGCAGCGCTGTACCGCGCCAAGGAGCTCGGCAGGAATCGCGTCGAGGGGGACGCCCCGAGCGTGCGCGGCGCGGTCTCGGGCGATCACCGCCCGCGCTGATCGAGGTCCCGGGTCCGGACCGTCGATCCGCTCCGGCCGCAGCGCGAGCACGGCCAGTCCGAGCACCCTCGCCACTCGGGCGGTTGCGCCACGGTGAGGCAGACTGCGGGATGACCGACACGCCACGGAGAACGCCCCGACATGTCGGCGAACCCCCACCGCTCGGAGCCGCCCATCGGCTCGCCGCGCTGGGAGGGATCGTCGGCGTGACGGGCTTCGTCGCCGCATGGGTGACGGGCGGAGCGATCCGTGACGGCTATGACCCGGTGGACGAAGCGATCAGTCGACTGGCCGCAGCCGGCACTGAGCATCGCCTGTGGATGACGACGGGATTGGTGGCCTTCGGGGTCGGGGTTGCCGCCTACTCGTGGGCGCTGCGCCGGGCGCTCGATGGAGCGGCATGGGCGGCGGCCCTGGCCTCCGCACTGGCGACGCTCGGCGTGGCGGCTGCTCCACTCGGCGATCACGACACGGCGCACAACATCGCCGCGCTGACGGGGTACGCCGCGCTCGCCGCTACACCGCTGTTGGCGGCTCCGGCGCTGAGGGCTGGGGGACGACGGCGCTGGGCCCGTGCCTCGATCGTGTGCGGCGTCGTCACCTCGTGTCTCTTGGCGGTCTCGACGCTCGGCCCGTGGCACGGCGCGGCCCAGCGGGCCGGGCTCCTGGTCACCGATGCCTGGATCGTGGGGACGGCGCTGACGATGTGGCGCCGCGGTCGGTTGGTGACGCCCGCCCGGAGTTGACCCGATCTCATGGACACTGAACCACACGGGCTCCTCGACGAGGTGCTCGTTCTTCATCCGTCGGCCGTCCGGGACGAACTCGTCCATGGAGCTCGCGTCACGACTGCGCGTCGTGCACGAGGATCGCGATCTGTACCCGATTGGTGAGTCCGAGTTTGGTGAGCAGGCGCGAGACGTGCGCCTTGACGGTGGCCTCGCTCATGAACAGCGACGCCGCCACCTCGGCGTTGGACGCGCCGGCCCCGACAGCGGTCGCGACCTCTCGCTCCCGGTCGGTCAGCGCCGTCAGCCGCTCGGTCGCGGCGCGACGACGATCTGCGGTCTCGTCGTTGCCGAGGTGGGAGAGCAGCGTGCGGGTGACCGACGGTGACAGCATCGCGTCGCCCGCAGCCACGAGCCGCACTGCCTGGATGATCTCGGCGGGTGGCGTGTCCTTCAACAGGAACCCGTCGGCGCCGGCCCGGAGCGCGCTCAACACGTGCTCGTCGGCCTGGAACGTGGTGAGCACGATCACGTGCGGGGGCGCGGGCAGATGGCGGAGCGCCGAGGTGGCGGCGATGCCGTCCATCCCGGGCATCCGGATGTCCATCAGGACGACATCGGGTCGATGCGCCTGCACGGCCGCGACGGCGTCGGCCCCGTCGGCAGCCTCGCCCACCACGTCGATCTCGTCCGACGACGACAGGATCATCGTGAGCCCCGCGCGCACCAACGCGTCGTCGTCGACCAACAGCACCCGGATCGTCACCACGGCAGGTCGGCCTCGACGACGAAGCCACCCGACGCGTCCGGTCCGTGCACCAGGACGCCGTCGGCCAGGGTCACTCGCTCCTGCAGACCGAGCAGACCCGTGCCGGACCCCGGCGGAGCCGGACGGTCGTTGGCGCCGACCGCGGGCGGGTTCCGAACGCAGACGTGCAGGCCGCGGTCCGGCGCCCCCGTCACCCGAACCTGGGCGAGGGTGCCGCGGGCGTGCTTGCTGATGTTGGTCAGCGCCTCCTGCACGATGCGATAGGCGTCGCGACCCAAGGCGCCGGGTGCGGCAGCGGCGCCGTCCACCTGCATGTCGAGTTCGACCTTCGCTCCGGAGCGGCGGGCCTCCTCGACCAATCGTGGGATGTCGGCCAGCGTCGGTTGTGGCACCGTCGACGGCCGCCCGTGCCCGGGCTCCTCGCGCAGCACGCCGATCACGTCGCGCAGCTCTTCGAGTGCTTGGTGGGCCGTCGAGCGCAACAGTGCAGCGCTCTCGCGCACCTGAGCGGGCGACAGATCGGGTGCGACCTCGAGCG
Source organism: Actinomycetota bacterium (assembly GCA_030852785.1). Taxonomy (GTDB): domain Bacteria; phylum Actinomycetota; class Acidimicrobiia; order Acidimicrobiales; family Microtrichaceae; genus JAFAFN01. The sequence continues at coordinate 18,860 of JALYWI010000170.1, forward strand.
CGCCGGCGTGCAGCGCCACCAGCGAGATGCGGTGGGCGAGCACGTCGTGCATCTCCCGGGCGATGCGGGTTCGTTCGGCAAGGCGCGCAGCTTCGGCGCGGACGAGCTGATCGGCCTCGGCCCGTCGGGCGCGGTCGCGCAGGGTGGCGAGCAGCTGACGTCTCGCTCGGACGAACATGCCCCAGGCGACGGCGGCGGCGGCGAGCGCCAGGGTCGGCAGCATCACCGACCAGTTGTCGGTCCGCCCGAGCCAGATGGAGCAGACCACCGCGGACGGGACGAACAGTGCGGCGACGAGCAGCGCGGGCCGGATCGGGCGGCGCACGGCCAGCGAGAACAGCGCGAACAGGCCGGCCACCGTGCCGAACGTCGAGAACGCACCCAACACGACGCACACCAGCGCCACGCCGAACGGCCATCGCCGCCGCCACCACAACGCGACGCAGCACAGCGCTCCGAGGGTGGCGTCGGTGACCACCTGGCCCGAGGTCATCCGATTGGCGGCGTCGTCCACGGTGATGCTCAGGATGAGCGCGCCGAACACGACGGCGACGACGAACGAGCCGGTGTCGACGAGCCAGTCACGCGTGGTCCGTGGCCCCTCGGTGTCGGACCCCTCGTTGTCGCGATGCGTCGAGTCGCTCGCTGCCAGCATCGCCGTGGGGGCGGTCTGGGCCCACCATCTGCGCAGCCAGGACATGTTCCGAGCCTACGGTCATGGCGTCCCGTGCAACATCGACGAAGGTCGACACTGCCACCGACGAACGTCGGCACGTCGAGCGGCGCGGCATCCCCTTTCGGACGTCGGACCGTGACCGTCCGCCCGATGCGGCGGCGAGCCGCCCGGTTCAGGCTGGTCACATGATCACGACCACCGCTCTCACCAAGAGCTACCGACACACGCCGGTCGTGCGCGACGTCTCGTTGCGCTGCGAGCCCGGCACCATCACCGGTTTCCTCGGGGCCAACGGTGCCGGCAAGTCCACGACGCTCCAGATGATCGCCGGGCTGGTGCGACCCGATCGCGGCACGGCGACCGTCGAGGGGCGACCGTACGTCGAGCTGCCCAACCCGACCCGAGTGGTCGGGATGCTGCTCGACGCCTCCGCGATGCATCCGGGGCGCAGCGGCCGGGCGACGCTCGCGATCGGCGCGCGGCTGGCAGGCGTGCCGAGGAGCCGGGTCGAGCAGCTGTTGGACCTGGTCGGCCTCGCCGATGCGGCGGACAAGCGGGTGGGCACGTACTCCCTGGGCATGCGCCAACGCCTCGGCGTCGCCCAGGCCCTCGTCGGTGAACCGCGGGTGCTGATCCTCGATGAACCGGCGAACGGGCTCGATCCCGAGGGCATCGCCTGGATGCGCACGCTGCTGCGCGACTTCGCCGACCGTGGTGGCACGGTGCTGTTGTCGAGCCACCTGCTCCATGAGATCCAGGCCACCGCCGATCACCTGGTCGTCATCTCGGGCGGCGCCGTGGTCGCCGCCGGTCGGCTGGACGACCTGCTCGCGAGCTCCACGATCCTGGTGCGCAGCCCCGACCCCGGTGCGCTGGCCGTCGCGCTCCACGCAGCGCGGATCGACTTCATCGTCGGGCCCGGGGACGCGCTCACCGTGGACGTCGCCGGGGGTCGGGTCACGACCGAGGTGCTGGCGGGTGTCGCCCGCGACCACCGGGTGCTGGTCACCGAGTTGCGTCCGTCCGAGACGAACGAGCTGGAACAGCTGTTCTTCTCGCTCACCGTCGCGGCGGCTTCGCCCCAGGAGGCAGCGTGACCACATCACTGTCGTCCGCGACCCTCGGGATCGACGCGGCACGCTCGGCTCCCGGACCGATCCCGTTCTCACGGCTCGTCCGTGCCGAGTGGGCCAAGGCGACCGACACCCGCGCTGCCCGCTGGCTCCTCGCGCTCGTCGCCGTGGCGACCGCGGTGGTGATGCTGGTTCCGGTCGTCGCCCCGACGGCGGTCGATCAGACCTTCTCGAGCTACCTCCGAGTCGCCGCGATCGCGCTGACGATCCCCCTGCCCGTGGTGGCGATCCTGCTGTTCACCGGCGAGTGGAGCCACCGCAGCGTCATGACCACGTTCACCCAGGAACCGCGGCGTCTCCGCGTCATGAGCGCCAAGCTCGCGGTGGCGACGATGCTCGCTGGCGGCGGTGCGGTCGTCGGCGGAGTGATCACCGCCACCAGCCTCGGGCTGGCGGCCGCCTCGGGCCGTGACGTGGCGGCGGACCTGACCGTCGGCGCCGTCGCCGGCTACGTGCTCTTCGTGCTCCTCAACGTCCTCGCCGGCGTCGCGCTCGGGGCGCTGCTGCAGAGCTCGGCGGCTGCCATCGCCGCCTCGTTCGCGCTTCCTGCGACCGTCGCGGTACTCGGCACTGCCTCGCCGCTGGTGTCGGACTGGATCGACATGTCCACGACCTGGAACGCGGTGCTCGAGAACGACTGGGGCGGTCTCGTGCCGCAGATCGTGTTCTCGATCGTGTTCTGGGTGGCGGTCCCGCTCGCCGCCGGTCTCCTCCGGACGACACGTCGCGACGTCGGGTAGTCGGGCTCGGCCGAAGCCCGGTCGAAGCCCGGTCGATCACGACGCCTCGTCGGCGAGGGACGCGCACGACGCAGAGCGCCCGGTGCGCGCAACGAGTACGTTCTGGTCCGGATGCAGGAGGGGGTCCTGATGAAGCGATGGATGCTGCCGGCCATGGCCGGTGTGGTGATGCTGCTCGGAACGGCGGGAGCGTGCGACCCGCCGCCCCCGGCCGGATGGGTCCGGCCCGAGGTGCAGGACCTGACCGTCTCGCCGACGCCCGTGGTGCCCGGCGAACCGTTCACGCTCTCGGCGACGCTCGTCGACGACCACCAGATCGCCTGGATCGACGTGTGGTTCCGCTCTCCGACCGGACGCGAGAGCCGCCCCTGCGAGCTGCCGTCATTCGATCCGCACGGCGACCCGCAGACCCGGGCCGACGTGGTCGTTCCGTGCCAGCTGCCCGAGTTCGCACTGAACGGCACGTGGACCGTCGTGATGAACGTCTACGACGGCGAGACCTTCACCGGGCACGGCGCTGGCGCCGGTCAGGCCGTCACGACCTTCGAGGTACTCGGAGGCAGCAACGACGACGAGCCGCCGGTCATCGAGGCCTTCACGATCGATCCCGCGTCACCGATCCAGGGCCAGCCCTTCACGGTCACCGTGCGAGTCTCCGACGACCATCTCGTCACACCGTCGGGCTACGTCGTGATGAACTACTCGAACACGCACCTCCGTCGATGGGACTGCGACTCAGGCCCTGCGGAGCAGTTGTCCCCGACCCGACAGGAGTTCGTGTTCACCTGCCCCGGAGTGCCCGAACTGGCCGCCGGGCCCTACAACGTGAGGTTCGCTCTGAGCGACGTGAACGGCAACTCGGGGTCGCACACGGCAGCGTTCGACATCGTCGACCCCTGACGTACGGCGGACGGCTGTTCGGATCTCGACAAGAGTCATGGACATGTCGCCACTTCTCGCTCAGACCTGGCTGGACACCGGAGACCAGCTCGTCCTCGCCGCGCAGGTCGCACTGGCGGCGCTGCTCGGAGCGATGATCGGTCTGGAGCGGGAGCTGCTCGGCAAGCGGGCGGGAACCCGCACCCACGCGCTGGTGGCGGTCGGGAGCGCGCTCGCGGTGGGTCTCGGTCGGTTGGTGCTCGGCAACGACATCGGGGGCGACGAAACTCGCGTGCTCCACGGCGTGCTGACCGGGGTCGGCTTCATCGGGGCCGGGACCATCCTGCGGTCCCACGGCGATCGGATCACGGGGCTCACCACCGCCGCGACGGTGCTGTGCGCAGCGGTCATCGGCGCGGCGTGCACGCTCGGGGCGCCGGTCGCGGCGGCGCTCGTCACCCTCTTGGTGCTGTTGATCGTGCGCGGTGGGGTCCTGCTGAGCCGGCTCACCGACGTCGTCGTGGAGCGTCGGCGGGCGCGCGGCACGGTCGACGAGGACGACTGACGACACACGCTGCCAGCCGGTGTCGAGACGAGCGCGGAACCGCGCTCACCAGTCCTGGGCCGCGACCAACCGCGTGGCGAGCGGTTCGAGTGTCGCCTCGAGCGCCTCGAGCTCGTCGGCGGCGAGACACTCGTAGGGCGGCGCGGCGAGATCGTCGGTGAGCGATTCGACGCGCCGCTTGACCGCCTGGCCCGTGGCACTCAGCCAACCGTCGTCGCCGACCAGCCCCCGGTCGCGCAGCCCACCGATGACAATGTCGAGCTGCGCGGCGGGCAGGTGGTGGATGCGTCCGAACGACGCTGCCGGCAGGCCCATGTCGAGCGAGGCCAGCACGTGGGATTCGAGGCCGCCGATGCCGTCGACCATGAGCGCTGCGATGTGCCCGTCGCCGCGGTGCTCGCGCAGGAGCGACGCGGCGTGGAAGAGGCGGGCGACCACCTCGTCGGGCACCGGGAGCGTGCGGAGCGCGGCGTACATCGGGCGGCCATCGATCGGCGCGCTGGTCGCCGCCGTGAGCAGCAGGTCCGCGGCGCGGGCGACCTCGGGTGCGTCGAGGTCGGCCCCCAGGATCCGCCGCAACGCCGTCACGCAACCTCGCTGCCGAGCAGCGATCGCCTGTTCGGGTGTCGTGGTGCGCCACACCTTCGGGATGTGGCGAGCGACCTCGCCGGGAGCAAAGTTGTAGAAGAGCGCGTCGACCACCGCTGCCGGGACCGCACCCAGCGGGGCAGCCCTGCCGGCGAAGTAGGTGTCCCAGAAGTCGGTGAACCCCAGGGCGAACATCGCCTCGTTCGGCTCGTCGGCCGAATAGGGGATGGCGCCGATCGGCTCGACCAGTTCGAACATCCGGCGTGCCGTCTCGTTCATGGTCGGGCTGTCCTCCTGCGTGCGACGCCTGCGCGGACGAGCTTGCCAGCTCGCCGGCTCGAGGACGTCGTGGCTGCCTCCGTGACACCACGATCCAGGCGACGACGACACGACCCTTGCGTTCGCACATCCCGACATGCAAGTCTGCACATGCAGACCTGCATGGGTGACTGATCCGACAGCGCCCACTGAGAGTGAGGGAGAGCGGGTCTGATGGAAGAGTCGACGGAGCGTCGGACGCCCGCGGAGCGGATGCCGGACACCCGGTCCGCGATCCTCGATGCCGTCATCGAGTCGCTGGTCGAGGTCGGCTACGCCGCGACGTCGACCACCGAGGTCGCACGCCGGGCGGGATCGACCCGCGGAGCGCAGCTGCACCACTTCGGGACCAAGGAGCAGATGATGGTCGCCGCGGTGGAGCACCTCGAGGCGATGATCCGCACGATCGACGCCGAGGCGGACCTCGGTCGGGTGGAACCGGGTCGCGAGCGAGTGCTCGCCGCACTCCCCGTCGTCTCGCAGCTCCTCGACAGCCCGCTGGGGCATGCGTACGTGGAGCTCTGGGTCGCGTCGCGCACGAACCCCGAGCTGACCGCGGCGCTGCAGCGCACCGACGAGCGCGCCCGCGACGTGACTCGTTCGTTCTTCGGCCAGGAGTACCGCCGGCCCACCGGTTCCGAGGTCGACGCGCTGATCGACCTGACGATGTTCGCGGTGCGCGGCATGGCGATCGACACCCACCTCGCGACCGAGGAGGAGCGAGCCGAACGCGTCGCGCTCGTCCTGCGCCTCGCGCCCTACTTCGAACGAGCGATGGAGACGGGAGCAATGGAGACCGAAGCAATGGAGACGGAAGCAATGGAGAGCGCAGCGATGGAACGAGCAGCGATGGAACGAGCAGCGATGGAGACGGAACAGTGAGACGACACACACGCACGTGGACGGTGGCCGGGCTCGCCGTCGCACTCCTGGCAGCCGGCTCGCTCGCCGGGTGCTCGTCGTCGGACGGCGACTCCGAAGGCCCTGACGGCGAGGCGACGATCGCCGCCGACGTGCACGGCTGGGCCTACGCCGGCGCGCCGTTGGAGGACGCCACGGTCTCGATCAGCACCATGGACGGCGAGCCGATCCTCGAGTCCGGCCAGCAGACCACGACGGAGAACGGCACCTTCAGCGAGACGGCCGACGTGCCCGAGGCCTACCGGGTCACCGTCGACGGCGGCACCGTCGGCGACGCGGTGTTCACCGGCGCACTCGTCGCCGATGTCAGCGATCTCGGCGCGCACGCCGGCCCGATCCAGGTGAACCCCGTCACCACGCTGCTGGCCGCCTACCGCGACGCGAACCCGAAGGCCACACGCGACCAGGCCCAGGCCGCGGTCGCGGCGTTCCTCCAGCTGCCGACCGGGATCGACGTGTCCGCCGACCTCCGCGGCCTCGACCAGATGTTCAGCCCCGCCGAGTTCGCGACGCAGGCCCAGGCTGCCGGCGGCATGCAACCGTTCGTCGACCAGCTCATCGAGGAGATGGCGGCGAGCCCCATGACACCGCACCCGTTCGTCGCTCCCTCGGAGAACGGGTTCTTCACCGACCAGATGAAGAAGGCCGCGATGGCGCTCGCCAAGCTCGGCATGCAGAAGGCGTTGGAGCAGATGGGCCTCGAGACACCCGACCACGCCATCACCGACAGCCTCAACCAGATCGCCGCTCAGGTCACCGCGCTGCAGGCGTCGGTCAACGAGGTCAAGCAGCTCGTGTCCCAGGACATCTACAACAACGCCATCACCCCGGCTCTGGCGATCCAGAACAAGGTCATCAACGCCTACGGGAACCTGCGGTTCGCCGCGGACCACGACGACGCGAGCAAGCACAAGCTGGCGATGCAGCAGATCGACTCGCTCGCCGAAGACGCGGCGCTGACCCGCCTCAACGGCATCCTCATGGGCGAGCTCGGACGGACCGGCGCGTACCGGGCACTGAGCGACAGCCTGAAGGCGAAAGGTCCGTTCTGGAACCCGGCGGACAGCCAGCAGCTGATCGCCCTCGTCGACTACTTCAACGCCGTCCAGGCGCAGCTGATCATGCTGCTCGCCGAGAAGGCCTACGCCGATGGCACCGAGGCGAACTTCGAGCTGCCCGGCAACGACCTCGCCCAGTACATGGACCAGATGGCGGCCCAGGCCGCCGTGACCCCGTCCGCTGCGGCGCCCGCGCCCATCGACATGCGGACGAACCTGATGTGGGCCGTGCCCCGTGACGTCCCGGACACCGGCTATTCCTGGTACCAGCAGCACGGGGTGTCGCTCCTCAACGGCTGTGTCGTGGTCAACGGCTATCCCCTGGACATCTGCGGCGCCAACAACCCGATCGGGAAGCCGTTGCTCGGGTTCGACAACTGGACGGCGCCGGACATCGCGACGGTCAGCGCCATGGTCGCGGGTCAGGCCCAGCCGAGCGCATGGCTGGCGAGGCCCGAGAACTGGGGCCCGAACGCGCTCAAGCGGACGGCGCCGAACCCGGCGATCACCACTATCTGGTCGACGAGCCGGGCGGCGACGCCGGACCTCGACCACTACCTCGTGCTCAACCTGGCCAACGGGAAGCAGGTGACGGTGTTGTACGACGCCGGCGCCACCTGGATCCCGATCCGCCAGGTCTCTGCGCTGGAGCGGTACTGGATGTGAGGCGGATCGCCAGGACGGTCAGCGCCGTCCTGGCGATCGCGCTCCTCGGTGCCGGCTGCAGCGGGGGAGGATCCGACCAGCACGCGGATCGGCCCTCGCTGAAGATCGGGGTCATGCTCCCGCTCACCGGGCCCGACGCCCGCGGGTACCGGGAGCCGCTGGAGTGGGCCGCCGACAACGTCAACGAGGCGGGCGGCCCCGCCGGACGCGACCTCGAGCTCGTCTACGCCGATCTGGGCACGACCTCGATCGCGGAGGCCACGCGGCGCTTCGCCGCCGACCGGTCGATCGTCGCGGTGATCGGCCCCGACACCTCGGACCGGTTCTTCGCCGCGGCTCCGGCACTCATCGCCGCCCGCACCACTGTCGTCTCGCCGACGGCGACATCCGGCGACGTGTTCCGGGCGTTCTCGAGCTCGGGCTACGTGTGGCGCACCGTGCAGTCCGACATCGCGCAGGTGCGCACCGCGCTCGCCCTGCTCGCCCGCGACGGCACCCATCGCGCCGCGCTCGTGGCCGGCACCGACCACTACGGCACCACGTTCTCGGACTGGTTCGGCTTCCACGCGAACGAGCTCGGGCTCGAGCCCGCAGCGGTCGAGCGGTACGACCCGTCACAGGACTGCACACCCGCCGTCGAGCGGGCGCTCGCCGCGGAACCCGACGCCGTGCTCGCGGCCGCCAAGGACGAAGCCAACGCCGCGTGCATCGCCCGTGCCTGGCGCGCCGGCGGAGCCCCCGGCCGTCTGCTGTTCACCGACGCCGCGCGCACACCGGGACTGCTCGACGAGCTCGGGTCGGATGCCGAGGGACTCGAAGGGCTGGGCCTCGGCGAGGATCCCGACGCCGGCTTCACCCGCGCGTTCCAGGCGCGCGTCGGTCACCCACCGGACGAGGCCGCGGCCGGCACCTACGACGCCGTCGCGCTGCTGGCCTACGGGCTCCAGGTGTCGGGCGGTGCGGGCGGCGCCGAGCTCAGCGACGCGATGGTGGACGTCGTCGACGGACGCGGCGAGCCGACCGGGTGGGACGCAGCTGGCATCGCCGCCGCGCTCGCGGCGCTCGACGAGGGCGGCCGTCCCGACATCAACGGCGCCGCCGGGCCACTGCACTTCGACGAGGACACCCACACGGATCTGTTGTCGGGCACCTACGTGCACTGGCAGGTGGAGGGCGGGCGGTTCCGGGCCGTCGAGCAGCTGCCGACCGGTCCCGCTCGGCCGGGGACGTCCGACGCCCGGGTCACCGCGCTGGACTCGCTCGAGGCGAAATTCCGCGCCGCGTCGGGTCCCGCCCACGAGCCGCCAGCGGCCAAGGAGGGCCTCTGGGCGCTGCTCGTGGCCACGTCGCGCGGATGGGACAACTACCGCCACCAGGCCGACGTGTTCGCCCAGTACCAGATGCTCCGTGCCGCGGGTGTGCCCGCCGAGCGCATCATCGTCGTCGCCGAGGACGACGTGGCCCGGGACGAGCGGAACCCCCGACCGGGCTCGATGCCCTACGAGGTCGGCGGCACCGACGTCCGCGCCGGGGTGCCGATCGACTACCGCCTCGGGCAGGTCGACGCGGACGACATCCTCGCGATCCTGGCCGGCCACACGTCGGCATCGTTGCCGAGGGTGATCGACAGCACCGCGGCTGACAACGTCTACGTCTACCTCGCCGGCCACGGCGACAGCGACGGCATCGCCGTCGGGTTGGAGCAGCCCGTCGTCCGGCCCGGTGACCAGTACACGATGCTGCGCGGGAAGGACCTGGCCGACACGATCTCGGCGATGCATGCCGAGGGCCGCTACCGGCGCATGCTGGTCGCGGTCGAGGCCTGCGAGGGAGCGACGATGGGGTCGACGCTCGATGCTCCGGGAGCGCTCCTCGTGTCGGGGGCGGGCGTCACCGAGAACTCGCTCAGCGCGAACTACGACGCCGCGTCCGGTGTCTGGCTCGCCGATGAGTTCTCGACCGCCCTGCTGCGTGCGCAGGCTGCCGCGGCCCGGTCCGACATGTCGCTCGACGCCGTGCTCTCCCGGCTCTACCTGTCGGTGAGCGGGTCACACGTGAGCACGTCGGGGTCCGGCTTCGGTGACACCGGCGCCGTCGGCCTGGGCGAGTTCGTCACGCCCTGAACCTGCGGACGTCGGTACGTGCCGCGTCGCGGAACCCGCGCCTCGCGCCGGTTCAGTCCGGCGCTCGACCGGTGTCGCTCGCGAGGCCGTCGACGTAGATGTCGATGTGGCGGTGCGCGATCGTCCGCTCCTCGGCGAGCGAGAGCCCGACGCCGAGCGGCCGGCACGCGCGCACGATGGCGAAGCCGATGTCACGAGCGGTGACGTCGTGGCGCATCAGCCCGTCGCTCCGGGCGCGGTCGACGATGGATGACAGGAGCGACTCGGCCCGCTCACGTTGCTCCGGCCACTGCGGGTCCTCGATGTGGCGATAGATGAGGTTCAGCGCCCCGAGCCCGTGGTCGACCGCCAGGTGCATGTACCTCCGCAACGCCTCCGAGCCGTCGGTCGCCTCGTCCAGGGCTTCCTCGCCGGCGGCGATGCTGCGATCGAGGACGTGCAGCGCGACGGCGCGCAGCAGCGTCTGCTGGTCGGGGAAGTGCCGGTAGAGCGTCCCGATGCCCACCTGGGCACGAGCGGCGATGGCGTCGCGCGGGGGCTCGCCGCTCTGTTCGAGGATCAACTCGACCGCGGCATCGAGCAGGCGCTCGCGGTTCCGTCTGGCGTCGGCGCGCATCTGCTCGTCGTCCTCCTGTCCCGTGTCGTGGCCTGGCCTACCGGGTCGACGTCCGTCCTCACAACTGACCGACGCCGGCGACCTCGCTTGCCAACCGATCAAACCGGAGGATTATCCTCCGCTTACTGTCGGGGCAACTTCGGGGAGGCGACACGGTGAGCACCGATGCACGAGGACGGACGACGACACCCACTGGGCGCGACGACCACGACGTGGTGATCGCCGGTGCCGGTCCTACAGGGCTGATGTTGGCCGCGGAGCTGGCACTGGCCGGTGTGGAGCCCGTGATCGTCGAGCGGCGTGCGGATCAGCACGTCGACGGGTCGCGGGCCGGTGGATTGCTGTCGCGCTCGTTGGAGGTCCTGGACCAGCGGGGCGTCGTCGAACGGTTCCTCGATGCCGGATCCACCGTCCCGACGCACGGGTTCAGCGGGATCCCGCTGGACGTGAGCGATCTCCCCACCCGCCACAACTACGTCTTGGCGTTGCGCCAGAGCGAGTTCGAACCGATCCTCGCGGACTGGGTGCTGGGCGAGCTCGGGGTCCCCATCGTTCGGAGCTGCGAGGTGGAGCGCGTCGTCCAGGACCGCGACGGCGTCGAGATCGGCGTCACGGGCGGTCGGTCGCTGCGCGCGCAGTACCTCGTCGGCTGCGACGGTGGTCGCAGCCTGGTCCGCACCGCTGCGGGCATCGCGTTCGAGGGTTCGGACGCGACCCGGAGCTGGATCGTGGCCGAGGTCGAGACCGGTGACGAGCCCGAGACCGGCTTCCGCTACGACGAGGCGGGGGCCCATGGGCTCGGTCGGATCGCTGACGACGGCCCGGTCCGTGTGGTGCTCTCCGAACGGTCGTTGCGGCGCGGCGAGCCGACGCTCGACGAACTCCGCGAGGCGCTCGTGTGCGTGTACGGCACCGACTTCGCGCTGCACACCGTGCACTGGATGTCCAGGTTCAGCGACGCGACACGCCAGGCGGCCACGTACCGCGAGCGACGTGTCCTGGTGGCGGGCGACGCCGCGCACATCCACCCTCCCCACGGCGGCCAGGGTCTCAACACCGGGCTGCAGGACGCGGTGAACCTGGGCTGGAAGCTGGCCAGCGTGGTGCAGGGCCGTTGTCCCGACACGCTGCTCGACTCGTACACCGACGAGCGACATCCGGTCGCGGCGCGAGTGCTCCACAACACGATGGCGCAGGTCGCGCTCGTGGGTGGGGGAGCGCGCCACCAGGCGCTCCGTGACACCGTGGCCGGTCTGCTGAGCGCCGACGAGGCGCGCCGGTCGATCGTCGCGATGCTCTCGGGGCTCGACATCCGTTACGACCTGGATCCATCCGGCGACGCGCACCCTCTGGTCGGGCGCCGCATGCCCGACCTCGACCTCGATGACGTCGACGATGCGTCCCGCGTGTTCGATCTCCTCCACGACGGACGGTTCGTGCTCGTGCACCTCGGCGAGCCGGATGCGGCCCCGCTCCCGGTCGACCCGCTCTCGGTCGACCCCCGCTGCGTCCGTCGGGTCGAGACGACCACTCGTGGGCCGTGGGAGCTCCCGGTCGTCGGAGCGGTCGAGGCGCCCGCGGCGGTGTTGATCCGGCCCGACGGACACGTCGCCTGGGCCGGCGACCCGGGCGACCCGCGCCTGGTCGACACCCTGGTCGCCTACGGCGGACTCGTCCGCGGCGAACCGACGACCCGTGATCGCCCGCCGCACCCCGGCACGGACACTTCGGTCACCGACACTCCACGGGAGGACCTGCGATGACCCCCACTCGGCCCGAGGTGTACGTGCGGGGCCTCGACGAGATCGACGAGACCGACGTCGCAGTGGTCGGCGGCAAGGGCGTGAACCTCGCCACGCTGTCGCGACTCGACGGCGTCCGCGTGCCCCATGGGTTCTGCGTCACCACCGACGCGTACGTCCGTGCGACCAGCGATCACCCGCGGCTCGACGAGCAGCTGGAGCGTCTGGGCGCCGTGACGCCGGAGGACCGCGACGCGATCTGCTCGATCAGCGCTGAGGTCCGTGACGCGATCATGACGCTCGTCGTCCCCCCGGAGATCGTCTCGGCGATCTCCGGCGCGCTGCATCGTGGCGGCGACGGTGTCGCCTACGCGGTCCGCTCGAGCGCCACCGCCGAGGATCTGCCGACGGCGTCGTTCGCCGGGCAACACGACAGTCACCTGAACGTGGTCGGCGAATCGGCGATCGTGGACCACGTCCGCCGTTGCTGGGCGTCGCTGTTCACCGAACGCGCCGTCGCCTATCGCCAGCGACAGCACATCGACCATCGCGCGGTCACCATGGCGGTGGTCGTGCAGCAGATGGTCGACGCCGACGCGTCCGGGGTGATGTTCACCGCCGATCCCGTGAGCTCCGATCGGACGGTCGTCGCCGTGGAGGCATGCCTCGGTCTCGGCGAAGCGCTCGTCTCGGGAACGGTCGACCCCGACGTGTTCACGGTGCGCGGCGGCGAGATCGTCGAGCGGTCCGGTGTGACGCTCACCGACGAGCAGGTCGTGGCGCTCGCCGAGCTGGGCCGCTCGATCGAGGACCACTTCGGCGCGCCGCAGGACATCGAGTGGTGCCGCATCGGCGACCAGTTCTGGATCGTCCAGAGCCGACCGATCACCACGCTCTTCCCGGTCCCGCCCTCCGACGACGACGCGAACCACGTCTACGTGTCGGTCGGACACCAGCAGATGATGACCGACGCGATGACACCGCTCGGTCTGTCGATCTGGCAGATGACCACGCCCGCCCCGATGGCCGAAGCCGGCGGCCGCCTGTTCGTCGACGTGACGGCGCGTCTTGCGTCGCCGACGAGCCGAGCCGCTCTCATCGAGCTCTTCGGTCAGTCGGATCCGCTGCTCGGTGACGCGATACGGACCGTGCTCGATCGCGGCGACGTCCCGGTCGCGTCCGACGAGGCGTCACCACCGCCGCCGGTGGTGGGAGCCTCGGCCGAGCTGGACGCCGACCCGGCCGTCGTCGTCGAGCTGATGGCCGAGAGCGCGGCGTCGATCGCCGAGTGTCGCCGCGCGATCAGCACCACGTCCGGCTCGCAGCTGTTCGAGTTCATCGCGTCGGACATGCAGGAGCTGCGGCGCTTGCTGTTCGATCCGCGGAGCCACCAGGTGTTCATGACGGCGATGGACGCCACCCGGTGGATCAACGAGCACGTGCTCGACTGGCTCGGCGACAAGAACGTGGCCGACGCACTCACCCAGTCCGTCCCCCACAACGTCACCTCCGAGATGGGCCTCGCCCTGCTCGACGTGTCCGACGTGGTCCGGCGGCATCCGGCGGTGGTGGAGTTCCTGCGCGGCGTCGACGGTGACGACACGTTCCTCGACGACCTGGTCGCGTCCGACGGCGGACCCGAGGTACGCGCCGCGATCGACGCGTTCCTCGACCGCTACGGGATGCGCTGCGCCGGCGAGATCGACATCACCAGACCGCGCTGGAAGGAGCAGCCGACCGCTCTCGTGCCGCTGATCCTGGCCCACGTCGAGACCATGCAGCCGGGCGAGGCAGCTCGCCGCTTCGAACGTGGTCGCCGGGAGGCGCACGACAAGGAGATCGAACTGCTCGAGCGTGTGCGCGAGCTGCCGAACGGCGAGGAGAAGGCCGCGACGACCGCGGCGATGATCGACCGGGTGCGGACCTTCATCGGCTACCGCGAGTTCCCGAAGTACGCGATGGTCAGCCGGTATTCCATCTACAAGGAGGCGCTCTGGGCAGAGGCCGGCCGCCTCGTCGATGCGGGAGTCATCCGCGATCGGGACGACACCTTCTACCTCCGGTTCGACGAGCTCCACGAGGTCGTCCGCGCCGGCCACGTCGACCGACGACTCATCGATCGACGCAGGGACGACTTCCGCTCCTACGAGACGCTCGCGCCGCCGAGGGTGCTCACCTCGAACGGCGAGGCGCTGAACGGCACGTACCGCAGGGACGACGTCCCGGACGGTGCGCTGCCCGGACTCGCGGTGTCGAGCGGGACCGTCGAAGGTCGAGCCCGGGTCGTCCTGGACATCTCGGATGCCGATGTCGAACCGGGCGACATCCTCGTCACCGCCTACACCGACCCCAGCTG
>JALYWI010000171.1 GCA_030852785.1 Actinomycetota bacterium
CGACCGATCCCGGCACCGTGTGCGGCCCGCTGATCTCCGAGCGCCAGCGCGAGCGCGTCGAGGGCTACCTGCAGCTCGCCCGCGACGAGGGCGGTACGTTCGCCTGCGGTGGCGGTCGCTCACCGAAGTTCGACCGCGGCTACTTCATCGACCCGGCGCTCGTCGTCGGGCTCGACAACTCGGCCCGCGTCGCCCGGGAGGAGATCTTCGGGCCGGTGCTCGTCGTCATCCCGCACGACGGCGACGAGGACGCCCTGCGCATCGCGAACGACTCGCCCTACGGCCTGTCCGGCACGGTGTTCTCGGGCGACAGCGAGCGGGCGTGGGCCTTCGCCGAGCGGGTGCGGACGGGCACCATGGGGATCAACGGAGGCATCTGGTTCGGCGCGGATGTGCCGTTCGGGGGCTACAAGCAGTCCGGCATCGGACGTGAGATGGGCGTCGCCGGTTTCGAGGAGTACCTCGAGACCAAGGCCGTCGCCGAGGGGATCTGACATGGGGGACAGGACGAGCGGCAGCGGCCGCTTCGACGGGAAGGTCGCGATCGTCACCGGCTCCGCCGGGGGCATCGGCGAGGGCTACGCCCGGGCGCTCGCAGCCGAGGGCGCGTCGGTCGTCGTGGCCGACATCGACGCCGAGGGCGCGGAGCGCGTCGCGAAGGACATCGTCGCCGGCGGTGGTGCGGCGCTCGGCGTCCGGGTCGACGTGTCCGACCCCGGGTCGACGCGGGCCATGGCGGCGTCCGCCGTCGAGGCGTTCGGCGGCATCGACCACCTGGTGAACAACGCGGCGATCTTCGGCGGCATGGAGATCGACCTGCTGCTGACGGTCGACTGGGGCTACTACCGCCGGTTCATGAGCGTGAACATGGACGGAGCGCTGCTGTGCATCCGGGCGTGTTGGGAGCACATGGCCGCGGGCGGCGGTGGCTCGATCGTGAACCAGTCGTCGACGGCCGCATGGATGTACTCGAACTACTACGGCCTCGCGAAGACCGGCATCAACGGGTTGACGATCCAGCTCGCGCACGAGCTCGGTGGGTCGAACATCCGCATCAACGCGATCGCTCCCGGTCCGACCGACACCGAGGCCTCGCGCACCGTCGTGCCGGGCTCGATCATGGACGACATCGTCAAGGGCCTCGCCATCAAGCGGCGCGGCACGCCGGCCGACATGGCGGGCATGCTGAAGTTCCTGCTGTCCGACGATGCCAGCTGGGTCACCGGGCAGATCTTCAACGTCGACGGTGGACAGGTGGTGCGGGCATGAGCGGCACGCGGCGTGTGCACCGCCGAACGGTGGACATGGAAGGACGGGTGCGGGCATGAGCACGGAAGCGATCGAGCAGGACCTCGCGGAGCGTCGAGCGGTCGGGTTCATCGGACTCGGCAACATCGGCGCGCCGATGGCGTCGCGTCTGCGGAACTTCCCCGGAGGTCTCGTGGTGTGCGACGCGATGCCCGCGGCGCTCGAACCGTTCGTGGCCAAGGGAGCGACCGCTGCGGCGAACGGCGCCGAGGTGGCGTCCCTGGCGTCGGTCATCTGCGTCATGGTGCAGAACGAGGAGCAGGTCCGGGCCGTGCTCGAGGGCCCGGAGGGGATCCTCGCCACGGCGTTGCCGGGCACGGTCGTCGCGGTGCACTCGACGATCAGCACCGAGGGCGTCATCGCGTTGGCCGAGCTCGCCGCCGGGTCGGGTGTCGCGCTGGTCGACGCGCCGGTCAGCGGCGGCGCGATGGGCGCGCACGAGGGCACGCTCGCGGTCATGGTGGGCGGACCGGACGAGGCCGTCGAGCGCTGCGGTCGTGTGTTCGAGCACTTCGCGTCGATGGTGCAGCACATGGGACCGATCGGTGCCGGCACCACCACGAAGATCGCCCGCAACCTGATCACGTTCGCGAGCTTCGCCGTGGTCGGCGAGGCGCAGCGCCTCGCCGAGGCCTCGGGGCTCGACCTGGGCAAGCTGGGCGACGTGGTGCGCCACTCCGACCGGGTCACGGGTGGGCCGGGAGCGATCATGGTGCGCCCGACCGCACAGATGATGGGACCCGACGACGGTCTGCGCCCCATCTTCGAGCACTCCGCACTGCTGGGCCGCAAGGACCTCGAGCTCGCCGTCGAGATGGGCGAGGAGCTCGGCATCGACCTGCCGCTCGCCCGTCTGGCTGCGTCGTCGCTCCGGGTGGCGCTCGGTCTCGACGCTCCGGACGCGCCGGGCGCATGACCTCGATCCGCCGACTCGAGGAGTTCGACCGCGACGAGCTCGCGGTGCTCACCCGTGAGTACCTGCTCGCCGGTCAGCTCATGGACCGGGCCGGCATGCCGCATCTGATCAGCCGCTACGGCCGTGACGAGATGGGCGTGATCGCCATCGAAGAGTGGATGGGGGCGAGCCCGATCTACACCAAGCGGGTGCAGCAGCTGCTCGGTTACTCGGGCGACACCATCGACACCATGTTCAAGGGGTTGCAGCTCGACATCGGCGCGCCGCCGGAGTTCATGGACTTCCGTCTGCGGGTCATCGACGACACCCACGGCGAGTTCTGGCTCGACCACTGCGGCGCGTTGATGGACGTCGAACCGATGGGCGACGACTACGTGCGCACGATGTGCCACACGATCGAGGACCCGACCTTCGACGCGACCGCCATCGCCACGAATCGCAGGGCCAGGATCCGTCCGATCCACCGACCGCCGCGGCTGCCGGCCGACCGCCACCCCCACTGCCACTGGACGGCCACGATCGACCCCACCGTCGAGCCTCTGCCCGACCCGTCCGAGTCGGTCGAGATCATGGCCACGTTGCTCGCGGCCATGCCCGTGGCGGAGTTCGAACCCGCCGGCGAGGGCTGGCACGACTACACCGCGCCGATGGACCCGGACCTGCGCCTCGAGATGTTCTCGGCCCCTGCGCTGGTCGCGCTCGCTCGTGAGGTCGCGACCCAGTCGCACCTGCTCACCATGTCGCTCACCGCGTCGGTGCGTCGCCGGCACGGTGCCGACGACGCGGTCGAGATCGGCGTCCGTCACTTCGCCGGCAGCGTCGGGCTGACCTCGGAACGTCTGCGCGACGCCCTGGGCATCGAACGTTCCATCGCCGGGCTCGCACAGGTGCTCGAGCTGCACCCGGCGTTCCAGCCGCGCAGCTACGTCGACGTGGTGATCGAGCTCGACGAGGCCGCAGACACGCTCCGTGTCGAGCTCCGGCCGTGCACCGCGGTCGACGAGCCCGACCAGCACAACTGGCTGACGCTGTTGCGCGCCGGACACGACGAGGCCATCACGACCATGGTGCAGGGCGTCGACCTGCACCACCGCGCCGAGCGGGTCGACCCGAGCCCCGGGGGCCTCGCGGCATGGCGTGTGTGGCGGGCCGAGGAGCCGGCCAAGGAGTCCTCCGATGTCGCCCTGACCCGGTTCTCGACGGGCGCGACCTTCGAGTTCTCCGAGACCCCCGTCGAGCTACGCAGCATCTGACCCGGCCGTCCCGGCGAATTCCGTCTCGGATTCCCCGCATTTCCGTCTCGGATTCGGGGTGGTCGCCCCGAATCCGCGACGGATGTCGGGTCTCAGCCGATGGGCGGGGCGGCGGCCAGCGAGTTCGCTGCTCGTTCGAGGCAGTCGACGGTGAGGTGCAGGCCGTCTGCGACGAGGCAGTCCTCGGCGACGTCCTCGCCCGAGCCCAGCATGTCGGCCAGGTCGGTCACCACCACCCAGTCACGATCCGCTGCCACCTCGGCGGCGAGCCGGTGCACGCCCCGGTTCGTCAGACCGACGCTGTCCTCCTCGGTGCGCACGTGGCCGACCCACACCACGGTCGTCCCGGTGCCCTCGAAGGCGTCGAACGCCGCGGCGAGCCGACGTGAGTACTCCTGGTCCCACGCGTCGTCCTCGGCCATCGTGACGACCACGTCGCCCTCGTCGTCGACCAGGTCCTGGGCGTCGTTCGAACCGAGCGAGAAGACCAGCACGTCGGGCGGGAAGTCACGGGCGAGCTCGACGAGGCGGGCGTTCCAGTCGAAGGAGTCGGCTCGCGCCAGTCCGGTCCCTGGCTCACCGATCACCTTCACCTCGACCTCGTCGCCCACTGCCTCACGCAGCGCGGCGCCGAGACCCACCGAGATCGAATCGCCGGCGACGGTCACCTTGCGGGGGTCGTCGGGCGATGCGGCTGCCGTGTCGCCGGCGCCGTCGCTGCACCCGACAGCCAGCAGCGCCACGGCGAGCGAGGCGAGCAGCAGGAGTCGGTGGCGGAGCGGGTGCAGCACCCCGACGTTCTAGGCGACGGCGCCCCTCCGATGGAATCGGCAGTCCCGTCAGCCCTGAGCCGCCGGCCAGCCGAGCTGGTGGGTTGCACCAGCGCCGTCACGGCACGGTCCTGCAACCCACCAGGTCGAGTGGGTTGCACCAGCGCCGTCGCAGCCCGGTCCTGCAACCCACCAGCCGAGTGGGTTGCAACGGCGTTGTCAGCGGAGGGTCCTGCAACCCACCAGCCGGGTGGGTTGCAACGGCGTTGTCGCAGCACGGTCCTGCAACCCACCGGACCGAGTGGGTTGCAACGGCGCTGTCAGAGGAGGGTCCTGCAACCCGCCGGGTCGAGTGGGTTGCAGCAGGTTGCCCACCGCTCGGCGCCGCAACCCACTGTGCGCTCGACCGCTCGGCGGCCGGTCAGCAGCGCTGGTCAGCCGTGCGGGGCGGGCGGCTGTTCGGGCTGCTGGGGCTGACCGGGGGCCCGGGTCGTGGGACCCCACTCGCTGACGGCGGTCTGGTACGAGCCCTGCTGGGGGAGACCGCCGGTGGCCATGATGTGGGCGAACTGCTGCTGGGCGTACTCGGTCAGCGGGTTCACGGTGACGCCGGTGCCGTAGGCGCAGATCTCGCTCCACTGTCCGATCGCGCCGGAGTCGAAGCGCATGCCGATGATCGCGGTGCTGCCCAGTCGGCGGGCCTCTTCGACCATGCGGGCCATGGCCTCGCTGCGACTCTGCGAGAGCAGCTTGGTGAACTCGGGGATCTCGCCGCCGCCGATGGAGCGCAGGCCGGCCAGGCAGCCGGCGCCGATGTTCCGGGCGCGGACGGTGAGGCCGAAGATCTCGCCCTGCACCGAGGTGATCTCGTATCCGGGGAAGTCGAAGCTGGTGGTGATCAACATGCCCTCGACCGTAGGCGGGAGGGACCGCGGGCTCCGGTCGCCGGGTGGTCGACGGCGACCGACCGACCGGAGGTGCTCAGTCGATCCGCAGGTGGTGGGGGAAGTCGAAGACCTCGCCGGTGGTCCGGGCCAGCGACTGGTAGTCACGCCGGGCGAAGCGCCAGCCGACGTCGGTGCGTCGATAGCGGTCGTGGTACACCCCGTAGGCAGTCGACCACTCGTCGGTCGCCGTCTCGAGACGGATCTCGCACATGAAGATGCGCGCCGCCGCAGCGTCACGGTCACCGTCGATCGTCAGGTTGATGCGGGAGTTCAGGACGACGAACTCGAAGAAGGAGAACCGCTCGATCGCACCCGAGATGAACTCGCCGACCTGGCCGGATCCGACCAGGTCGAACGGCTCACGCGACACGGTGTCGATCCGCACCGGGGCGTCGTCGGCGAACAGCTGCGCCAGCTCGGGCCAGGCCCTGCGGTTGATGACGTCCGCGTACCAGGTCTGCAGCTGCGAAACGGCCAGGTGGTCGGCGACCTCGTGAGCCGAGAGACCCTCTGGCCCGGTCACGTCAGCCCTCGTCGACGGGCCGGATCTGGTCGACCGGCGTCAGGGCGCCGCTGTGCACGTCGAAGATGAACGCCCCGATCTGGGTGTCGGCGGGGATCAGCTCGCAGTCACGGATCTTCGCGATGTCGCGGCGCACCGTCTCGGCCTGGTCGGTGCTCGCCAGGAACTCCCAGTCGCCGGTGTCCCGACCGGTTGCCTCGCGGACGTTGTCGCGCATCTGCTCCTCGGTCGAGCCACCCACTGCGCAGTCGGTGTGCGGCACGACGCAGACCCGCTTGGCGCCCAGCAGGTTCGTGGCCAGGATCAGCGAGCGCAGCGTGTCGTCGGTGATGCGCGCACCGGCGTTGCGGATGATCTTCGCGTCGCCGGGTGACAGCCCGAGCATGGCGAGCGGATCGATGCGTGAATCGATGCACGTGACCACGGCCAGCTCACGAGCTGCTCGGCCACGCAGACCGAGATCGACGAACGTGCTCTGGTAGCGGCGGTTGGCGTTCAGGAGGTCGTCGAACATCGACGTCCGTTCTACACGACCTCCTGCACGCGGTCAGCTCGACAGGAGGGCCAGGACGATCTTGTCGCCCTTGCCGGTCGGGGCGAAGACGGCGGTGCCGCCGGTGAGCTCAATGGTCTCGACCTGTCGGAGGGGTCCTCGACGGGCGTCATGACCTGTGACACAGCGCGCGTTGGTGCGCGCGTCTATCCGCGTGAGTGTCGGTGGCCACGGGTACGGTGCGGGCCATGGGTCGACCACGAGTCTGCGACGAACCACGCATCGCCACGGCGGTCCGCCTTCCCGAGTCGCTGCACCAGCGGCTGCACGACGCCGCCACCGATCGGGACGTGTCGGTCAACCTGCTGGTGAACCGCGCGGTCGAGGACTTCCTCGACCGCCTGCCCAGTGCCGATGCCGTGCTCGACGCAGCGCCCGGTGGGAACGCGTGAGCAACACCGGCGGCTCCTCACCCACCGCGCGCCGCGCCCGCGCGGCCACCTCGACGGCGAACTTCGGTTCGGGCCGACGAGAGGGCCACGACGCCACGGCGTTCTACGACCGCTTCGTCGCCCCCGAGATCTCGACCGACGCCACGGTCGCACCGCCGTCCGACCTCGACGTCATCCATGCCCACGACGCACGCGACATGGCCAAGATCGCCTCCAACTCGGTCGCCCTGGTGGTCACCTCGCCGCCGTACTTCGCGGGCAAGGCCTACGAAGAAGAGCTCGGCGTCGACGGTGTGCCGGCCGACTACTTCGAGTACCTCGAGCTGCTCCACGACGTGTTCGCCGAGTGCAAGCGCGTGCTCGAGCCCGGCGGTCGTCTCGCGGTGAACGTCGCCAACCTCGGTCGTCGCCCGTATCGGTCGCTGTCGGGTGACATCACGCAGATCCTCCAAGACCTCGGCCTGCTGCTGCGGGGCGAGGTCGTCTGGTGGAAGGGCCGCGCCGCGGGCGGCTCGTGCGCCTGGGGCACCTTCCAACGGCCGTCGAACCCGGTCCTGCGTGACATCACCGAGCGGGTCGTCATCGCCAGCAAGGGTCGCTTCGACCGAGCGATCACCCCGGCGAAGCGCGCCGAGGCCGGTCTGCCGTCCACGGCCACCATCTCCCGTGACGAGTTCATGGAGGCCACGACCGACCTGTGGGAGATCGGGCCCGAGAGCGCCACCCGCGTGGGGCATCCCGCCCCGTTCCCGGTCGAGCTGCCCCGTCGGCTGATCGAGCTCTACACGTACGAGGGCGACCTGGTGCTCGACCCGTTCATGGGCTCGGGCAGCACCGCCGTGGCCGCGGTGCGCACCGGCCGGCACTACGTCGGCTTCGACACCGATCCCGACTACATCGAGATCGCCGAGCGCCGCGTCGCCGAGGAGCGCGATCGGCTCGCCGAGGTCGACCCCGAGCGGGTCCCGTTCCGTGTCGAGCTGCCCGCGGTGGCTGCGGCGGATGACGACGAGGGCGACCAGACCCGGGCCGTGCGAGAGGGACGCCAGGCGAGGGAGCTCGCCGCGATCCTGCTCGAGGAGTGCGGGTTCACCGACCTGCGTGCCGAGGTCAAGCCGCGTGGGCTCGGCATCGTCCTGAACTTCGTCGCCACCGACCGGACGGGTGGCGAGTGGGCGTTCGACGTCTCGGGTGCGTTCACGTCGAACCGAGGCGGCCTGCGCCGCACCGACACGCTCTGGAAGTCGTTGGGCAAGGCGTCGGTGCTGCACGAGAGCGGCGACCGGTTGCCGTTGGTGCTGTTGACCACCGATGCGCCGGGCCGCGGGACCGCGGGTGCCCAGGCCCTGAAGGTCATGCGGGGCGTCGACAAGCCGGTGTTCGACGTGGTCGAGCTGCTCAGCGTCGAGGACCAGGCCCGCCTGCGGCGCTACGCGCACGAGGGTCGGGCAGCCGTCGGCGAGTAGCGCCCGAGCACCGGCCGCCCGGGCGCCGACGCAGCGAGCTCAGGCAGTACGGCCGAGCGCGGTGTCGACCAGGTCGCCGAGATGTCGGCCCCGGGC
>JALYWI010000065.1 GCA_030852785.1 Actinomycetota bacterium
CGAGAGGTCGACCTGGGCCCGCGTCACAGGCCGTGCTCCTGGAGCCAGAGCTCGAGCAGCGCCATCTGCCACAGCGAGTTGCCCTTGAGCGGGGTGATCGAACCGTTCGGGTCCTCGAGGTGCGACTCGACGGCCTCGGGCCGGAACAGGCCACGCCCCTTCGCCGTCGGCGAGCGCAGCACGTCGGTCACCATGTCGAGCACCGCACCCTCGAGGTGACTGAGCGCCGGGACCGGGAAGTAGCCCTTGGGCCGGTCGATGACCTCGGCGGGCAGCAGGCTGCGCGCCGCTTCCTTGAGCACGCCCTTGCCGCCGTGGGCCAGCTTCAATCCTGCCGGCACCCTCGCGGCGAGCTGCACGAGCTCGTGGTCGAGGAACGGGACCCGCGCCTCGAGCCCGTGCGACATGGTCATGTTGTCGACCCGCTTGACCGGGTCCTCGACGAGCATCACCTGGGTGTCGATGCGCAACGCCCGGTCGATCGTCGCGGTGGCACCGCGTCGGCCGAAGTGGTCGCGCACCATCTCCCTGGTGACGTCGCGTTCGACGAGGTGCGCGGGTTCGACCAGCGTCGACGTGGCTGCGTGGTGCCGGTCGAAGAACACCTCGGCATAGGCGTCGACCGAGGCGTCGAGGCCGACGTCGGGGCCGAGCTCGGCGAGCGGCGGGTACCAGCGGTAGCCGCCGAAGACCTCGTCGGCTCCCTGGCCCGACTGCACCACCTTCACGTGGCGCGCGACCTCGGCGCTGAGCAGGTGGAAGGCGACCACGTCGTGGCTCACCATCGGTTCGCTCATCGCGCCGATGGCCTCCGCGAGCGCACCGGGCAGGTCGACCGAACGGATCCGGATCTGGTGGTGGTCGGTCCCGAAGGTGCGAGCCACGACGTCGGAGTAGCGGAACTCGTCACCCTCGATCGAGCCGTGCGATTCGAACCCGATGCTGAAGGTCTGCAGGCCGCGCTGGCCCGACTCCGCGAGCAGCGCGGTGATGAGGCTCGAGTCCAGACCGCCCGAGAGCAGGACGCCCACGGGCACGTCGGCCACCTGGCGGCGCTCGACGGCGGTGCGCAGCGCGCCGATGACCGCGTCGGTCCACTCGCCGGCCGACAGGTCGTCACCGTGCGGTCCGGCGTCGAAGTCGAGGTCCCAGTAGGTGCGTTCGGTGCGGGTCCCATCCGCGCGGATGCGCAGGATCGTCGCGGGCGGGACCTTGCGGACGTCCGCCAGGATCGTGCGGGGCGCGGGCACCACCGAGTGCAGCGACAGGTAGTGGTGGAGGGCGACGGGGTCGATGCGCGACGAGACGCCGCCACCTGCGAGCAGGGCCGGCAGGGTCGAGGCGAACCGGACCACGCCGTTCGACTCGTGCAGGTACAGGGGCTTGATGCCGAGCCGGTCGCGGATCAACACGACCTCGTCGTCGCGGGTGTCGACGATGGCGATCGCGAACATGCCCTGGAGGTGGTCGACCATGTCCTCGCCCCAGGTGCGCCAGGCCTTGCCCAGCACCTCGGTGTCACCGTGGGAGACGAAGTGATGCCCCGCGGCGGCGAGCTCCTCGCGCAGCTCCCGGTAGTTGTAGATGCAGCCGTTGAAGACGGTCGTCAGGCCGAGCTCCGCGTCGACCATCGGCTGGGCGGCGGCGTCGGAGAGGTCGATCACCTTCAGGCGACGGTGTCCGAGAGCCACTCGACCGTCGGTCCAGAGGCCCTCACCGTCGGGACCTCGCGGAGCGAGCGTGTCGGTCATCCGAGCCACGGATTCGACATCGGGTGTACGTCCGGGTGCGGCGATCTCGCCGGCGATTCCGCACATGTGGGGATCACATCCTTGAGGGGGCGCGTGACGGCGAGGTACCCGACGCCCCGCGCGCCGAAACGCCGCCGGCCGTCCGTCACGTGGTGGCCACAGCCCCTCGAAGGGCGGGCCGTCGGCGGCGAAGACGCTCAGGGTGTGTCGGTCGTGTGGATCGCGCGGGCGCGGAACCGCAGCGGTCGTTCCTCGAGCTCCTCGAGGTAGTGGGCGACCCACCCGGCGACTCGTGCGATCGAGAACAGTGCAGGCATCGCGCCGGGTGGCGCATCGATCGCGCTGGCCAGGGCGGCGAGGGCGAAGTCGATGTTCGCCGGGGGCAGACCCTGCTGGGCCGCGGTCTCGACCGACTTCTCCACGAGCGCCCGGTGCTGGTCGTCGCCGAGGCGGGCGGCGAGCGCCAGCAGGCACGTCGCTCGCGGGTCCCCCTCGGGGTAGGCGCCGTGTCCGAAACCCGGTACGGAACCCCACCGGCGGATCGCGTCGCCCATCGCGACCTCGACGCCGTCCGAGGCGGCGTTGCGCAGCAGCTCCAGCACGACGTCGCTGGCCGCAGAGTGCAGGGTGCCGGCGCTCGTCCCCAGGCCCGACAGCACCGCGTCGTAGACATCCGCGCGGGTCGACGCCGCGACCCGGACCGCGAGGGTCGAGGTCGCGAGCTCGTGGTCGGCCAGCAGCACCATCGCCGCGTTCACCGCCGCGGTGACCCCGGCCGGCTCGTCGTGTGGCGCGCCGTCGTGCGGTGCTCTGTCGTGCGGTGCGCGGGCGGGGGCCAATGCGGCCGTGAGGCGACCGGCGAGCGACCCGCGGACGCGCGTCCCGTCGGCGAGCACGAGATCGGGCACCTCGACGCCGCCGGATCGATGGCCGGATCGATCGCCGGATCGATCGCCGGACCGATCGCCGGCCGGCTGACCCAGCGACGCGACCAGCGTCGCGGCGAGGGTCCGGGCCGCGCGGGCCACCGCCGTCGGGCGTAGATCCGCACGGAAGGGGTCCTCTGCGCCGGACATGACGGTCGCCCACGGCAGCCGGTCCCTGGCACGCAGGTGGCGGGGTACGTCGAACGCGCGCGGCGACCACGGCTCGTCCTCGGTCGGCTCTGCGCGCCACAGCGCCTCGGCCACGCGCTCGAACGGCTCGGTCGTCGCCAGCTCCGTGGCGGGACGACCGCGGTAGACCGGGCCGCGCTCGTCGAGCAGCGTGATCGAGGTGGTCACGACGGCGAGTCGGCTGTCGGTCCGACGCCCGCCGCGCGATCGGGCGGCGAGCCGCTCGACGTCCTCGACGGCGAAGAGGCTGCGGCGCGAACTGGGATCGGGGTGGGACTCGAGCAGGCCCCTGCTCACGTAGACGTACAGCGTGGTGACCTTCACGCCCAGCCGGCCGGCGGCCTCCTCGCTCGTCATCATCCGGGCCATCTGGTGCTCCTCGTCCCGCCGCTCGCCGGCAGCCATGGTCGCACGCTCGTGCGCTCAGGGCTGACCGTGTTGACTCGATCAATATATACACGATCAACGTTTACGGCAGGTGGATCAGTTCCTACGATCGAGGCGAACACACAGCACAGCACCGCAGGGCGGCCCGAGGGTCGGAACCGCCGACGAGGAGGAGACGTATGAGAGACGCAGCAACCACCACATCACCCGAGGGACTCGACGGCGTCGTCGTGGCCGCGACCGAGGTCGGCGATGTCCGCGGACGTGAGGGCTACTACCACTACCGGCAGTACTCGGCGGTCGAGCTCGCCGAGCGGCGCAGCTTCGAGGACGTCTGGTACCTGATGGTGCACGGCGAACTGCCCGACGCAGCGCAGTCGGCGGCCTTCTCCGCCAGCGTCTCGGCCCTGCGCGAGCTGCCCCCGGGCCTCGACGCCACCGTCGAGCTGGCCGCCCGGCACGGCGACGCCCTCGCGGCCCTGCGCACGGTCGTGTCGGACCTGGGCGCTCGCGAGCGGTGGGCGCCGACCCACGACATCGACGCGGAGCAGATCCGCCACCAGAGCGTCATGCTCGGCGCGGTCGTCCCGACGATCCTCGCCGCCGCACACCGGCGCAGGGCGGGGCTCGAGCCGATCGCACCGCGGCCCGATCTCGGCCACGCAGCGAACTACCTCTGGATGCTCACCGGGGCGGTGCCCGCTCCCGAGGTCGCGCGGGCGGTCGAGCAGTACATGATCCTGACCATCGACCACGGCTTCAACGCGTCGACCTTCACCGCCAGGGTGATCACTTCGACCGGCGCGGACGTCGCCGCCGCCATCTGCGGCGCGATCGGCGCGCTGTCGGGGCCGCTGCACGGGGGTGCGCCGAGCCGGGCGCTCGACATGCTCGACGCCATCGGATCTCCCGAGCACACCGACGACTGGGTCCGAGCCGCGGTCCGCTCCGGTGAGCGCATCATGGGGTTCGGCCATCGTGTCTACAAGACCGACGATCCCCGTTCGACGTTCCTGCGCGACGTCGCGCGGGGCATCGGCGGGGACCAGGTCGAGTTCGCGACGCAGGTCGAGCGCACCGTGGTCGACGTGCTCGCCGAGCTCAAACCCGGCCGTGAGCTCTACACGAACGTGGAGTTCTACGCGGGGGTCGTCATGAACAGCTGCGGCATCCCCAGGGAGATGTTCACGCCGACCTTCGCCGCCGGGCGAGTCATCGGCTGGTCCGCCCACATCCTCGAGCAGGCGGCGTCGAACCGGATCATCCGGCCCTCGGCGATCTACCGGGGCACCCCGCCCCCGGTCGCCGTGCCCCTGCCTGGTTGAGACGGGCCCGGTTGAGACGGGCCTGGTCGAGGCGGCCGGGTCGAGGGGTGCCGGGGACTGTCCGACCCCCGCTCTAGCGTGTCGGGACCGGCACCCGCCGGATCGGACGACCCCTCGACGGGAGCACACATGGCCTTCGGGCAGGCATCGGGGCCACCGGCCTCGGCCAGGCAGATCCAGGAGCTCACCGAGTTGCTCGAGGCGCGCGGCTTCGACTCCTTCAAAGAGGCACGCCACCCCTTCGGGCTGACCCAGCGCCAGGCCGGCGGCAAGTTCACCGTCGACGAGGTCACCCAGCTGATCGACCAGCTGAGCGTCGACGCCGAGTCCGGAGGTGGCACCGACGCCCCGGCCACCGCAGCGCCGTCCTCGGCTGCAGCCCCCGCACCGCGGCGTGCCGACAGCGACCGCGTCGCGGCGCGCGCCCTGCGCCGTCAGGAGGACGCGGTGGTCGAGCTGCTCTCAGAGGTCATGGCGACCGAGCTCACCAACCGCGGCTGGTGCTGCATCCCGCCGCCCGACGACGCCTCCTCCTGAGGCTGGCGCCGCCGTCCGGGCAGACCGCCAGGGCAGGCCGTCAGGGCCGGGCGAAGTTCCGGTCGGGGTCGGCGGGAGGCGACATGAAGCCCTCGCCGGGACGCCAGCCGCTCTCACGAAGGTCCTCGAGCACGTGGGTCATGTTCAGCAGGTCCTCCTCGTAGGAGAACTTGCCGTCGCCCGCGTAGACGAGCGTCGACACACCCGACTGCTCGTAGCGGCTGCCGTCCGCCCGGGCGCCGGGCAGCTGCTGGGTCCACTTCACGACGACGGTCGAGCCGTCGATGGCGGTGAACTCGATCGGGAAGTCCCAGTCCTCGAGACCCCGCATGCTCTCGTCGAAGAACTCCCGCAGTGCGTCGATGCCCTGGATGCGTCCCCACGCAGGGTCGATGTAGACGGCGTCGTCGGTGAACATCGTCGCCAGGTCGGTCCACGTCGCCTCGCCGGCCTCGATGCGTCCGCGGAGTGCGACGTAGGCGTCGACGGCTGCCCTGACCTCTTCCGGCGTGAATTCGCTCATCCGGGGAGGCTCGCAGCTGAGGAACCTGAGAACCAGCGGGAATACTTGAGCCCTTGAGAGTGCTGCCCTCCCGACGTGCCCGGATCGAGTCCGGGCCGACCGCCTGGAGTGCACATGACCGAACCCGACGGGACCAACCCGCCATCCGACCGCTCCGTTCCCGGTGCGGACGACCGCTTGCTCGCCGACGACACCCTGCTCAAGGGCAACACCCTCCCGTTGCTGGCCCTCACCTCGGGTGTGGTCCTGCCCGGCATGGTCATCACGATGGCCCTCGAGACCGACGAGGCCCGCGCGGCGGCCGACGCCGCGACCTCTGCGGACGGCCACCTGCTGCTGGTGCCGCGGGTCGACGGTCGCTACGCCGGTGTCGGCACGATCACGACCATCGAGGACTCCGGCAAGCTGCCCAACGGCGTGCGCGGCGTGGTGGTCCGGGGCGTGCAGCGCGCACACATCGGTGCAGGCGTACCGGGGACCGGCTCCGCCCTCTGGGTCCGCATCGAGCCGATCGAGGAGCACGCCGAGGGCGACGCCGTCGACGAGCTCGCACGTGAGTACCGCGCGGTGATGGAGAACATCCTCACCGAGCGTGGGGCCGCCGGGCTCATCGGCGTGCTCGACGGCATGACCGAGCCAGGCGCGCTCGCGGACTCCGCGGGCTACTCGCCGGACCTGGACTTCGAGCAGAAGACCCGGGTGCTCGAGACGATCGACGTCGAGGAGCGCCTCCGCCTGGTCCTGGAGTGGGCGCGTGAGACCCTCGGCGACCTGACGCTGCGCCAGCGCATCCGGACCGACGTCGAGGAGGGCATGGAGAAGACCCAGCGCGAGTTCCTGCTCCGGCGTCAGATGGACGCCATCCGCAAGGAGCTCGGCGAGGTCGGTGACGACGCCGGCGACGACCTGCGCGGTCGTGTCGACGCGGCCGACCTCCCCGACGACGTGCGCACCGCGGTCGAGCGCGAGCTCGACAAGCTGGAGCGCACCAACGAGCAGAGCCCCGAGCGCGGCTGGATCCGCACCTGGCTCGACACCGTCCTGGAGCTGCCGTGGGGTGTCCGCTCCGAGGACTCACTCGACGTGCTCGCCGCGTCGCGGATCCTGGATGAGGACCACGACGGGCTCGAGGACGTCAAGGAGCGCATCCTGGAGCACCTCTCGGTGCGCAAGCTGCGTGCCGAGCGGGGTCTGACGTCGGTCGACGGACGAGGCGCCGGCGCGATCCTGGTGCTCGTCGGTCCTCCCGGTGTCGGCAAGACCTCACTCGGTGAGTCCGTGGCTCGTGCGCTCGACCGCAAGTTCGTGCGCGTCGCCCTCGGCGGTGTGCGCGACGAGGCCGAGATCCGTGGTCATCGTCGCACCTACGTCGGCGCGCAGCCCGGCCGCCTGGTCCGGGCGCTGCGGGAAGCGGGCACGATGAACCCCGTGGTCCTGCTCGACGAGGTCGACAAGCTCGGCTCCGACATGCGGGGCGATCCCTCGGCCGCGCTGCTCGAGGTGCTCGACCCGGCCCAGAACCACACCTTCAAGGACCACTACCTCGAGGTCGACCTCGACCTGTCCGACGTGATGTTCCTGGCGACGGCGAACGTGCTCGACACGATCCCGCTGCCGCTGCTCGACCGCATGGAGATCATCACCCTCGACGGCTACGTCGAGGACGAGAAGGTCGCGATCGCCCGGCACCACCTGCTCGCCCGCCAGATCGAACGGGCGGGTCTCCGCACGGACGAGGTCGAGGTCACCGACGACGCACTGCACACCATCGTGGCGGACCACACCCGTGAGGCCGGGGTGCGCTCGCTGGAGCGAACGATCGGCAAGGTCATGAGGAAGGTCGCGACGGCCATCGCCTCGGGCGAGGCCGAGGCGCCGGTCCACATCGACGCCGACGACGTCGTGACGTGGCTCGGCCGTGCACGGTTCTTCTTCGAGGCGGCCGACCGCACCAGCGTGCCGGGTGTCTCGACGGGGCTCGCCGTGACGAGCGTCGGCGGCGACGTGCTCTTCATCGAGGCGACGTCCATGGACGGCGCCGAAGGGCTCACCCTGACCGGCCAGCTCGGCGAGGTCATGAAGGAGTCCGCCGAGATCGCGCTGTCCTACGTGCGATCCCATGCCGAGGAGCTCGGTGTGGACCCGACGGCCTTCGAGGGGCGGCGCTTCCACCTGCACGTGCCTGCCGGCGGGGTGCCCAAGGACGGTCCGTCCGCTGGTGTCACCATGACCACCGCGCTGGTCAGCCTGCTGACCGACCGGCCGGTGCGTCCGGTCGTCGGCATGACCGGCGAGGTCACGCTCCAGGGCAAGGTCCTGCCGATCGGTGGTGTCCGCCAGAAGGTCCTGGCCGCCCATCGCGCCGGGTTGACCGAGGTGGTGCTGCCGCAGCGCAACGGCGTCGACCTCGACGACGTGCCCGAGCACGTCCGTGAGCAGATGACGTTCCACCTGGCCGACCACGTGAGCGACGTGCTCGCCGCGGCCTTCGGGACGGCGTCCGACGCAGCGTCGGCGTCGGCAGAACCCGAC
Source organism: Actinomycetota bacterium (assembly GCA_030852785.1). Lineage (GTDB taxonomy): Bacteria > Actinomycetota > Acidimicrobiia > Acidimicrobiales > Microtrichaceae > JAFAFN01. The sequence continues at coordinate 8,171 of JALYWI010000065.1, forward strand.
GCGGCGTCCACGGTCGGCGCAGCGGCCTGACACGACCCGGTCCCGGCGATCACCGTCGGGACCGGGCACGCGTCGCCCGTCGGGCAGGCTCGTCGCGTTCGCGCGTCGGAGCGGCTCAGCGCCCGATGGGCACGACGCTGCGGATCCGATGATCGGGGCCCTTCTCGAGGACGACATCCGCCAGGGGCCGAGCAGGGCCCACGTGTTCGTCGAACACCGGCAGGTTGATCTCGTTCCAGGTCCAGACCGCGAACGCGCGCGCCGCATCGTCGTCGAGCGCGACGAACTGGTGGAAGAACGTGCTCGGAGCGCCGACCGCCTCGGCACGCAGGCGCATGAACCGCTCGACGAACCAGTTCCTGACGTCGTCCGGATCCGCGGCGAGGAAGACCGACAGGTCCACCAGGTCGACGACCCCACGGTCGACGGTCACCACGTTCAGCCCCTCGAGGATCACGACGTCCGGTTCGCCGAGCTCGTGGGAGCCGTCGGCCACGTCGTAGGTGAGGTGCGAGTAGGCGGGCGCGACCAGACCGGTCTCGCCGCGCTGCACCGCGCCGATGAACGCGGCGAGCGCCCCCAGGTCGTAGGTCCTCGGGGAGCCCTTCTCGATGGTCAGCCCGAGCTCCTCGAGTCGGGCGTTCGACAGCAGGAAGCCGTCGGTGGAGACGACCTCGACCGCGAGCGACGGGTCATGCGCGCGCAGCACCTGCGCCAGGTGACCGGCCGTGGTCGACTTGCCGACCGAGACCCCGCCGCCGAGTCCGACGACGAACGGGCGGTCGTCGCGGCGCTCGACGATCAGCGAGGCCAGCGGCGCCAGGAGCGCGAAGGGATCGGAGTCGGTGAGTGCGTGCTCGGGCATCGGCCGAACGGTACCGTCGGACCCGCCGCGATCCACCCGATCGACCGGGTGTGCGCAGCGGGTCCGGCGGTGACCCGTCCCTGGTAGCGGACCGGTGGCTCCTGCCCGGCGAAGGGCGAGCGCTCAGCGCCCGCCGCGGTGCCCGGATCGGCGCGACAGGTCACGCGCGGCCGTCGGTCGGCCCGGTCGGATCGACCGAGCGTGCGGCGGTTCGTGCCACGACGTGACGTCGTCGCGCGACGGTTCGTGCGAACCGTCGTGGCGGGCTCGCGGGGCGGAGCCCTTCGGGCGGGTGCCCTTCGGGGTGATGCGGCTGTGGGTGGTTCGGCTGTGCCGTGGTGCGGTCATCGAGACCTCCGTCGGTGTGCACCGGCTCGTGCCCTCGCTGCAGCCCTACGGCGCGGCGATGCGCGGATCACGGGCGATCAGGCCCGGCGAGCGACACGAGCTCGGACGGTCAGCGGGCAGGCGACGGCCTCGTCGGCAGGTCGCTCCGCGTCGCTGCGGTCACGCAGTACTCACGCTGCGGTGGGCAGTGCAGGTACGGCGGTTGCACGCGGTGCGTGCGGGTGCGTCACAACTTCATGTCGACGAACGTACGACGGCCGAGAGCACAGGTCCACCGATTTCCGCGGTGCACCGTTCCTCGACGATCACACGGGTCAGCCGGGTAGGTCCTCGTACGCCGGTGGTGCCGTGGTGAGGGGCGACTCGACCATCTGGGGCGGTGAGCCGAGGGTGTCGGTGGGATCGAGATCGACCAGCGTCGACGGCGCCGGCGCGCCCGGCACGTGCTCGAGCTTCGTGAAGTACAGGTCGAGCACACGATCGACGAGGGTCGGTGTCAGCTGTCGTGCCGAGTTCTCGTAGTTCGTGATCGCGACCGCGAGCTCGCAGATCACACCCGGCAGGTAGGCGCGCAGCTCGCCGTCGCCACGGGCACGCGCCGCGGCGCGCAGGTGGGCGGCGGCGGTCGCGTCCACGTCGATCGAGTGCTTCTTCGCGACCCGCACGAGGATCCAGTCGAACTGATCGTCGGTGCACGCGCCGATGTACACCTTGTTGTGGATGCGTCGGAAGAACGCCTCGTCACCCAGCTGGCTCGGATCCAGGTTCGTCGACAGCACCGCCTTCACCTCGAAGGGCACCTCGATCTTGCGGCCGTGCAGGGTCAGGTAGTCGACCGCCCGGTCGAGCGGCACGATCCACCGGTTCAGCAGCGCCTCGGGGGTCATGGCCTGGCGGCCGAAGTCGTCGATGACCAGCACGCCGTTGTTCGCCTTGAGCTGCAACGGGGCCAGGTACACACCGGTGTCGCGGTCGAGCTGCAGGTCGAGCATGCCGGCGTGCAACTCTCCACCCGCGACGACCGCGGGACGCTGGCAGGCCACCCAACGGCGGTCGACGCCGGGGGGCTGCGTCTCGACCGGGTCGTGCAGCGTCGGGTCGAACACCGAGACGATCTGGTTGTCGACCTCGATGCAGTGCGGCACCAGCACGACGTCGCCGTAGGCGCGCACGACGCGCTCGGCGACGCTCGACTTGCCGGTGCCCGGCGGGCCGTAGAGGAACATCGCGCCGCTGCCGTGGATGGCCGGGCCGAGCTGGTCGAGCAGGTCGGGTGCGATCACCAGGTCCGAGAAGGACCGTTCGAGCATCTCGCGGTCGAGCCGGAGCTGCGGCTTCTGCGAACGGACGACACGGCTGTACAGGTCGAGCGACACGGGCATCGGGCCCGAGTAACGGCACTCGCGCGAACGCTGGATCGACATCTCGCGGCCGGCCTCGGTGACGGCGATCATGTACGCCCGCCCCTCCATGCCGTCGTACTCGATGAGCTTGCGATGGCGGAGGTCGTTGAGCAGCGACTCGACCACGTTGATCGAGATGTGGAGCTTCTCGGCGATCGTCGTCATGGGCGTCCTGCCCTCGGCGACCGCCCGGCGCAGCACCAGATCCTCCATGAGGGACTGGCTCAGACCCATGCCCTCGGGACGCTGAGGCGTGGAGATGTCGATGGTGTCGGCTTCGTTCGACTCAGGGTGCACCCGGGTGATGTCGGCCGCTCCGAGCCCGAACTGAAAAAAGCCGCCTGGCTCCGCCCTGGGGCGGCATGTTCTCCCGTGCCTGAGGCGGCATGCCCACGCTGCCTGGGGCGGCATGTTCTCCCGTGCCTGAGGCGGCATGCCCACGCTGCCTGGGGCGGCATGCCCACGCTGCCTGAGGCGGCATGCCTGGATTCACCCCGACGGAGGGGGGAGACTGTTGTGTCGGCCGAAGAAGGAGCGAAGCGTGGATCGTGATGCGAGGGTGTTCGTCGCCGGCCATCTCGGGCTCGTCGGTTCCGCCGTCGTCCGCCGTCTCGAGGCCGAGGGGTTCACCAACATCCTCACCGCTCGACGCGACCAGCTCGACCTGCGCGACCAGGCGGCGGTGAACTACTGGTTCCGAGCGAACCGCCCGGACTACGTGTACCTGGTCGCCGGCACCGTCGGCGGCATCATGGCCAACTCCACCCGGCCCGCCGAGTTCATCTACGACAACCTGATGATCCACGCCACGGTGGTGCAGGCAGCACACGAGTTCGAGGTGTCGAAGCTGCTGTACCTGGGCAGCTCGTGCATCTACCCCCGCGAAGCAGCGCAGCCCATGACCGAGGACGCCCTGCTCACCGGTCTGCTCGAGCCGACCAACGAGCCGTACGCGATCGCGAAGATCTCGGGCATCAAGCTGTGTGAGTCGTACCGCCGCCAGTACGGCGACCACTTCATCTCGGCCATGCCGACGAACCTCTACGGGCCCGGCGACAACTTCGACCCGACCGGCGGCCACGTCCTGCCGTCGCTCATGCAGCGCTTCCACGAGGCGAAGCTCGAAGGCCGCGATCAGCTCGAGGTGTGGGGCAGCGGCACACCACGCCGGGAGTTCCTGCACGTCGACGACCTGGCGTCGGCCTGCCTGTTCCTCATGGAGCACTACGACGGCGAACAGCACGTGAACGTCGGCACGGGCGAGGACCTGCCGATCCGCGAGCTCGCCGAGATGGTGCGAGACGTCGTGCACCCCGGCGCCGAGCTCGTCTGGGACGCCTCGAAGCCCGACGGCACACCCCGCAAGCTGCTCGACGTCTCGAAGCTCCACGCGCTGGGGTGGCACCACTCGATCGAGCTCGCCGACGGCATCGAGTCCACCTACCGGTGGTACCTCGAGCAGCTGCCCGGCCAGCTCCGCGGCGCGCGCACCACCCTGGTGGGCTGACCCGCCCACGGCAGGACCCGGTTCGCTACGGTTCGCCGATGGCCGAACCGACGTCCGACGAGGTGCCGCTCGACCGACTGCTGGTCGCGGCGCTCCGACCGGTCCTCGGCGACGTCTCCGTCGCGGACCTGCGTCGACTCACCGGCGGCGCGTCACGCGAGACCTGGTCGTTCGACGCGACGAGCGCGGACGGCACGCTGCACGCGCTGATCCTGCGTCGCGACCCACCCGGTCGCCCCGGCCCGCCGGGTTCGATGGGCCGCGAGGCTCGCTGCATCGTCGCCGCGGGTGAGGCCGGGCTGCCCGTGCCGCAGGTGCTGGTGCACAGCGACGACGTGGCGGTGCTCGGTGCGGCGGGCATCGTGATGGCGAGGGTCGAGGGTGAGGCCATCGCCCGGAAGCTGCTGCGCGACGAGCGCTTCGCCCGGGCCCGCCGCGGGCTGGTCGCCTCGTGCGGTGCGGCGCTGGCGGGCGTGCACCGACTCGACCCGGGCGTGCTCGACGACGGGTCGTCCGGCGCGTTCGGCGGCGATGCAGCCGGCGCGACTGCCGATGCGACCGACGTGCCGGACCCGCTCGAGGAGATGCGCGGCGTGCTCGACTCGCTGGACCGGACCACCCCGGTGTTCGAGTACGCGCTGCGCTGGCTCGCCGCAAACCGTCCGGCTCGCACGGCCGCGCCGTCGCTCGTGCACGGCGACTTCCGGCTGGGCAACCTCATGGTCGACGAGGACGGGTTGGTGGCCGTGCTCGACTGGGAGCTCGCCCACCTCGGTGACCCCGCCGAGGACCTCGGTTGGCTCTGCGTGCGCGCGTGGCGCTTCGGTCAGGAGGCACCCGTCGCCGGGCTGGGCGAGCGCGACGAGCTGCTCGAGGCGTATCACGCTGACGGAGGTGCCCCGATCACCCCGGACGTGCTGCGCTGGTGGGAGGTCTACGGCACGCTGCGTTGGGGCGTGATCTGCATGGTGCAGACCGCGGTGTTCCTCGGCGGACGGATCCCGTCGGTCGAGCTCGCGGCCGTCGGTCGCCGTGTCGCGGAGACCGAATGGGATCTGCTGCTGTTGATCGCACCCGACGCGACCGCCCGTGCCCTCGACGCCGCCGGGCAGGCGGTCGATGAGCCCGAACCGGACACGACCGCCCTGGCCGAGGGCGACCTGCACGGCCGACCGACCGCCGCCGAGCTGCTCTCGGCGGTCAGCACCTTCCTGCGCGACGACGTGATGACCTCGGCGCAGGGGCGGGTGGCGTTCCACGCACGGGTCGCGGCGAACGTCGTGGACATGGTCGGCCGCGAGATCGAGCTGGGCGATGCGCAACGGACGCGCCGGGGCGACGCGCTGTCGCTGCTGCAGGTCGATGACGAGACGGCCCTGGCCGCCGCGATCCGCGACGGCGGCATCGATCCGCTCGAGCTGCTCGTCGACGGCGTGCTCGACCGCCTGCGGGTCGCCAATCCGCGGTACCTCTGAGTCGACCCGTCGCCGACGGATTGTTGTACGTGCCCGCACTGCGTGCCGATGGAAGGAGCGGCTCCCGGTTGCCCTACCGCCGGCCATCCCACACCATGTGTACCCGTATGCCCCGCCGCCTGGCTCCCGTCGTGCTCGTCGCCGTCCTGGCGCTGGCGCTGTCGACCCTCGGCGCGGTCGATACCGCCGCCACGCCCGGCGCACCGGGCGGCGCTGCGC
>JALYWI010000182.1 GCA_030852785.1 Actinomycetota bacterium
CCCGAGCGCGACGCCCGCCGCGGCCACCGCTCCGGCACCTGCGGCCGCTGCGCCTGCGGCCGCTGCTCCTACATCGACAGCACCGCCCGCCGAGTCCGAGCCGCCGGGTGAACCGATCCGCGGCGTCGGCGCACGGATCGTCGCCAACATGGAGGCCAGCCTCGGCGTCCCGACGGCGACCTCGTTCCGCGAGGTCCCCGCGAAGCTGCTCGAGATCAACCGCAACGTCATCAACGGCTACCTGGGCCGGACCAGGGGCGGCAAGGTCAGCTTCACGCACCTGATCGGGTACGCGCTCGTCCGGGCGATCGCGGATCACGTCCCCAACCTGAACAACTCGTTCGTCGAAGGGCCCGACGGCAGCCCGCGGATCATGCGCAACCAGCACGTCGGTCTGGGCATCGCCATCGACATGGAGAAGCGCGACGGCTCACGGTCGCTCATCGTGCCGAACATCGCAGAGGCCGACACGCTCGACTTCGCCGGCTTCATGGCCGTGTACGACGAGTTGATCCGCAAGGCGAAGACCAACAAGCTGACCGTCGACGACTTCGCCGGCGTCACCGTCACCCTGACCAACCCGGGCACCATCGGCACCGAGCGGTCCGTCCCGCGCCTCATGCCCGGCCAGGGTGCGATCGTCGGCGTCGGCTCGCTGACCTACCCGACCGGCTTCGCGGGCGCGGATCCCCGCACGATCGCCGACCTGGGCATCTCCAAGGTCATCACGATCTCGTCGACCTACGACCACCGGATCATCCAGGGCGCCGAGTCCGGCATGCTCCTCAAGAAGGTCGACGAGCTGCTGCTCGGCGGCGAGGACTTCTACGAGCAGGTGTTCCGCTCGATCGGCGTGCCGTACGAGGCGGTGCGCTGGCGTCAGGACTCGAACCCGTCGGACCACACGACCGCGCTGGTCGAGAAGCAGATGCAGGTCTCGACGCTGATCAACATGCACCGCGTGCGCGGGCACCTGATCGCCGATCTCGATCCGCTCTCCGCGAAGCCGCCGGAGATGCATCCCGAGCTCGACCCCGCCACCTACGGCCTCACCATCTGGGACCTCGACCGCGAGTTCCTCACCGGCGGCGACGTCGGCATCTACGCCTCGGTCGGCGGCACCCGGCGGCTGCCGCTCGGCGAGATCCTCCACATCCTGCGTGACGCGTACTGCCGCACCGTCGGCATCGAGTACATGCACATCCAGGAGCCCGAGGAGAAGCGCTGGATCCAGGAGCAGGTCGAGGGCGCGCCCACGAAGCTGCCCGTCGAGGACCAGCGGCACATCCTCGCCCGCCTGAACGCGGCGGAGTCGCTCGAGAAGTTCCTCGCGACCAAGTACCTCGGCCAGAAGCGCTTCGGGCTCGAGGGAGCCGAGTCGCTCATCCCGGTCCTCGACGCGATCCTCGAAGAGGCCTCGGACGCGGGACTCGACTCGGCCGTGCTCGGCATGTCGCACCGCGGCCGCCTCAACGTGCTCGCGAACATCGTGGGCAAGTCGTACTCGCAGCTCTTCCGTGAGTTCGAGGGCTACGTCGATCCCGACTCGATCCAGGGTTCGGGCGACGTGAAGTACCACCTCGGCGAAGAGGGCACCTTCGAGGCACGCTCGGGCAGCACGCTGCCGATCAGCCTCGCGGCGAACCCGTCGCACCTCGAGGCCGTCGACCCAGTCGTCGAGGGCATGGCGCGGGCCCGCATGGACGAGATCCCCTACGACTCGTCACGGCGCTTCCCGGTGCTACCGATCCTCATGCACGGCGACGCCGCGTTCGCCGGCCAGGGCGTCATCGCAGAGACGCTGAACCTGTCGCTCATCAAGGGCTACCGGGTCGGCGGCACGATCCACGTGATCGTCAACAACCAGCTCGGCTTCACCACCCCGCCCGAGTCCGCTCGCTCCTCGGAGTACTGCACCGACATCGCGAAGGCCGTGCAGGCGCCGATCATCCACGTCAACGGCGACGACCCCGAGGCCTGCGTCCGCGTCGCCCGGCTCGCGTTCGCGTACCGCCAGCGGTTCCACAAGGACATCGTCATCGACATGGTGTGCTACCGCCGCCACGGTCACAACGAGGGTGACGACCCGAGCTACACCCAGCCGCAGATGTACCGGACGATCGACCAGCTGCGCAGCGTGCGCAAGCGCTTCGTCGAGACGCTCGTGCGCCGCGGCGACTTCACCCTGGAAGAGGCCGAGTCCGCGCTCGCGGACTTCCAGGTCCGGTTGCAGTCCGCGCTCGACGAGACACGTCAGGGTGCGCCCGACGAGGAGTACGTCGCCGCGCCGCACCCGCCGAGCAAGGGCGTCCTGCCGCACGTGGTCACGGGCATCGACCGCGGCATGCTCGATCGCATCTACTCGGCGCTGTCGAGCACGCCCGAGGGCTTCACGGTCCACGCCAAGCTCGCGAAGCAGCTGACGGCCCGCGACAAGATGTTCGCCGAGGGGCAGGTCGACTGGGCGCTCGCCGAGGCGTTCGCGTTCGGCTCGCTGCTCGTCGAGGGCACCTCGGTGCGACTCGCCGGTCAGGACTCCCGCCGGGGCACGTTCTCCCACCGCCACTCGACGTTGTTCGACTACGAGACCGGCGCCGAGCACGTACCGCTCAGCGCGTTGGCGAACCCGCCGGAGACCGAGCTGTGGATCTACGACTCGCTGCTCAGCGAGTACGCCGCGCTGGGCTTCGAGTACGGCTACACGGTGAAGAACCCCGAGGCGCTCGTCCTCTGGGAGGCGCAGTTCGGCGACTTCGCGAACGGCGCCCAGATCATCATCGACCAGTACATCGTCGCCGCCGAGGACAAGTGGGGTCAGACCTCGGGTCTGGTCATGCTGCTCCCCCACGGCTACGAGGGTCAGGGTCCCGAGCACTCGTCGTCGCGCATCGAGCGCTTCCTCACCATGTGTGCCGAGGACAACATCCAGGTCTGCCAGCCCACCACCGCGGCGCAGTACTTCCACCTGCTGCGCCGTCAGATCCATCGCGACGTGCGCAAGCCGCTCATCGTGACGACGCCCAAGTCCGGTCTGCGCGACAAGCGTTGGCGCTCGTCGGTCGACTCGCTGCTGACCGGCTCGTTCGAGGAGCTGCTCAACGACGCGTCGACGGCGATCGACCCCTCGAAGGTCACCCGGCTGGTCCTGGCTTCGGGCAAGATCGGCCAGGAGGCGACGACCATGCGCGACGAGCTCGGGCTCGACGTCGCCGTCGCCCGTGTCGAGCAGCTCTACCCGTGGCCGTACGAGGCCGTCGAGAAGGAGCTGGCCCGCTTCCCGCACGTGACCGAGGTCGTGTGGCTCCAGGAGGAGCCCGAGAACATGGGTCCGTGGAACTCGGTCAAGGGTCGTCTCTACGAGGCGCTCGGCGACCGCTTCATCGTGCGGCGCATCAGCCGGCCCGACGAAGCCAGTCCCGCGACCGGCAGCCACGCGATCCACGCGCAGGAGCAGAACATGATCCTGGCCGCCGCGTTCGCGCCACTCACCGAGCGCCCCGAGCGCTTCGTCTGACCAGCACCGCGTCTGATCAGCACCGCGTCTGACCAGGCCGCGTCTGATCAGGGCAGCTCGGAGCGGAGGCTGATGCCGAGCACCGCTTCGAGCTCGTCGAGGGCGACGGCGGGATCGTCGACCTTGATCGTGGTCATGCCGAGCGCTCGCGCCGGCTTCAGGTTGATGCCGAGGTCGTCGAGGAACACGGCCTGGTCGGCTTCGACGCCCAAGGTCTCGAGGGCGATCTCGTAGAAGCGCGGCTCGGGCTTGCGACACCCGACGACCGACGACTCGATCACGACGTCGAACATGGCGACGACGTCCGCGAACGAGCCGACCTCACCACCGTCGCCCGAGACGATGTTGTTGGTCAGCAGCGCGACCGCGAACCGCTCCTTGCAACGGCGCACGGCCTCGACCATCTCCGGTCGCAGCTCGCCGCGCAGGCAGCCGATCACCTCGGCACCGTCCACCTGATGACCCAGTGCCGCGGCCTCGGCCTCGAACTCGGTGACGAAGGTCGCGACGTCGATGTCGGAACGTTCCAGGCGCGCCCAGGCGTTCGTGTCGGGGTCGGTCGAGTTGATCGTGCGGATGGTGTCGACCGGGAGTCCGGCGCGCGCTTCGTACGCGCGGAAGGCCTCGAACGGGCTCGAGAGGATGACACCACCGAAGTCGAACAGCACTGCGGAGATCATCGGCGAAGTGTATGCGGCCCATACCCCCAGGAGGTATGTGAGGTCACGATGCGATGCTCGCGCGACGCGCTCGACGCGCGCCGCTCGCGAACAACCTCGGTCATTTCCGCCGCTTTCGTCGCGAATGCTGCTTCACTGATGCATCGAGATGGCCAACTCACAACTCGTCGTAGACGGATCGAACATCGCGACCGAAGGTCGCACCGCGCCCTCCCTCGCGCAGCTGGACGAGGCGGTGAGCGACTTCCTCAAGGAGCACCACTTCGACAACGTCGTGGTGGTGGTCGACGCGACGTTCGCGCATCGCATCGACCAGTCCGAGCGCGAGGCGTACGAAGAGGCGGTGCTCGCGGGCGAGCTGCTCACGCCTCCCGCCGGCGCGGTCGGACGCGGTGACGCGTTCGTCCTGCAGATCGCGGAGCGGTCGGGCGCGACGATCCTGTCGAACGACTCCTTCCAGGAGTTCCACGCGACCTACGAGTGGCTCTTCGCCGACGGTCGGCTCTGGGGCGGCAAGCCCGTGCCGGGTGTCGGTTGGGTGTTCGTCGCACGCGTGCCCGTTCGCGGACCGGTCAGCCGGCGTGCGGTGCGCGACGCGAAGAAGGACCCCGTCGGCGGCAAGGCCTCGGGCTCGCGTCGCGGCGCGCGGGACGACGCGCCGAAGTCCACTGCCGACGAGCCGTCCTCGGGGCGACGTCGCGGACGCAAGCGGTCCGGCTCGACCGAGACCGACTCGACGGAGTCGACGCGCTCCGGTCGGTCGACCGCGGCCAAGGGCCGCTCGAAGGACGGCGAGGCGAACGAGGGCGCCGAGCGCACTCGCAGTTCGAACAAGCGTGGCGCGACCGAGGCCACTGCAGACACCGACACGACCTCGAAGTCGTCGCGGAAGCAGTCGTCGAAGAAGCAGTCGTCCGATCCGATCAACACGCCCGGCGACTTCCTGGGCTTCGTGACCTCGCACCAGCTCGGTTCGACGATCGAGGCGACCGTCGTCGAGTTCTCCTCACACGGCGCGTACGTCGACTGCGACGGCGCCCGCTGTTACGTCTCCCTCAAATCGATGGGTGAACCCGCTCCTCGCAGTGCACGTGAAGTGCTCGCGATGGGTGAGGTCCGCCCCTTCGTCGTGCAGGGGTTCGACACGCCGCGACGCGGCATCGACCTTGCACTACCCGGCTTCGAACAGGTCGAAGCCGATTCGTCCACCTCGGCGACGGACTCCTCGGCCTCGGCCGGCGAGCTTCACGACGGGGACGATACAACTCAACCGGATTCGAAGGAGTCCGCCGAGGAGGCAACAGTGGCAGCAACCAAGAAGGCTCCGGCCAAGAAGGCTCCGGCACGCAAGTCGCCGGCGAAGAAGGCACCAGCGAAGAAGGCACCTGCAAAGAAGGCGCCCGCGAAGAAGGCGCCCGCCAAGAAGGCCCCAGCGAAGAAGGCACCTGCCAAGAAGGCACCCGCACGCAAGGCTCCGGCGAAGAAGGCACCTGCGAAGAAGGCGCCCGCCAAGAAGGCCCCAGCGAAGAAGGCGCCCGCCAAGAAGGCACCCGCTCGCAAGGCACCGGCCCGGAAGGCCCCTGCGAAGAAGGCCTGACCCACCGGGTCATCGGTCAACGAACTCCATGCGGCCCGGATCCGACGGATCCGGGCCGCTTGCGCGTTCGGCACCACGGTGAGCGACCGGTACGATCCGACTCCATGAGCGCCCAGTACATCTTCACCATGCACCGAGTGGGCAAGTTCGTCCCGCCGGACCGGGACGTGCTGAAGGACATCTCGCTGTCGTTCTATCCCGGCGCCAAGATCGGCGTGATCGGGGCGAACGGCTCGGGCAAGTCGACCCTGCTGAAGATCATGGCCGGGGTCGACACCGAGTTCACCGGCGAGGCGCGGCTGACGCCGGGCTTCACCGTCGGGATGCTCGAGCAGGAGCCGCAGCTCGACGCCGACAAGGACGTGATGGGCAACATCATGGACGGCGTCGCTGCGGTCTCGGGGCTGCTCACCGCGTACGACGAGCTCATGGCGAAGTGGAGCGATCCCGACGCCGACTACGAGAAGCTCGGCGCACAGCAGGCGGAGATCGAGGCGAAGATCGAGGCCGCCGGCGCCTGGGACCTCCAGCGCACCATCGACATCGCGATGGACGCGCTGCGCACGCCGCCGCCCGACGCGGACGTGACCACCCTCTCCGGTGGCGAGCGTCGACGTGTGGCCCTGTGCCGCCTCCTGCTGTCGAAGCCGGACCTGCTGCTGCTCGACGAGCCGACCAACCACCTCGACGCCGAGTCGGTCGCGTGGCTCGAGCGGTACCTGCAGGACTATCCCGGCACCGTCGTCGCGATCACCCACGATCGCTACTTCCTCGACAACGTCGCGCAGTGGATCCTCGAGCTCGAGCGTGGGCGCGGCTTCCCGTTCGAGGGCAACTACACCGGCTGGCTCGAGCAGAAGGAGCGCCGCATGGCGCTCGACGAGAAGGAGAAGGAAGGACGCCGCAAGGTGCTCGAGCGCGAGCTCGAATGGGTCCGCATGGCGCCCAAGGCCCGGCACGCGAAGTCCAAGGCCCGCCTCCAGGCGTACGAGGAGCTGCGCGAGCAGTCCGAGGCCGACAACCGCAACGACGGTGTGCTCGAGATCGTCATCCCGCCGGGGCCGCGACTCGGTGACCAGGTGATCGAGGCGGAGCACCTGAGCAAGGGCTTCGGCGACCGACTCCTGATCGAGGACCTCAGCTTCACGCTGCCGCGATCCGGCATCGTCGGCATCATCGGGCCGAACGGCGCCGGCAAGACCACGCTGTTCCGCATGCTCGTCGACGCCTACAACGGCGGCGGCGGCGAGAACGCACCCGACAGCGGCACGCTCACCATCGGCGCCACCGTCGACCTGTCGTACGTCGACCAGTCGCGCGACTCGCTCAACCCGGACAACACGCTCTACGAGGAGATCACCGACGGCCAGGACATCGTCAAGGTCGGCAACCGCGAGGTGAACAGCCGCGTCTACTGCGCGAGCTTCATGTTCAAGGGCCCGGACCAGCAGAAGAAGGTCGGGCAGCTCTCGGGCGGTGAGCGCAACCGGGTGCACCTGGCGAAGCTGCTCCGCACCGCGGGCAACGTGCTGCTGCTCGACGAGCCGACCAACGACCTGGACATCGACACCCTGCGTGCCCTCGAGGACGCGCTCGAGGGCTTCCCCGGCTGCGTGGTGGTCATCTCGCACGACCGCTGGTTCCTCGACCGCATCGCGACGCACATGCTCGCCTTCGAGGGCGACTCCCAGGTCCGGTGGTTCGAGGGCAACTTCTCGGAGTACGAGGCGTTCCGTCGCAAGGAGCTCGGTGCCGACGCCGCCCAGCCGCACAAGATCAAGTACAAGCCGCTGACCCGCTGAGCCCGTGGGCCGTTCGGCCCATTTCCGCCGGTGAGTTCAGGGCGGTCGCAACGACCGCCGATACCTGACTCCATGGGGACCAGCACCATCACACCAACCGGGGCAACGATGAGGAGCCGCGCCGTGCTCCGAGACGTCGAGCCGGGCAGCACCGTCGACTGCACCCTCTGCGGAGAGCGGGTGAAGTTCCAGGCCAAGATCCGACACAAGCAGGTCATCTGCAACGTGTACGAAGAGGGCCGATGGACGCGCGTGGAGCACTTCCACCCGGACTGCTACGAACAGACCGGTGAGCCGCACGGAGCGGTCGACCGCTCCCCCGTCGTGAGGACCCGACGCGCCGCTGCCACCACGGCCGACGCGCCGGCGGTCGCCCGCACCGCCTGAGACGTACCACCTGAGCGGCAGCGCCCGTGCGATGCTCGGGGGATGACCGACCAGGCACCTCCTGAGACCGACTTCACGACACTGCGGCTCGAGCGACTGTCCGCGTTCGACCTGCCCTCGCCCGGACCGACCGCGCCCGTCGGTGTCGACGACACCATCGCGGTGCTGACGCTCGACCGACCGGACCGGCTCAACGCGCTCGACCCCGTCCTGATCGACGAGTTGCACCACGCACTCGATCGGGTCGCCGCGGACGAGACGCTGCGCGCCGTGATCCTCACCGGCGCCGGCCGGGGGTTCTGCTCGGGTCTCGACCTGACCGACATCGGCATCTCCGGGTCCGCGCAGGCGACGGGGCGCGGGCGGGTGCAGCGCGGCATGGACCTCCAGCAGCGCATCGCGGCGTTCGTGCCGGCGCTGCGCTCGCTGCGCATCCCGGTGATCGCCGCGGTGAACGGCGCCGCCTCGGGTGGCGGGCTGGCACTCGCCCTCGCCTCCGACGTCCGGGTCGCGGCCCGCTCCGCACGCTTCAACGTGGCGTTCGTGCGCATCGGGTTGTCCGGGTGCGACATCGGCGTGTCGTGGCTGCTCCCCCGTTGGATCGGCGCGTCGCGCGCGTTCGAGCTGCTCCTGACCGGGCGGATGGTCGAGTCCGACGAGGCGGAGCGCATCGGGTTGGTGAGCCGGCTCGTCGACGACGCGGACCTCATGGCCGCGGCCGCGGAGACCGCGCGTCTCATCGCGGGCAACTCGCCGACCGGGGTCTGGATGACCAAGGAGGTCATGTGGTCCAACCTCGAGATCGCCAGCATGCGCGCCGGGATCGACCTGGAGAACCGCACCCAGATCATGACCTCGTTCACCGAGGACACCGCCGAGGCGGTCGGCGCGTTCTTCGAACGGCGTCCGCCCGAGTTCCGGAACCGCTGATGCCCGCCGGAGCCACCAGGACCGCGTGGCGGGCCGCCGCGCTCGAGCTCGCCGCGACCGACCCCGTCATGGCGCGGCTGCACGACCGTCACGGTCCACCGATCCCCCGCCGCGGCGCGCTGCCCGCACGACGCTTCGAGGCGCTCGCCTCGTCGATCGCGTACCAACAGCTCGCCGGACGGGCCGCCGCGACCATCTGGGCACGTGTGCTCGACGCCGTCGGCGACCCGTTCACCCCCGAGGCGGTGCTGGCGACCGATCCCGACGCGCTGCGCGGCGCCGGACTCTCCGGGTCGAAGACGGCCGCGTTGTTGGACCTGGCGGCGAAGTCGAGCGACGGCACTCTCCGGTTGGACCGCATCGCCCGGCTCTCGGATGCCGAGGTGATCGACCACCTGACGGTGGTCCGTGGGATCGGTCCGTGGACGGCCCAGATGTTCCTGATGTTCGACCTGCGGCGCCTCGACGTCTGGCCGACCGGTGACTACGGCGTGCGGGCCGGGTTCGCCAGGGCGTTCGGGCTCGACACCATGCCGACCGAGAAGGAGCTCGCCGCGTTGGGTGCGCCGTTCGCCCCGTACCGCTCGGTGGTCGCGTGGTGGTGCTGGCGAGAGGTCGACACGGTGCTCCCGGCGCCCTGAGCGCCGGCACCGGCCGAATCCGCCGCACCGCCGATCCTGGCTGCATCAGTCGTACTGGACGGATCGTCCTCGGGGCTCCAGGCCCTCGGCCGCGAAGTAGCGGTGGATGAACTGCACGGCGATGGAGCCCTCGCCGACCGCCGAGGCCACTCGCTTCACCGAGCCGTGCCGGGCGTCGCCGCCAGCGAAGACACCCGGAAGGCTCGTCTCGAGTGGGAACGGGTCGCGGTCGCCGAGCCATGCGCTCCGGTCGAGATCGGCGCCGGTCAGCACGAAGCCCCGTTCGTCGCGCTGGATCGACGGAGGCAGCCAGTCGGTGTGTGGCTGGGCGCCGATGAGGAGGAACAGCGCCTGGGCGTCGACGGTGACTTCGCCGGAGGTGGCCCGGTCGCGGAGCACCAGGTGCTCGAGCCGTCCCGTTCCCCCGCCGCCGACCACCTCGGTTCCGAGCCGCACGTCGATGTTCGCCGTCGCCTCGACCTGGCGGACGAGGTAGTCCGACATGCCGGCGCGCAACGACGAGCC
>JALYWI010000189.1 GCA_030852785.1 Actinomycetota bacterium
TTTAGCGGAGCGCTCGGTTCGTCAGCTCTGGCGGGCGGTCTTGATCGCCTTGGTCTTGCGGGCGCGCTCGCCGGCGTCGAGGAACACCTTGCGCAGGCGGATCACGCCGGGCGTGACCTCGACGCACTCGTCCTCGGCCACGAACTCGAGCGCCTGCTCGAGCGACTGGCGCCGCGGCGGCGTCATGCGCTCGGTGTTGTCCGACGACGACGTCCGCATGTTGGTGAGCTTCTTCTCACGGCAGATGTTGACGTCCATGTCCTCGGCGCGGGAGTTCTCGCCGACGATCATGCCCTCGTAGACCTCGTCGCCGGGGCCCACGAACAGCTGGGCACGTTCCTGGATGGCGACCACCGCGTAGGCGGTGACGGGACCCGAGCGGTCGGCGACGATCGACCCACGGTCACGGGAGCGGATCTCACCGAACCACGGCTCCCAGCCGTCGAAGATCTGGTGCAGCATGCCGGTGCCACGGGTCTCGGTCAGGAACTCCGTGCGGAACCCGAGCAGGCCGCGTGCCGGCACCCGCTGCTCGATCCGGACCCAGCCGGTGCCGTGGTTGACCATGTTGACGAGCGTGCCCTTGCGGGTGGCGAGCAGCTGGCTCACGGCGCCGAGGTACTCCTCGGGCACGTCGACGCTGACCATCTCGACGGGCTCGTGGATCTTGCCGTCGATCTCACGGGTGACGACCTGGGGCTTGCCGACGGTCATCTCGAAGCCCTCGCGGCGCATCGTCTCGATGAGCACGGCCAGCTGCAGCTCGCCACGGGCGTGGACCTCCCAGGCGTCGGGCCGCTCGGTGGGCATGACACGGAGGCTCACGTTGCCGATGAGCTCGGCGTCGAGGCGTGCCTTGATCTGACGGGCGGTGACCTTGTCGCCGTCGCGGCCGTTGAGCGGCGAGGTGTTCACCCCGACGGTCATGGCCAGGCTCGGCTCGTCGACGGTGATCACCGGCATGGGGCGAGGATCCTCGGGATCGCTCAGCGTCTCGCCGATGGTGACGTCCTCGATGCCGGCGACCGCGATGATCTCGCCCGGACCGGCCTCGTCGACCTCGATGCGCTCGTGGGTCTCGGTCACGTAGAGCACGGCGACCTTGGCGCGCTCGACGGTTCCGTCGGTGCGGCACCAGCCGACCTGCTGGCCCTTGCGGATCGTGCCGTTCAGGATGCGGCACATGGCCAGACGGCCGACGAACTGGCTCGCGTCCAGGTTGGTGACCCAGGCCTGCAGGGGGTGCTCGGGCTCGTAGGTCGGCGCGGGGAGGTGCGTGACGAGCAGCTCGAACAGCGGCGTCAGGTCGTCCTCGAGGTCCTCGGGGGAGTCGGGCTTGGTCATGCTCGCCCGCCCGGCGCGGCCGTTGCAGTAGATGACGGGGAAGTCGATCTGGTCGATGTCGGCGTCGAGGTCCATGAACAGGTCCTCGACCTCGGCGACGACCTCGTCGATGCGGGCGTCGGGGCGATCGACCTTGTTGACCGCCAGGATGACCGGCAGGTTCAGCTCGAGCGTCTTGCGCAGCACGAAGCGGGTCTGGGGCAGCGGGCCCTCGGACGCGTCGACGAGCAGGACGACGCCGTCGACCATGGTCAGCGCACGCTCGACCTCGCCGCCGAAGTCGGCGTGGCCCGGGGTGTCGACGATGTTGATCTTGACCTCGTCGCGACCTTCGCCGGTCCACCGCACGGCGGTGTTCTTGGCGAGGATGGTGATGCCCTTCTCGCGCTCCAGGTCGGTGTTGTCCATGACGCGGTCGACCTCGACCGCGCCCTCGCGGAAGGCACCCGACTGCTTGAGCATCGCGTCGACGAGCGTGGTCTTGCCGTGGTCGACGTGAGCGATGATGGCGACGTTGCGGATTCCCTCGACGGGCACGCGTGCGCTCGCGTCGGTGGTGGCATGGGCTGTGGTCATATCAAGATCCGGTCTCGGGGGTACCGGACGACCGGCACGACGATGCACCGGGTGACCGGCACGAGGGGGACCTGACATCTTCGCCGATCTCGGCACCTCGTACGCAATGCAGTGCTGTGACCTGTGGCGCGGTTCTCAGGAAGGTCGCTCGGTCGGGTCCTGCGATCCGGCGGGATCGGTGAAGTACCAGCCGATCTGGTGGTCCTGCACCGCGATGCACTCGCTGCCGACGCGCCACAGCGCCACGGGGACGGGCGTGGGGTCGAACCGGTACCACTCGGGAAACGCCGCTCGGATCGCCTCGGTGGCGCGATCGGCGTGGTAGTGCGGGATGCGGTGGTCGATGTGGTGCGCCACGTGGGTGCTGCCGATGCGGTGGTGCAGCAGGTCCACCACCCGACCGTAGGGACGGTCGACCGTCTGGAACGCACCACGCAGCCAGGACCACTCGGGGTCTGCGTAGTGCGCCACGTCGACGTCGGTGTGCTGCAGCCACGTGTAGGTGACGAGCCAGGCGTTGACCACCAGGTACGGCCCGACGTACAGCGCCAGCACCGGGGCGATGGACCCCGCCGCGAGCGCCCAGGCCACCAGGAGCACCAGCACGACCAGGACGCCCAGCGCCGAGCCCCACACGCGGGCGTGCCAGCGGGCCGGGAAGAGCGCCGTCGAGAAGGGTCGCACAGGCCAGAAGTGGTTGGTGCGGCCACGCGCCGGTCCGCCGGTGGTACCGACGAGCAGGTAGGCGGGCCAGCCGACGAGCAACGCGGTGGTGATGGCCCAGGCGGTCGCCAGGTTGGCCCGGATCGGTCCACGTCGGCGTGACTCGGCGTCGCGGTCGATCGCACGACTCGGTACGTGCGTCTCCCCCTCGTCGAGGTGGTTCGTCTTCGCGTGGTGGACCGAGTGGCTCCGCTGCCACGAGAAGTACGGCACCAGCAGCGCCGAGTGCAGCACGAAGCCGATGCCGTCCTGCAGCCGTTGGTTCGGCGAGAACGCGCGGTGACCGCACTCGTGTGCGATCACCCAGAGCCCGGTGGCTGCAGTGCCGGTCGCGACGGCGTAGAGCACCCAGACCGGGAGCCACGCCCAGGTCATCGGCAGGAAGAGCGCAGCGGCGGCGACCAGTGCGACGACGACGGCGAGGGATCCCGCGAGGTATCGCAGCGATCGACCGGTGCTGCGGACGAAGCAGTCGTCGGGGATGATCGAGCGGACCTCGGCCCGGGTGGGCAGCCGCTGGATCGGAGGGGAGGGGGCGCGGGGGCCATCGAGGACGGTCTCGGGCGTCATTGACGACGAGCATGGCCGTGTCGGGGCCCGAGGGTGAAGCCGACCCGACGGAACCTACGACGACGCTCAGGATCGGACCGCCAGGAACCCGTGGCGGCACAGGGTCGCGGCGCCCGGATCTGCAGCTCGAAGTGCGACGCGTCGCTGGTGCGGCGCTCAGCGACGGTCGAGTCGGCGACGGATGACGTCGCGGCGCTCCTGCAGGTCCCGGTAGGTGACCGACTCGACCTCGTTGTCGACGATGCCGAAGCCCGCCTTGATCGCCGCGGGGTCGACCTGGAACTGGTCGGCCGACACGCCGATGTCCGCCGCGAACCGGTCCCCGTGGGTGACCGCGAGGTGCGTCGAGAGCGTCGCGATCTCGCCGACCAGGTCCAGATCGGGCGCCAGGTTCGCGATCGCGCCGTCGAGGAACACCAGGTTCTTGACGTAGAGCATCAGGATCTTCGGCAACCGGGCACCCATGCCGAGCAGCGCCTTGATGACGCGCTGCAACTCGCCGACGAGCTCCTCCTGCGACAACGAGGTCGGGTCGACGGGCTGCTGGTCGAGGCGGAGCTCGGCGATCACGTCGTCGATGTCGGTGTCGGCCGGCAGCGCCCCGAGGTCACGCAGCGCGCCGATCTGTCCGGGGATGTCGCCCATGGCGCCGGACATCATCAGTCGCAGGAACGCGGTGCGCTCCAGGTCGGTCAGCCGGGCGGTGATGCCGAAGTCGAGCAGGGCGATGCGCCCCTCGGCGGTGACGAACAGGTTCCCGCCGTGCAGATCGCCGTGGAAGATGCCGTGGACCATGCAGCCCTCGGTGAACCCGGTCATGCCGATGCGGAGGATCTCGTGGGTGTCGATGCCGGCGGCCTGCATCGACTCGAGGTCGTCGAACCCGTAGCCGGCGAGTCGCTCCATGACGAGCACCCGACGGGTGACCAGCTCCGGGTGCGGTCGGGCGATGATCAGGCCCCGTTGGCCGAGTTGGGCGAACGACTCGGCGACGTCGAGCATGTTCTCGGCCTCGAGGCGGAAGTCGAGCTCCTCGGTGATGGTCTCGGCGAACAGCTCGACGAGGGCGGGCGGGTTCGCGAGCGCGGCGACCGGGATCCTCCCGACGAGGAACGGCGCCAGCCACGACATGACCTCGAGGTCGTGGTGCACCTGCGTGCGGATCGTCGGGCGCTGCACCTTGACCACGACGTCGGGACCGGGGGTGCCGTCGTCGTTGCGCAGCCGTGCGGCGTGCACCTGGGCGATCGACGCCGCCGCCAGCGGCACCCGGTCGAAGCGTTCGAACACCTGCTCGAGGGGCCGCCCCAGCTCCTGTTCGACGACCCTGCGCACCGCGTCGAAGTCCTCGGCGGGCACCTGATCGCGACAGATCTTGAACTCCTCGACCAGCTCGGAGGGGAAGAGGCCCTCGCCGCTCGAGATGATCTGGCCCAACTTGATGTAGGTCGGGCCCAGATGTTCTGCCGCTCGGCGGAGCCGTCGCGACAACCCGGCACGTGAGGCCGAGCCGCCTCGCCGACGGTCGACCGCGGCCCAGCCGAGCACCGCGGTGCCCAACCGGGCGGCGACGACGCCGAGTCGAGTGGGAGGTGGCAGCACCCGCCGTCGCGTCAGCAACGGCACCTGGCGCCGTGTGGTCGCTCGCAGCACGGCGATGCCCGGGGTCCACGACAGCTCGCCGCGGTCGACGATCCACGGGCCCCGGTCGGTGAACGCGAACTGCTCGACGTCGGGCGAGACCGCCGGGTCGGCGGACGCAGGCGGAGAGTCGTCGCCGTTGCTCATCGTCCCGACTCGCTCGCGGTCGCGTCCCGGGCTGCGGCGAGTGCAGCAGCCGCGTGCTGCGGTCGGCAGATCAGCAGGTCCGGCAGGTACGGGTCGTCGCGGTTGTACACGAGCGGTGATCCGTCGAGCCGACTGCAGTGCAGGCCCGCGGCCATCGCGACGGCGACCGGCGCGGCGGAGTCCCACTCGAACTGCCCACCCGAGTGCGGGTACACATCCGCGTCGCCGCGCAGGATCGACATCGTCTTGGCGCCCGCCGAGCCCATCTCGACCAGATCCGCGCCCAGCGCGGCGGCGATCTGCAGTGCTTCGGCCGGCGGACGGGAGCGGCTCACCACCACCCTCGGGGTGGCCGGCGCCTCGGGGACCACCGGGGCGACGCGGGTGTCGAAGACCAGCCCGGCGCCCGGCAGCGCCACCGCGCCGGCGGTCGGCACGCCGCCCTCGACGAGCGCGACGTGCACGGCCCAGTCGTCGCGACCCTCGCCGTACTCACGGGTGCCGTCGAGCGGGTCGATGATCCAGACGCGTGCCGCGTCGAGCCGCGAGGTGTCCTCGCGCTCCTCGCCCCGCGCCTCCTCGGAGAGCACGGCGTCGTCGGGACGGTGCTCGCGCAGCGCCCCGGTGAGCAACTCGTGCGAGACGCGGTCGCCCTCGTCCTTGACGGTGCGCTCGTCCGCGCCGTCGGCACGGAGCCGGATCCGGAGCTCGACGAGGACGTCGCCCGCCGCTGCGGCGAGGCGTGATGCGAGTTCGTGGTCATCCGCGTTCGCCATCGCCGAAGACTAGCCACGGCAATACCTGACCTTGCTGGTCGGGAATTGGCGCCGTAGTGTCGCCGAGACCGTTCAGCACCTGACAGGTATCGAATGAACTACGAACTCTCCGATCTCCAGACGCTCGAGGCAGAGTCGATCCACATCATCCGCGAGGTGGCCGCCGAGTTCGAGCGGCCGGTGCTGCTCTTCTCCGGCGGCAAGGACTCGATCGTCATGCTGCGCCTCGCCGAGAAGGCGTTCTGGCCGGCGAAGATCCCGTTCCCGGTGATGCACGTCGACACCGGCCACAACTTCGACGAGGTCTACGACTACCGCGATCGCCGCGTCGCGGAGTTGGGCATCAAGTTGGTGGTCGCCTCGGTCCAGGAGTCGATCGACACCGGTCGCGTGACCGAGCAGACCGGTCCCCGGGCGAGCCGCAACCAGCTCCAGACCGTGACGCTGCTCGACGCCGTCGAGCAGCACGGCTTCGACGCCGCGTTCGGTGGCGCCCGCCGCGACGAGGAGAAGGCCCGGGCGAAGGAGCGCGTGTACTCCTTCCGTGACGAGTTCGGTCAGTGGGACCCAAAGAACCAGCGCCCCGAGCTGTGGAGCCTCTACAACGGCCGCCACCACCGGGGCGAGCACATCCGGGTGTTCCCGATCAGCAACTGGACCGAGCTCGACATCTGGAACTACATCGCCACCGACGGCATCGAGGTGCCGTCGATCTACTACGCCCACGAGCGTGAGGTCTTCCAGCGCGACGGCATGTGGTTGGCGGTGTCGCCGTACGTGACGGTGATGGACGGCGAGGAGCCCGAGGTCCGCACCGTGCGCTTCCGCACCGTCGGCGACGCATCGTGCACCGGCGCGGTGGAGTCACCCGCGGCGACGGTCGAGCAGATCATCGACGAGGTCGCGGCGACACGCCTGACCGAGCGCGGCGCGACCCGAGCGGATGACCGAGCCTCCGAGGCGGCCATGGAGGATCGCAAGCGTGAGGGGTACTTCTGATGGATGCGTCGCGGCGAGAGCGAGTCGGTCCGACACCTGTGGCAGCGAGGACAGGAAGCGTGAGGGGTACTTCTGATGGCTGAGCTGCTGCGGTTCGCGACGGCGGGATCGGTGGACGACGGCAAGTCGACGCTCATCGGCCGTCTGCTCTACGACTCGAAGTCGATCTTCGAGGACCAGCTCGAATCGGTGGCCGACGCGAGCGAGCGGATGGGCCTCGAGGGCACCAACCTGGCGCTGCTGACCGACGGCCTGCGCGCCGAGCGGGAGCAGGGCATCACGATCGACGTCGCGTACCGCTACTTCGCGACACCCCGGCGGAAGTTCATCATCGCCGACACCCCCGGGCACGTGCAGTACACGCGCAACATGGTCACCGGTGCCTCGACCGCGGACCTGGCCATCGTGCTGATCGACGCCCGCAAGGGCGTGCTCGAGCAGTCCCGCCGCCACGCGTTCATCGCGTCGCTGCTGCGCATCCCGCACCTCGTGCTCGCCGTCAACAAGATGGATCTCGTCGACTACGACCAGGGCCGTTTCGACGAGATCGTCGCGGAGTTCACGTCGTTCGCCGCCAAGCTCGACATCACCGATCTGACGTTCATCCCGATCTCGGCGCTCGACGGCGACAACGTCGTGACCCGCTCGGCGAACATGGACTGGTACGACGGCGCATCGCTGCTGCACCACCTCGAGACCGTGCACATCGCGTCGGACCGCAACCTGATCGATGCCCGCTTCCCGGTGCAGTACGTGCTGCGGCCCCAGACCGACGAGTTCCACGACTACCGCGGGTACGCCGGACAGGTCGCCTCGGGTGTGTTCAAGCCGGGTGACGAGGTCGTCGTGCTGCCCTCTGGCTTCGGTTCGACGATCGCGGCGATCGACAGCTTCGACGGCCCTGTCGCCGAGGCCTTCGCGCCGATGTCGGTGACGATCCGACTGGCCGACGAGATCGACGTCTCGCGTGGCGACATGATCTGCCGGCCGCAGAACCAGCCGACGGTCAGCCAGGACATCGATGCCATGGTCTGTTGGCTCTCCGAGGCCGCGACCCTGTCGCCGAGGACGAAGCTCGCCATCAAGCACACCACGCGCACCGCTCGGGCGATGGTGAAGGACCTGCGCTACCGCCTCGACGTGAACACGCTGCACCGCGACGAGTCCGCCGCTGCGCTCGAGCTGAACGAGATCGGCCGCGTGAGCCTGCGCACCACCCAGCCGCTCTTCTTCGACGAGTACCGCCGCAGCCGGGAGACCGGCTCGTTCATCCTGATCGACGAGTCGACCAACGCGACCGTCGGCGCGGGGATGATCCTCGGCGAGACCCAGTGAGCCCTGCTGGCGGCGACGCCGAGGACCGGATCGTCGTCTGGCACGAGGGCGAGGTGCCCCGCAGCGAGCGCGCCGCGGTGACCGGCGGTGAGGGGCTGGTGGTCTGGTTCACCGGTCTGTCGGGGTCGGGCAAGTCGACCGTGGCGGTCGAGGTGGAGCGATGTCTCGTCGCATCGGGCCGCGCCGCCTACCTGCTCGACGGCGACAACCTGCGACACGGACTGAACGCCGACCTCGGTTTCAGCGCGGCGGACCGCGACGAGAACGTGCGGCGCGTCGGTGCGGTCGCGGCGTTGTTCGCCGATGCCGGGGTGGTCGCCCTGGTGCCGCTCGTGTCGCCCTACCGGGCGGCCCGTGACGCGGTGCGCTCCCGTGTGGCCGACGCCGGCCTGCGCTTCGTCGAGGTGTTCGTCGACACGCCGCTCGAGGAGTGCGAGCGCCGTGACCCCAAGGGCCTCTACGCCAGGGCGAGGGCCGGCGAGCTGCGAGGCATGACCGGGATCGACGACCCCTACGAGGCGCCCTCGGCCCCGGAGCTCGTCCTCACGCCGGCCGTCGGTGATCCGGCGGCGCAGGCAGCGGTGGTGCTCGACGCGCTGGCGGCGACCACCACCTGACCCGGTCGACCGAGGTGCCCTTTTCTCGGTGAGCGCGCAGTGGTTGTGACGTAACGTTCCGTTCATGACGCTGCCGGTGCTGGTCGCGATCGACGACGACGCCTCGTCACTGGACGACGTCGAGCGCGAGCTGCAGGACCGCTACGCGCGCCACTACCGAGTGGTCTGTCTGAAGTCGCCCGACGAGGCGCGCACGTGCCTCGACGAGCTGGCCTCGTCCGGCGCGGATGTCGCGCTCGTGCTCGCCAGGCTGTGGATGTCCGGGAGGACCGGCGCCGAGGTGCTCGACGAGGTGCGGTTGAGCCACCCGCACGCCCGCAGGGTGCTGCTCATCGAGTGGGGCGAATGGGGCGAGAAGCGCACGGGCGAGGCGATCTTCGAGGGGGTCTCCCACGGCCGCTTCGAGCACTACCTGCTGCGCCCGTCGTCGTCACCGGACGAGCTCTTCCACCAGGCGATCTCGTCGATGCTCCTGGACTGGGCCGACTCGACGCGGACGGCGCCGCACACGATCCACGTGGTCGGCGAGTCGTGGTCCGGGCGTGCCTACGAGCTGCGCGAGACGTTGCAGCAGTGCGCCATCCCGCACAAGTTCTGCCTCGCGGACTCCGAGGAGGGACGTTCCCTCGTCGCGTCCGCGGGCGACGGGGTCGAGTTGCCGATCATCGTCTTCCCCAACGGCGAGATTCTCGTGAACCCGACCAACTCCGAGATGGCGCTGGCCGCCGGCTCGCCGGTGAGCACCGGGCAGCTCGAGTTCGACGTCGTCGTGGTCGGGGCCGGCCCTGCAGGGCTCTCTGCGGCGGTCTACGGCGCCTCCGAGGGGCTGAGCACCCTCGTGATCGACCGCGGCGGCATCGGTGGCCAGGCCACCTCGAGCTCGCTGATCCGCAACTACCTCGGCTTCCCCCGGGGCATCAGCGGCCGCAAGCTCGCCCGGGCGGCGTACGACCAGGCCTGGGTGTTCGGCGCTCGGTTCGCCTTCATGCAGACGGTCACCGACATCACCGCTCGCGACGGCTCGCTCGAGCTCACGCTCACCGACGACACACGCATCGTGGCGACGTCGGTGCTGCTGACCATGGGAGCGAGCTATCGCCGTCTCGACGTCCCGGCGCTCGAGGAGCTGACCGGTGCGGGGGTGTTCTACGGCGGACCCACCTCTGAGGCACCGGCACTCGAGCACTGCAACGTCTTCGTCGTCGGCGGTGCCAACTCGGCCGGGCAGGCGGCGCTGCACCTGGCCACCTACGCGCAGCAGGTCACGCTCGTCGTGCGTGGCTCGTCGTTGCGCGCCGGCATGTCGGACTACCTCGTCCGCCAGGTCGAGGCGACGGCGAACATCGACGTGCGGCTCGGAACCGAGGTGGTCGGCGGCGGGGGAACGGGACGACTCGAGCACCTGGTGCTCCGCGACCGGGCCACCTCCGACGAGGTCACCGTCGACGCGCAGGCGCTGTTCCTCCTCATCGGCGCCCAGCCGCACACCGACTGGCTGCCTCCGTCGATCCAGCGTGACGAACGGGGCTTCGTGCTGACCGGCGCCGATCTCGACCGGAGCGCATGGTTGGGCGACCGCGACCCGTTCCCACTCGAGACGAGCCTTCCGGGTGTCTTCGCAGGCGGCGACGCCCGGCACGGCTCGGTGAAGCGCGTGGCCTCGGCGGTCGGCGAGGGCTCCATCGCCGTGCAGTTCATCCACCGCTACTTCGCGGCCGAGGGCCTGGAGCCCCGAGGACGATCCGTCCAGTACGACTGATGCAGCCGGGATCGGCGGTGCGGCGGTGCGGCGGAGCCGGCGCGTGCCGGCGCTCAGGGCGCCGGGAGCACCGTGTCGACCTCTCGCCAGCACCACCACGCGACCACCGAGCGGTACGGGGCGAACGGCGCACCCAACGCGGCGAGCTCCTTCTCGGTCG
>JALYWI010000192.1 GCA_030852785.1 Actinomycetota bacterium
CTCCGCGAGCACCCCGGCGAGCGGCTCGTCGGGTGTGTGGCATGCGGTGGCGACGGTCGCGGCGAGCGAGTACACGTCACCGGGTCGCGACGCCACGGCACCCCGGCGACGTTCCGGGGCGGCGAACGCAGGGGTCAGGCCCTGACGCACCGGGTCGCTGGTGCCGTCCAGGTCGGCCGCGCCGAAGTCCGCGAGCAGTGGGGCGCCGTCGCGGTCGAACAGGACGTTGGCCGGGCTGAGGTCGCCGTGCACGACGCCGCGCTCGTGGACCTCGGCGAGGGCCGCGGCGAGTGCCGCAGCGAGTCGACGGGCCTCGGTGGACTCGAGTGGACCTGCCCCACGCTCGCCGAGCCGGTCGCGCAGCGAGCCACCCGCGGCGAGGTCGCAGACGATCCAGCCGGTGCCGTCGTCGGAGCGGCCGAGCTCGTGGGCGACCACGACGCCGGGCACGTCACGCAACCGGGCCAGCGCTCGGGCTTCTCGCTCGAGTCGCCCGGCGGCGTGCTCGGCGTCGAGGACCTTCACGACCACGTCGATCCCTGCGACCAGGTCGCGGGCACGCCACACGCTCGAGGTCGCACCGTGGCCCAGCGGCCCGTCGATGCGCAGCCGTGTCGGGAGCCCGCCGATCCACGGTCGTTGCGACGTCACCGGGTCACGGTACCGCGCCGGCGTTCGACTCAGGCTGTCGCTGCGACCTCGACATGCCGACGGGAGCGCATCCACCGGGTCACCTCGGAGATGCACAGCGCCACGACGAAGAGCACGACGGCGGTGGCGGCCATCGCGGCGCCGGCGGCCAGGCGTGCGTGCCACGACACGAGCAGCCCGACCACGACCGAGATCTCGGCGAGCACCACCGAGGTCACCATGACCCAGGGCACGCGCCGGACGAGTTGCACCGCAGCGGCCGCGGGCGCCGTGATCAGCGCGAACACGAGCAACGTCCCGACGGTCTTGAAGCTCGCGACGACGGTCGCGGTGACGAGCACCAGCAGCACCGCGTGCGTCAGGCCCGGTCGCAGGCCGAGCAGCTGGGCGGCGTCGCGGTTGAAGCACAACACGAGGAACGCCCGGTAGCCGACCACGACGGTGACCAGGACCGCCGCGGCGACGACGGCGCCGAGCACCAGGTCACCCGAGGTGACGCTGGTGATGCCGCCGAAGAGGAAGCCCGTCAGCTCCCCCGCGAACGAACGACTCCGGCTGATGATCAACACGCCGAGCGCGAGCATGCCGACGAACAGCAGACCGATCGCCGTGTCCTCGCTGAGGCGGGCACGCCGCCCGACCACGGTGATGCCACCGACCATCACCCCGGCGCTCAGCAGGGCGCCGAGGGTCGGGTTGAAGCCGACGACCGTGGCCAGGGCGAGACCCGGCAGCACACCGTGGGCGAGCGCATCGCCGATGAAGGTCATGCCTCGCAGCACCACCCAGGTGCCGACGAGACCACAGGCGATCGCGGCGAGCGTGCCGGCGGCCAGCGCCCGCTGCATCGTGTACGAGCCGGTGAACGGATCGACGACCCACTCGATCGGCGTCAGGCCGAACACTTGGGCCTGCGCCAGCGTCGACGTGTGCGCCGTCAGCGTCGATGTCTGCGCCGCGAGGGTGCTCATCGGGGAGCGCTCCCGCCGACGTGCTCGGCGATCAACTCGGCGTTGCGGCGCATCATGTCGACGTAGGTCGCGGCGTCGCCCCCGGCGTCGCCGGTCGACTCGGTGTGCAGCTCGACGACGCTGACCTGGTCACCGAGTCGTTCCGCCAGGCCGTCGGACACCTCGGTCGAACCGGTGGTCTCGGCGAAGATCGCGGTCACGTCCGCGTCGCGCATGGTGACCGCCAGGTCGTCGAGGTCCCGGGCGCTCGCCTCGCCCAGCGAGCTCGTCGACGGTACGACGGCGCCGATGATCTCGAAGCCGAACCGGTCGGCGAAGTAGCCGAGCGACTCGTGGTTCGTCACGAGGCGACGTGCGCCGTCGGGGACGGTTGCGAGCATCGAGTCCATCTCGGCGGACAGCGCCCGCAGCTCCTCGACGTAGGCGGCTGCGCACTCGTCGATGCGTGCGGCGTCGACCGGCAGGTCGTCGATCCCGGCGAGTCCGTCGACGATCAGCGGCACCGCGGCGGCCACGCGGTCCGGATCCATCCACACGTGCGGATCGACGTCGTGATGGTGCCCCGCCTCGTGCTCGCCGGCCGCGTGTTCGCCCGCCTCGTGTTCGCCCGCGTCATGTTCGCCCGACGCGTGCTCGTCGGCCTCGTGTTCGTGGGCCGCGTGTTCGTGATCGGGGCCGTGGTCGTCCTCGTGGCCGTCGAGCGGTTCGAGCGAGGGCGCCAGCTCGAGCACCGTGGCGCCCGACTCCTCGGCCGACCGGAGCGTCGCACCCAGCCCCTCCTCGAGACCCAGCCCGTTGGCCACGACCAGCTCGACCGAGCGCAGGGCGTCCGCGTCCTGCACCGACGGCTCGAACGAGTGCGAGTCCGCACCGACCGGCACGATCGAGGTCACCTCGACCTCGCCGCAGAGCACGTTCGAGGTCACGTCGGCCCAGATCGGCGTGGTGGCGACCACGCCCGGGTCCGTGTCGCCCTCTGCCCCGCTGCCTGGTCCGTCGCCGCAGGCCGACAGCACCATCAGCCCGATCGCGAGTCCCACGGTGGTGATGGTCCGGCGCACGTCCCGCTGCATGGGGCCACCATATTTGAGGATGGTTCTCACTTCCAGTCCCGAAGGTTCTCAGTTGTTCTCAGGTCGACTACGCTCCCCGCATGGGCGCCGTTGACGAGCACGACCTGTCCCGCGACGAGCTGCACACCACGGCGGCACAGCGCCTTCGCAGCAGCGGTCTGCGCTACACGACGTCGCGCCGTGCCGTGGTCGACCTGCTCGCCACCTCGGACCGTCCGCTCACGATCCCCGAGATCCTCGCCGAGGACCGCTCCCTCGCCCAGAGCAGCGCCTACCGCAACCTGACCGAGCTGATCAACGCCGGCATCGTGCACCGCATCATCGCCGGCGACGAGTACAGCCACTTCGAGCTCGCCGAGGACCTGACCTCGCACCACCACCACCTGGTGTGCACCCGGTGCGGGCGCGTCACCGACGTCGTGCTGAGCGCCGAGCTGGAACGACGCCTGACGGCATCGCTCGACGACGTGGCCGGAGCTCAGGGTTTCGAGGCCGAACACCATCGACTCGATGTGTTGGGACGGTGCGCCGAGTGCAGCCGGGCCGGTGCCGCGAGCTGACGCTCAGAGGCTGACGGCGGTGCCGTACTCGATCTCGTCACCCTTCTGGATGACGGCGTTCACCGCGGGGATCCGGTCCTTCATGATGCGCTCGATGCCGGCCTTCATCGTCACCGTGGACGCCGGGCAGCTCACGCATGCGCCGTGCAGCTCGACGGTGACCACGCCGGTCTCGGCGTCGACCTCGATCAGCGAGATGTCGCCGCCGTCGGCCTGAATGGCCGGTCGGATGATCTCGATGACCTCTTCGACCTCAGTGAGCACGTCGCAACTCCGCCTCTCGGGCTCTGGCTGAGCACCGATGATGGTGCGCGCCTTCGATCCTGACAACACCGACGGGTAGCGTTCCGTTCCACATGCAGCTGTTGTCGTGGTCGTGGAGCCCGGTCGTCGGTCACATCCTGGCCGATGCACCGTTGTTCGCCCATCAGGGCGGATGGGACGAGATGCTCATGGTGGCCGTCCCCGTCGCCGCGTTCGCGGCGCTGCTCTACGGCGCGAACCGTCGAGCGAGCCATCTCGGCGACGGGAGCGACCCGGGCGCCCCCACCGACGGAACCGACGGTGGCGACGGCGGCAGCGGTCCGAGCCGCCCCCGGGCCCCCGAGCCACGCAACGAGCGTGGCGGCCCGATCTGAGCGCAGGCTCGCCGCCCCGGAGCGGCGCGGGCCGGAAGTGACACGCGAGGTCGCGCTCAGCCCTGGGATGAGGCAACGGCATTCCCGATCCGGGCCGACGGGGCCGGGCCGACGGGGCGGTCAGCCCTCGTCGATGTCGGCGCCGATCGAGCGCATGCGCTCGACGAAGCGCTCGTAGCCCCGATCGATGTGGTGTGACTCGGTGATGACCGTCTCACCCTCGGCGCCCAGCCCGGCCACGACCAGCGCCGCACCTGCACGGATGTCGACCGCACGCACCGGTGCCCCCGAGAGCCGCTCCACGCCGTCGATCACCAGGTGGTGGCCGTCGACGCGGATGTGGGCGCCCATGCGGGCCAGTTCGCCGATGTAGCGGAAGCGCCCGGAGAACACGTTCTCGGTCGCGTAGCTCGTGCCGTCGGCATAGCTGAGCAGCGCCACCAGCATCGGCAGGTAGTCGGTCGCGAGGCCGGGGTACGGCAGGGTCGACACGTCGACCGGACGTGGCCGCCCGCTCGCCATGGCCCACACGCCGTCGGACTCGGGAGAGATGCGGATGCCCATGTGGCCGAGCTTCTCGACCAGCAGGTCGAGGTGGTCGGGCCGGACCTGGCGCAACGTCAGCTCACCGCCCGCCACGCCGAGCGCCGCGAGGAACGTGGCGACCTCGATCCGGTCCGGGATCACCGCGTGCTCGACCGCTCGCAGCTCCGCCACGCCGTCGATCGTGATGACCGGGCTGCCCGCTCCCAGGATCTGCCCGCCCATGCGGTTCAGGAACGCGGCCAGATCCGCGATCTCGGGTTCACGCGCGGCGTTCTGCACGATCGTGCGTCCCTCGGCGAGCACGCCGGCCATGAGCAGGTTCTCGGTGGCACCGACGCTCGGGTAGTCGAGCACGACCTCGGTGCCGCGCAGCCGTTCGGCACGCCCCTCGATCACGCCGTGCTCCAGGGTGAACTCGGCGCCGAGCGCCTCGAGACCCTGCAGGTGCATGTCGATCGGGCGGGAACCGAAGTCGTCGCCACCGGGCATCGCAACGCTCGCGCGTCCCATCGAGGCCAGCAGCGGGCCGATCACCGCGCTCGACGCCCGCATGCGCTCGACGAGCTCGTAGGGAGCGACGGGGTCGACCTCTGCGCCGCGCACGATCTCGAGCGCGTCGTCCTCCCGCCAGCGTGTCTGCATCCCCATCGCCTCGAGCAGCGCCGCCATGTGGTCGACGTCGGAGATGCGCGGCACGTTGCGCAGCACGTATCGGCCCTCGGCGAGCACGCACGCGGCCATCAGCTTCAGCGCCGAGTTCTTGGCGCCGCGCACCTCCAGCTCCCCCGAGAGCGGACCGGACGGACGGACGATCAGACGTGACACCGCACAAGTATGTCGCCAGTAGGCTGCCGCACCTGAACGTCGAGCGTTCACGGGGAGCCGAGTGCCGGGAGCAGAGTGCTGGGTCGAGGGGTGAGCGCGGTCCGCACGACGTCCGTCTGCGACGACGCCCAGCTCCACGCCGCGATCACGCCCCGCGACGATGCCCTGGTCCTCGAGGCGACGGCCGAGCACGGCTCGTCCAGCGCAGCGCCCGCGGCGGACACCTCGACGGGCCGGGTGGACTTCGACTGCGTGCACGGCCCGTTCTCTGCGTATCGACGCACGGTGCGCTGGACCCGCAGCGACGACGGCGCCATCGACGTCGACCAGGAGGTCGAGTACCGCCTCGCGATCCCCTACTGGTCGCGTCTGTACGAACCGCTGGTGCGTCGCGCGCTGCCGACCGGCATCCGCCGCGGGACCCGGCCCTGGTGGACCACACCCGATCGCCTCAGCGCCGGGCAGTCGACCATGGTCGCGGCGATGGCGTTGTTCAACCTGGTCGCCGGGCTGCTCTACGGGTTGCTCACCCAGGTGCTGACGTTCATCGCCGCCGACCTGGGCGACGGCTCACGCAGCCAGCAGACCGAGGTGCTCTCGGCGGTGCGCCTGGGTGTGGTCGTCACGGTGGTGGTGATGCTCGTCGCCGACCGGCGCGGACGTCGGCGCATCGCGGTGTGGTCCTTCGCCGCGTCGGCGGTGCTGACCGTCGTCACGGCGCTGGCGCCGTCGCTGTGGGCCGTGGCGGCGTTGCAGCTCGTGGCGCGGAACCTCGCGATCGCGGGGCTGCTCTGCGTCGACACGATCGCGGTCGAGGAGCTGCCGCCCGGCTCACGCGCGATGGTCACCGGACTCGGCACCCTGGCCTACGGACTGGGCGCCGGTGTCATCGTGATGACGCTGCCGCTGGCCGACCTCGGGTCGTGGGGATGGCGGCTGACCTTCGTCGTGGCGGGGCTCTCGTTGCCGATGATCTGGTCGGCGGCACGGCACCTGCCCGAGAGCGGGCGGTTCGTCCGTCTCGACGCGACCCGACGGGCCCACCATGCGCAGACCGGCCAGCCCGACGCCGGCCACAGCGCCCCGGCCACCGACGCCGGGCTCAGTGCCGCAACCGCCGACTCGGCGCCGGCGCCTGCGAACGCGCTCGCGCCTGCGGAGTCACGTCGCATCGATCCACGACGGTTCGTGCTGATCGCGTCGATCTTCCTGTTGTTCAACGTGTTCGTCGCGCCGGCCTCGCAGCTCCAGAACGACTACCTGCGCACCGAACGTGGCTTCAGCGGTCTCATGATCACCGTGTTCGTCCTCGCCACCGCCACCCCCGGCGGCCTGGGGGTGCTCGCCGGCGGACGGCTCGCCGACGTGCGTGGCCGTCGCGCCGCGATCGTGCCGGGCCTGATCGCGCTCGGCGTGTGCAACGCGATCTTCTTCGCAGTGAGCGGCGCACCGATGTGGTTCGGGTCGCTGCTGGGGTCGGTGCTCGGCGGGCTGGCGGTGCCGGCGATGGGGGTGATCGCACCGGAGCTGTTCCCCACCGCGCGCCGTGCCGGGGTCCGGGGCTTCATCACGGCCATCGCGGTCGGCGGTTCGGTGTGCGGCCTCATGATCGCGGGGCCGCTCGTCGATGCCCGCGGCTACGGGTTCACCTTCGCGGTGCTGGCCGTCGCGCCGCTGCTCGCCGCCGGGCTGGCGTTCGCGATCCCCGAGACCCGCGGTCGGGAGCTCGAGGAGATCAACCGCTGACGTCGTCGCCGGCCAGCCACGCCCGGACGGTGTCGACGATCAGCGGGTCGCAGCCCTTGAGCTCGTGGCGGGCACCGGGCACGGTCACCACATTGACCGCACCGGGGATGCGCTCGATCGCCGCGGCGAGCTCGTCCGGGGTGCCGAAGGGGTCGCGGTCGCCCGAGATGAACAGCGTCGGCACCTCGAGGCGGGACAGGTGCTCGACGCGCAGCCGGTCGGGTTTGCCCGGCGGATGCAGCGGATAGCACAACAGCACCAGTCCGGCGACGGGCAGCGGCTCCTCCTCGATCGCCGCGCCCTTGGCGGTCGCCCCGGTCGCACCGGCTGCGGCCATCGACGCCATCCGGCCGCCCATCGACCGACCGCCGAGCACGACGCGGTCCGACGACGTGCCCAGTCGGGCGCAGAGCTCGGCGACGTCGGTGCGCAGCGAGGCGATCAGCTTGTTCGCCCGGTCCGGGGCCTTGCGCCCCTCCTTGCGGTACGGGAAGTCGATGCGTGCGACGTCGAGCGGGGCGAGCCCCTCTTCGAGGGCGACGAGCGACGAGTGGTCCCGTGCGCTGCCCGCACCCGGCCACAGCGCGAGTGCGGCCGCGTCGATGGGTGCAGCGCGGTCGATGGGTGCAGCGCGGTCGATCGGCTCGCGCGTCATGACCGCTCCCTCATCCCAGCAGGATGCGGCGCGCCTCGGAGAGGTCCGCGATGCGTGCGGCGGCGTCGGTGTCGTCCGCGCCGTGGTCGGGGTGCGCGGCGCGCAGCTGGTCGCGGAAGGCCCGTTGCACGTCGCGCCGGCTGGGTTGCCCGGAGCCGGCCCCGGACGCTGCACCGAGGTGACCGAGCTGCAGCAGCTGCATCGCCCAGGTGACCGGGTCCGCGACGGCTCCCAGGCTCAGGGTCTGGTGCGTGCCGGCGAGGTGACCGAGCAACGCCTCGACGGAGCGGCCCCGCCAGGAGTAGCCCTTGCGGACCGTCGCCATCACCGTGGAGCGCACCGCCGGCGGCACCGTCGCCACGGCGTAGATGGTGCAGAGCAGGTGCTGGGCCGGCGTGCCCAGGTCGTCGTCGAACTCGAAGTGCACCATCTCGCCCTGACCGACCAGTCGGTGCGAACAGCGCTGGAGGCCCACTCGGTCCTGCTGCAGACGGTGACGGACCCGCGGCTGCGCGATGCGCTGCCCTGCCTCGACCTCGTCCATCAGGTGGACCAGCTCGTCGTGGTGGTCCGGATCCAGGCGCGGCGCGAAGTGCGCGGCGACCCCGCCGAGCAGGATGCCCCCGAAGCCCGGCGCCGGGTCCGCGGGAAGGTCGAGTGAGCCCAGCGCCACTCGACGGGTCGGTGCCACGGGGCGGGAGAGGAACGCTTCGAGCTCCGCCAGCACCATGGGATGGAACCGTACTCGTCGACGGCCCGATCTCCCGATCGGGCAGGCGCGCGATCGGGCGTGGACGGAGTCGCGTTACCGGTTCGCGACGACGGGCGGTTCCCATCGCTGGGAGGGCACCGTCACCGGCGGCGGTGGCGGCAGGTGCCGACGACGCTGTCGGGCCCGTCCGCGTCCCCGCTCGATGGCGCAGCGCACCTCGTCGGGGCCGATCAGCCCCGCCGGCCGCCCGTCGTCGTCGACCACCACGGCATAGCCGCCGGGCCGGTCCTGTCGACGTTCGATGAACCCGAGCAGGTCTTCTTCCGCAGAGGGCGTGCCGAGCAACGAGTCGGCGCCGACGATCTGCGACACGGTCGTGTTGGCCCAGTCCTCGGCCGGCACGCCGCGGACGTCGGCCATGGTGACGACGGCCACGGGCGATCCCGTCCAGCCGGTGACGGCCACGGCACTGCGATGGGTGTGCAGCAGTGGCCCCTGGACCAGATCGGCGACCGTCGTCCACGCCGTCACGGCACGAGCGGTCGGCACCATGGCCTGGCCGGTGGTGACGCCCTGCAGCGCCTGCTCGCCCACGAAGTAGGCGCGCTCGTTGCGGGCGGCGCTCATCAGGAACCAGCCGACGACGATGGCGGCGATGCCGCTGAGGCCGCGGAAGGCGAACAGCTCGAACAGGCCGAGCGCGATCAGCGCCGCGCCCAGCAGCTGGCCGAGGAACGCCGCGTTGATGCGAGCGGCGAAGCGGTCACCCGACACCCTCCAGAGGAACGCGGCGAGGATGCGGCCGCCGTCGAGCGGTGCGCCGGGCAGCAGGTTGAGCGCACCGAGCGCGCCGTTGACGAGCGCCAACCACGCCAGCAGCGCGATGTGGACCGGCGAGACGCCGAGCAGATCCAGGCCCCACGCGGCAGCGGCGAAGGACACGCCGAGCACCAGGCTCACCGCCGGGCCCGCCACCGTGATGCGGAGCTCGGCGCCGGGTGTCTCCGGTTCGTTCTCGAACTCCGCGTACCCGCCGAGGATCCACAGGGTGATGCGCTCGGGACGGACGCCGTTGCGTCGGGCGACCAGGGCGTGGCCGAACTCGTGGGCGAGCAGCGACGCGAGGAAGCACACGGTGCCGAGCGCGCCGAGGGCCCAGTAGACCTGGGCGACGTGACCGGGCGCCGCTCCGGGCAGCACGACGGTGGCGAGGCTCCAGGTCAGGACGCCGGCGATCGCGATCACGCCCAGGTCCATGGTCAGCGGCACGCCCAGGACACGGCCCAGACGGATCGATCCCTGTCGCACGGCTGACTCCCTTCGCAGCGCTGCCCCTCGTGTCCTGTACCCGCAAGCCCCCCGGCTCACACGCGTACGGCGACGACGATCGGCAGGCGCTACTCCACCGATGTGACGCACGTTACAACCGAGCAGGCCCCGAAACGTGAACCGGATTCGCGAACCGCGCCGTTCCTCGAGTGAACGTCGTGTCCGATCCGGCCTCAGCCTCTGCCCTCTTCCTCAGCGATCGTCGGGAGCACCGCGGCGCACCAGCGAGCAGACCTGCACACCCCGGCGATCCGTCTCGACGGACTCGAGCCGGTACCCGAGCGGATGGTCCCAGCCGTCGAGGTCGGCCGGTGCGACCCCGGGGCGATCGAGCAGCAACCGCACGAGCGCTCCCTTGAGCAGCTTGTTCCAGTGCGAGACCGTGGTCAGGGTGCCGTCGGGCCGTTCGTCGAAGAACTTCACCGTCGCCAGCTCCGCGTCGCCGGGCGCGGTCCACGCCGCGTCGTGCTCGTTCGGCAGCAGGTTCCAGACGCGGCGCCCCTCGACGAGCGGCTGCAGCGCCGCGGTGATCGATGGCCGCCACCACGTCCCGAGCCGACCCAGGCGAGGCAGCGAGGCGCCCATCTTGATCTTGTAGTTCGGGATCGGATCGTCCGGGGCGACCAGTCCGAACAACCCCGAGAAGATGACGATGCTGTCCTGTGCACGGGCCCGTTGGCGCGCCGACCACGACGCCGCATCGAGCTCGTCGTAGAGCACACCGGTGTACCGCTCGATCGCCGGGAGCGTCGCGGAGCCGACCACGTCGCGGTTCGCCGCGGTCGCCGAGTCCAGGCTGGTGCCCTTGACGCCGAGCAGGGCCGCACGTCGTGGCGTCGACCACTTCATCGCCTGCGTCAGCGCCCGCATCGACCGGGCGCGTTGCTCGTCGAGGTCGTGGCGCATCGTCCCCGGTGCCCACGGCGCACCGGTGCCGCCGTCGGACTTGCCCTCGGACGGAGGCAACAGGATGAGGGGCAGCTCGGCGGTCATGGCCGCTCATGGTGCCACCTCCCCCGCGTCGCCCCCGAACCGGGCGACGC
>JALYWI010000011.1 GCA_030852785.1 Actinomycetota bacterium
GTGCGCAGGTGCGCCACGCTCGTGTAGCCGGTGCCGAAGTCGTCGATGACGATCCGGACCCCGAGCGCACGGAGCACGGTCAGCTGCGACGCTGCCAGTTCCAGGTCCGACACCAGCGCCGTCTCGGTCACCTCGATCTGCAGCCGCTGCGCGGGGATGCCCGACGATGCCAGCGCTGTGGTGACCCGCCCGACGAACGAGCGGTCCAGCAGGCTCCGTCCCGACACGTTGACCGACACGGTGAGCGGCTCCATCGACGTCTCCCGGCTCCACCGCGCCATCTGGGCGAGCACGTGGTCGATCACCCAGTGGTCGACGTCGAGGATCAGGTCGGAGCGCTCGGCGATCGGGATGAACTCGTCCGGTGCGACGGCCCCGCCGTCGGGCGAGTCCCATCGCAGCAACGCCTCGACACCGCGCACGGTGAAGTCGTCGGATCGCACGATGGGCTGGAAGGTCAGGCGCAGCTCGTCGCGGTCCGGCTGCAGCGCCTGCGCCAGCGAGGTCTCGAGCTGCCGCTGGTGGGTCAGTCGCCGGTCGAGCTCGTCGTCGTACAGCACGATGCTGTCGTCCGGGTCGAGCTTGGCGCAGTAGACGGCCAGATCCGCCATGCGCAGCAGTGCCTCGACCCCGGTGTCGCAGGATCCGTGCCCCCGCACCGCGACACCGGCGCTCGCACCGACCTCGACGGTCCGCCCGTCGATCTCGATCGGTTGGGTCACCGCGCTCGTCGCACGGCGAGCGACCTCGAGCGGTTCGTCGACGCCGTCGACACCGGGCAGTGCGATCACGAACTCGTCGCCGCCCAGTCGGGCCACCAGCGCCCGCGCCGGCGCGGCCGACAGCAGGCGCACTGCGACGACCCTGAGCACCTCGTCGCCGACCGCGTGCCCGTGTACGTCGTTGATGCCCTTGAAGTCGTTGAGGTCGAGGAAGATCACCGACGCGGTCGACGCGGTGAGTGCCCGATCGAGGGTGTGGATGAGCGACGACCGGTTCCCGAGCCCGGTCAATGAGTCGTGCGACGCCTCGAAGCGCAGCCGGGACTGGAGCGACTCACGCTGTTCGATCGAGTCGGCCAGCACCTCCATCGAGAGCCGCAGCGATGCGCCGAGACGCCCCGGCAGCTGCTGCTGCAGCGAGGGGTCCTCGAAGTCAGCACGGGCGAGCGCATGACCCTTCTGCTCGAGCAGCACCAGGTTGTCGACCACGTCGTTCATCGCCTGCGACGCTCGGACGATCTCGGGCGGGCCGTGCAGCTCGAGCGGATCGCGATCGAGCTGTCCACTGCCGATGCGCTGGGCATGGTCGGTGAGACGACGGACCGGTCCCAGGATCGAGCGTCCGAAGAGCGTCGCGGCAGCGACCGACACCGCGACCGCGGCGAGCGCGACGCCGGCGTTCCACCGCTCCGAGGCCTGTGCGGATGCGGCGACGTCGTCGGCAGCGGCGGTCACGGCCTCGGCGGCGTCGTTGCGGATGGCATCGACGCGCAGGATCCAGTCGACGCCCTGCATCAGCGCCGACCCGACCGAGGGGGGACTTCCCGCCTGGCGGTTCGCCGCGCTGAGTGCTCCGGACACGGCGGAGTCGACGGGTTGACGGAGCACCAGGGGCAGGTCGAGCACGGGCGATGCGACACGGGCGACGGTCGAGCGCTCGTCGGTGATGCTGTCGGTGAACCGATCGGAGGAGTCCTCGAAGTCGGCGTAGGCCGTGACGACCGCGGACTGCAGTTCCGGTCGAGCCGCCGGAGGGGCGCTCCACAGGTCGGCCAGCGCGGCGACGAACTGCCCGGCTTCGTCGGGCAGCTCCACGGAGCGCTGGAACACGGTGCCGGCTCTGATCAGTCGCACGTCACCCAGCTCGATGGCCGACTCCCGGACGAACCGGAGGTCGTCGTCGATCGCCGCCGCCACGGCCCGTCCGATCTCGCCGAACGGGTCGGCGCCCGCCTCGGCGTCGCCGTCGGTCGAGGTTCCTCGAGCGCGGTCGAGGTCGTCCTGGTCGAAGGGCCGAGTTGCTGGCGGGATGGCGGCCAGCGCGGCGTCGGTCGCGTCGACCAACTCCTCGGGTCGTTCGGAGATCTGCGTGCCGAACTCCGACGTCTTCAACATCAACGCCGGCGGCCGCCGGCCGGGGATGAAGATCTCTGCGGCGACCTCTTCCCTGAACAGCGCCGATCGCAGACTCACCATCCGTTCGAGGACGACGACCCGCTCCGACAACGCGTCGGCCTTCGTCACGTCGCGGTGGCGTTCGAGCACCGATGTACCGAGGACGAGCGCGAGCACGGTGATCGGGACGGCGATCGTGCCGAAGAGACGCGCCGCCACACCCAGGCGTCGCGGGGCGCGCCCGGCAGCTCTGCTGCCCGGGTGCGTCTCGGCTACTTCCTGCATGGTCCTCCTGGAACCGGTCTGCGTGGTCGCCCTTTTTCTCTTCGACCATCGAGGGGCCACCGTTGAGAATTCTTCTGCTCCGCACAAGCACGGTCGCCGACGTGCTCCGGAGCGTTCAGCGCAACGAGCGATCGCGCCCATCGCATCAGCCGTTTGAGGGTGCGCGTCGCTCGGGTAGGTGACGTCACGTCGGCGAGCCCGCCGACCGGACCACGAGGGAGCGCCACATGCTGTGGATCATCGGAGCCATCATCATCGGACTGCTCGCAGGGTTCCTGGCCCGGGCGGTCGTGCCCGGTGACGACTCGATGGGCATCGGCGGCACCTTGGTGCTGGGCCTCGTCGGGTCGCTCATCGGCGGCTTCCTCGGGTGGATCATCTTCCGCAACGACGGCGACGAGGGCGCACTGCAGCTCTCGGGCATCATCGGCTCGTTCATCGGCGCGGTGATCGCCCTGTTGATCTGGCGTGCGATCCAGTCCCGCTCGACCACGCGCAGGTCCTGAGCACCCGACTCACACCCCCGATCCTGAGCGACCGGCCCGGCTCGTGACCCGAGCCGGGCGCGCTAGGCCCGTGCATGACCCCGGCCCGCCCGGGGTAGAGCATCCGACATGGACACACGAGTGGTCGGAACGGTGATGGGCGTGGTGCGCACGGGCGTCGGAGCGTCGCTGGTGGTGGCACCCGCCTGGGCAGGACGCATCTGGGTCGGCGACGACGCCGACGGTCCGGGCACCAAGGTCTTCGCCCGTGCGCTCGGCGCACGCGACGTGGCCCTCGGCGCAGGGATCCTGGCCGCCTCGGCCGGCGGCCGGTCCGAGCAGATCGCCCACCTGGTGCAGCTCGGCGCGATTGCCGACGCGGCCGATGTCGCGGCGACGTTGGTCGCCTGGCGCAACCTCGAGGGTTCCCGTCGCGTCGTGATGCCGCTCGTCGCCCTCGGCGTCGGACTGGCCGGTGTGGCGGCAGCGACGATCGCCCGCCGTGCGGCCGCCGAGGACGAGACGACCGCCGCCGAGGACGCCGGCATCGTCGATCAGCAGGGCGCGGTGCTGGAGCTCGTCGAGGACGACGCCGGTGCCGCGGCCGTCGACGTCGGCGACTGACAGCCTCGTCGCGTCGGTCACCGCCGATCGCTGACCGGCGATCTCTGTCCGGCGGGAACGGGTCGGTCAGCCGGCGCCGTCGCCGATGCCGTCGAGCGTCGCACGGCGTTCGTCCTCGAGGCGTGCCTCGTCGTCCGGCGTGGGCGGACGGACGACGCCTGCCGTGGCGACCCGCCGGGGTTCGTCGACCTCGTGGTCGGCCGCCGGTCCGGTGCGAGACCGACTCGGCGCGCCGCTCGACCGGTGGCCCTCGGCGGCGATGCCGGCGAGTCCGACCGATTCGGCGCCACCGGGCATGCCGTCGTTCACCCAGTGGGTCGGGTAGTCGAGGCCGTAGTGGCGGTAGATGCGGTCCTCGTCGCGTCGCGAGATGCCGTCGGCAGCGCCGTCGCCGGGGGCGGCGGCGACGTGATCGACGGTCCACCGGCTCACGAGCGCGTCCTCGCCGAAGCTCACCCCGGACATCGGGATGAGACGCACGCCGACCGGCGACGAGACGTCTCCGGACTCGGGCGATGCTGGACGGTCGCCTCGGACGTCGACGGCGATCCACTCGACCAGACCGGTGTCGGTGTCGAGCATGACCTCGACCACCTCGCCGATCGGGTCACCCGCGGCGTCGACGACGTCGATCCCCCGCCAGTCCTCGTAGCTGTCGTGAGTGAACACGGGCGCCTCCTTCGGTGAACCTGCCGCCCTGCCCCTACCCGGATCCCGATCCGGGCAGTCACGCAGCGGCCGGCCCCTTGTACGCTCGCCGGCCGATCCCCGATCGACCGGAGTCGACCCATGAACCACGACATCCCGCTCCACGACCTGCTCGGCTTCGAGTTCGGCGACCCGGAGCCCGACTCGTCGGTCGCCGAGGTGCACATGCCGGTGCGGCCCGAGGCCTTCGGCTTCACCGCCAACCTCCACGGGGGTGCGATCGCCACGCTGGTCGACCTGTCGTGTGCACTTGCCGCCGCTCGCGCGACCAACTTCGACCCCACGACCGAGTCGCTCGTGACCTCGGACATGCACATCCGGTACCTGGGCCGGCCCCGAACCGA
Organism: Actinomycetota bacterium; assembly: GCA_030852785.1. Lineage (GTDB taxonomy): Bacteria > Actinomycetota > Acidimicrobiia > Acidimicrobiales > Microtrichaceae > JAFAFN01. The sequence continues at coordinate 4,564 of JALYWI010000011.1, forward strand.
CCGCGTGACGGCACGGTCCGAGATCGTCCGCCTCGGCTCGCAGCTGATCGTGATCGACTGCAGGGTCGTCGACGCCGACGACCACCTGGTCGCGACCGCGGACTTCTCGATGATGCGGGTCCCGCTGCGCCGCCCGCTCGAGCCGCACGCCGCAGTCGAACCCGGCGGCCCCGAGCTCTGAGCGCTGCACTCTGAGCGTCGTCGCCCGACGAGCCGCGGCTAGCGTCGCCGCCGTGCCGATGGCCGACGTGGGCGGAACGCAGCTCTGGTACGAACGGTGGGGCTCGGGCGAGCCGCTGCTGTACTGCAACGGGTCCGGCGCGACGCTCGCCGCTGCACGACCGGTCGTCGACCAGCTCGCCACATCGTTCGACGTCGTCGGGTTCGACGTCCGCGGCATGGGACGCAGCCCGCTCGGCTCGTCGCCCTACTCGATGGCCGACGTGGCCGCCGACGTCGTCGGACTGCTCGACCACCTCGGGTGGCAGCGCTGCCGGCTCGTCGGGCTCAGCTTCGGCGGCATGGTCGCCCAAGAGGTCGCCGTCACCGCACCCGAGCGCGTCGAACGACTCGGGCTGCTCTCGACGTCGCCCGGCGGTGCGTTCCCGTCGTACCCGCTCGAGCAGCTGGCGGACCTGGACCCGCACGACCGGGCGACTCGTTCGCTGCTGCTCGCGGATCGTCGTTGGTCCTCGGAATGGCTCGGCCAGCACCCCGACGATCTGCAGATCGTGATGAACATGGCCGAGGGGCAGCCGACCGACGAGGACGACGAGCGACGCGCCGGTCGCCTCGCGCAGCTCGCCGCACGTCAGGGACACGACGTGATCGATCGGTTGTCCCGCATCACCGCGCCGACCTTCGTCGGCTGCGGCACCTACGACGACATCGCGCCCGTCGTCAACGCCGAGGCCATCGTGGCGCACGTGCCCGGCGCGGAGCTCCGCGTCTACGACGGCGGCCACCTGTTCCTCTTCCAGGACGGGCGAGCCTGGCCGGACCTGCTGCGCTTCCTCGACTAGAACAGGTTCTCGTTCCGTGCACGGGGGTGCGCGGCGGACCGGGGGCACGATGAGCATCAAGGTGATCCAGTGGGCAACGGGGACCGTCGGTGTGCACGCACCGGCAGCGATCGCCGCACACCCCGACCTGGAGCTCGTCGGCCTGTGGGTGCACAGCGACGCGAAGGCCGGCCGCGACGCGGGTGAGCTGTGCGGCGGCCCGCCCCTGGGCGTGCTCGCCACACAGGATGCGGACGCGCTGCTCGACATGGGCGCCGACGTCGTCTGCTACACCGCGAACTCCGACGTGCGACCCGGTGGCGTCGTCGACGACCTCTGCCGGATCCTCGCCTCGGGCGCCAATGTGGTGAGCACCTCGTTCGTCCCGCTGCTGCACCCCGCCCACGCCGGTCCGGGCGTGCTCGAGCGTCTCGAGGCGGCGTGCCAGGAGGGTGGCACCACGTGCTTCACCTCGGGCATCGATCCGGGTTACGGCAACGCGGGCGTGACCATCGGGGCGCTCGCCCTGTGCCGTGACGTCCGCACGGTCCGGATGATGGAGATCGTGAACTACGCGACCTGGGACAACGCGTTCACGATGTTCGAGATCATGGGCTTCGGGAAGGCCGACACCTCGGAGTCGCTGCTGCTCTCCCCCGGCTCCACCGCGCTCGCCTGGGGACCCGTGGTGCACCTCGTGGCCGACGCCATCGGGCTGCCGCTCGACGACGTCATCGAGCGGCACGAGGTCATCCGAGCGGACGAGGACATCGAGATCGCATCCGGCACCGTGCCGGCGGGCACCATCTCGGGCATGCGCTTCGAGATCATCGGCGTCGCCGGCGGCGAGGAGCGCATCGTGGTCGAGCACGTGACCCGGCTGCGCGACGGCGACGCGCCTGACTGGCCGCAGGGGGCGGGCTACCGGATCCTCGTCGAGGGCGAGCCGAACGTGCACCTCGAGCTCAGCGTGTCGTCCGACGTCGGCGACCACAACCACGCCGGATGCCTGGCCACCGCGATGCACGTGATCAATGCGATCCCCGCGGTGGTCGCCGCGCCGCCCGGCGTGGCGACGTTGCTCGACCTGCCCGTCTACTCCGCGAGGATCACCGGCTGACCCGGCCGCCGGTCCGACTGCGCGCCGGGTCCGGCCACGGCGCGCACCGACCGGTGGTCGATCGCCTCGCCGCACACCCCGCAGGTGTGTGCCACCGTCGTCACCTCGCCGCAGCCCAGGTGCACCAGCTCGAGCGGCGGGCCGTCGGGCGCGGCCCAGCGGTCACCCCACTGCCGCATGGCGGTGAGCACCGGCCACAGGTCGCGCCCCTTGTCGGTCAGCCGGTACTCGTGGCGCACCGGGCGTTCCTGGTACGGGACCTTGTCGAGCACACCGGCGTCGACCAGGCCGGCCAGGCGTGACGCCAGGATGTTCCGCGAGATGCCCAGGCGCGACTGGAACTCGTCGAAGCGGCGCACGCCGAGGAACGCATCGCGCACGATGAGCATCGACCACCACTCGCCCACCACCTCGAGGCACTGGGCCACGGAGCAGTTCATGGCTTCGAAGCTCTTGCGCTGCATGGTCCCAGCGTAGTGAGTTGCACGATGGAACTCAATGTCGTACGGTCCGTTCCATGATCGAACCGACAGGGAACGCGCCGACAGCGGCCGAGCCGGTCTCGAGTGGGTCGCGGCCCGGCCTGGTCTTCGCCGTCACCGCGCTGGGCACGTTCATGG
>JALYWI010000016.1 GCA_030852785.1 Actinomycetota bacterium
CGGCCAGCCACCGCAGACCGGTGCCGTTGCGTCGCAGGTTGGCGACGGCGACGCAGCACAGCGCGACGACGACCAGCACGGCGATGCCGAAGGCGGGCCGGAAGTTGTCGGCACCTCGGGCGCTCACGCCCAGATCGATGCCGAACAGCCCGGGCCTCGGTGCCGAGGACCCCGCGGCGCCACCCGACAGCGGGGGACTGGCCAGCACCAGCTGCTCCACCGCGACCGCGAGCGCCAGGGTCGTGATCGCCAGGCTCATGCCGCGGACGCGGGTGGCGGGCAGCCCGACCACGATCCCGAGCACGGTCGAGACACCCGCGGCCAACAGGACCGCCAGCAGCAGCGGGACGTGGTGTTCGGTGAGTCGGATCACGGTGAACCCGGCCACGCCGGCGAAGGCCAGCTGTGCCAACGAGATCTGTCCGACGTAGCCGGTCACCACCACGATCGACAGTGCGAGCAGCGTGACGACCATCGAGGTGATGAGCGCTTGGCGGTGTCCGGCGTCGAAGGTGAACAGCCCGACGAGGGCGAGCGACGAGATCCCGATCGCCCACGCGGTGACGTGCCGGGGTGACGGCGAGCGTGGCAGGCGGATGTCGACCACGGTGCTGCGGTCGGGGAGCGAGTCGCCGCCCCACACCAGCGCTCCGACGATCAGGAGCACCGGCACGAACTGCTGGAGACCGGTCGTCGGCAGCCAGTCGGGGATCCACGTCGTGCTGGGCCGGACGGCGTACCCGAGGATCAGCGACTGCACCATGCCGATCCCCAGACCGGCGGCGGTGGCGATCGCGAAGGAGCTGAGCGATCCGAGCAGCGCGGCGGCCAGCGCCGGCACGACCAGCAACGTGGTGGTGGTCGGGTCGAGTCCGGCGATGGGCTCGATGAGGATGACGGCGATCCCCGCGAGGATCGACGCCACCATCCAGTTCACCGCGCCGAGACGGTCCGGCGAGATGCCGAGCAGCAGCGCGCCCTTCTCGTTGCCGGCCGCCGCGCGGGTCGCCAGACCGAAGCGGGTCCAGCGGTAGACCGCGCCGAGCACCAGCGCGACGACCACGACGCCGCCGGCGAGCAGCAGCCGGTTCTCGGTGACGGCGGCACCCGCGATGCGCACCGGTCCCTCGGGCAGCACCGGCCGTCGCATGGTGACACCTGCGCCCGCGACCGGGAAGCGCAGTCGGACGATCTCCTGGAGGTAGAGCAGGAGCCCGAGTGAGGCGACGACGCGAGCCAGCACCGGCGCCCGCCGCAACGGCCGGAAGACCAGCCCGTAGACGACCAGGCCGAGGGCCGCCGCGAGCAGCACGGCGACGACGAGCGCGCTGGCCAGCGTCGGCCGCGCCAGCAGGTGCACGCGGTCGGGCAGACCGAGGATCGGCAGCACCAGGTCGCCGGTGGCTCGGAACTCGTAGAACGCGAACGCCACGTACATGCCCATCGCCGCGTGCGCGAAGTTGACGACACCGGAGGACCGGTGCACGAGCACCAGACCCAGTGCGAGCGATGCGACGACCGCGCCGCCCCCGAGCCCGGCGAGCAGGTACCCCAGGTGGTCGGCGATCTCAGTGCTCCCCGACGGTTCGGGAACGGTCCGACGAGCTCATCCGGCGTAGATGGCGCCGACGTCGATCCAGGAGCCGAGCTGCTCGAGCTCACGGCCCTCCATCCGCCCGAGGATCTGCTGGGGCGAGCACATGGCGGGGAGCCCTTCGAACTGCTCCCGGTCACACGTGTAGGGGTGGCCCATGAAGCTCGGCGCGTCGCGCTGCGCCGCCAGCCGCTCGGTGATCGCGTCGGCGGTCGCTCCGTCGGCGCCGAGATCACGCAGCACCGTGTAGAGGTTCATGAAGGAGCGGAACGACACGGTGCCGGCGCCGACCGGGTCGAGCCCGTCGGCGTACTGCTCGATGACGGCGTTGTAGAAGGTGACGTCCGCGTCAGCGGTCGTCGTCGAGATCGGGCCCTCGACGTTGAAGATGGTCCCGTCGGTCGACGCCTCATCGACCGAGTCGATGATCGTGGGCGCCGCGCAGGCGCCGACGAAGTACTTCTGGGCCTCGAGCCCGAGTGTGGCGATCGCCTCGAACCCGGCCCGGCACCCGGCGTCCGCGGCCAGCACGATGATGGCGTCGGGATCGCTCGCCGCGGCGGCCTGCATCGGCGACACCAGGTCGGTCGCGACGATCGGGTACGGCACCAGCTGCGTCTGGACCCCGTTACGCTCCAGCACCGTCTTCGCGTACTCCGCACCCTGGGTGATCGAGCCGAACTCGCCGTAGACGACGGCGACACGCTCGGCGTCGAGCTCGGTCGACGCGTGCTGTGCGAACGCGACCGCGGCGCCCCAGGTGCCGCCGCTCCACTGCGAGGAGTTCTCGCTCTGCACCGACTGCGTGCTGATGGGGATGCCGCCCGCGTAGGGCACGTCGTTGTCGGCGAGCACGTCGATCGCGTTGCCGAAGACGTCGATCCCGCCCAGCACGACCGGCATGCCGGCCTCGACGAAGCGCTGGCCGCAGGCCGTCGAGCCCTCGGCGCTGAACTCGGTGTTGCAGACCTCGACCTCGATGGGCCGGCCGTCGAGTCCACCGAGCTGCGCGTTCACGTACTCCACGGCCGCCTGCACGGCCTGGCTCAGCTCGGGGTACGAGCCGGCGGGTGTGTTCTCCTGGTTGATCATGCCGATCCGGAAGGGCTCGGCGCTCGCGGCGACGGGCTCGTCGGGCACCAGATCTGCGATCGAGCTCTCACGAGCGCACTGCTCGAGCTGGTCGCCGGAGCACTCGACCGCGGTGCTGGTCGAGTCGTCGTCGGTGCTGCTCGTCGTGTCCTCGGGTTCGCTGCAGGCCGCGCCGAGAGCCGCCAGGACGGCGATCAGTGCGCAGAGGACGGTCGTACGAGGCATCGGTTCCCCCCGGAAGTGACGCGTTGGTGGTCGACTCCCGGTGAACACCGTTCATCGCGCCGTGGACCCTAGCCCGTCCGTCCAGCTGGACGGCGGTTGCGGACCATGATGTCCCGGTGAACACTGTTCACGTGCAGCGCGCCGAGGGGAGGCTGCTGCGGAGGGAGACCATGGCGACGCTCACGACGAACCTGTTCCGCGGGCAGGGGCCGGCGTCGCAGCGACTCGAAGTGATCGACGGTCACTGGCCCGACGACGTCGACGGGTCCGTGTTCATCGTGGGACCCGACAAGCGGCGCCCCGGTGGACACTGGTTCGGCGAGCCGGGCCTGCTCGCACGGATCACGATGCGGCCCGACCCCGCCGGGCGGATCGCGGTGCGCCACCGCGTGATCGACACCCCCGTCGTGCGACTCCGGCGCCGTCTCCCGTTCTTGTTCGGTCGTGTGGCGTTCATGGAGCTGTCGCCGTTCGGGGTGACCAACTACGCGAACACGAACGTCGACACGATCGACGGTCGCCTCTTCGTGGGATACGACGCCGGGCGACCCGTGGAAGTCGATCCGGCGACGATGCGCTACGTCACCGCCGTGGGCGGCAACGACGAGTGGTTGCAGGCGGTGCCGGGTCTGCTCGAGCCGCTCTGCGCGGTCGCCGCCCATCCGGCGGTCGACGTCGACGACGGCTGCATGTACTTCCTCAACTACACCCAGCTCGCGCCGCCGGGCGTCGCCGCCGAGGCGCATCTGGCGAGCTGGGACCTCGAGGGCCCGGTGCGGCGCTGGCGGCTCACCGGCATGTCCCCGTACGACTCGATCCACGACGTGAAGGTGTCGCGCGACCACGTCGTGTTCGCCGACCTGCCGTTCGTCGTGGAGCCCGAGACGTTCCGCGGTGCGCCCCGCTCGCGTCGCAACCAGCAGCACACGACGCTGTGGATCGTGGCGAAGGACGACCTCCGTCGCACGGCGCCCGGCGGCGAGGTGCCGGTGACCGAGGTCCGGTTGCCGATGCCGACCGGCCACCTCTCCGTCGACGTCGACGAGGTCGACGGCCTGCTGCGCGTCGTCGCACAGCACATGCCGCTCGCCGACCTGATGGTGACCGCCACCGCCGGGTCGACCGTGCACGGCTCGGGCGACCGGGTGCATCCCGACCACGAGGGGTTGATCGCCCTGGCGGTCCAACCGACCGTCGTCGGTCGCTACCTGATCGACCCGGTGCGCGGCGAGATCGTCGAGTCCGACTCGATCGCCGATCCCGAGCGGGTCTGGGGTGGGGTGCTCGCCACCTCGGACCGCCACCGCCCCGAGGCCCGCCGACGTCAGCGGCAGCTGTGGTTCGCCGGCATGGGGTTCGACCCGCAGCTCGTGACCGAGGAGTGGTGGCGCCTCTACGGGACCGCCGAGGACGGCGTCGTCGCGCCGGGCGAGCTCCCGGACCGGGCCCTGCCGGGCACGCTGAGCCGCTTCGACCTGGAGTCGATGAAGGTCGCCGAGGTGTGGGAGTACCCGGACGGCGAGTTCCCCTCGCCGCCGACCTTCGTGCCGCGCGTCGGCTCCGACGACGCCGATGACGGCTACGTCCTGGTCGTCGTGCACCGCGACGGCACCAAGGAGCTGCAGCTCTTCGACGCCGCCCACCTCGACGCCGGCCCGATCGCCCGGGCCAGCACCCCGGGCTTCTCGCCAGCGCTGGCGCTGCACTCGTGTCATGTGCCGGACCCTCGCGGGCGCCGCCGATCCGGGTACCGGATCCCGCTGCGCCGCGACGTCGCAGGAGCGCTGCGGGCCCTTCCCGGTGTGCTGCGCACGATGATCGGGGTCGGACGAGCGATGACCGAGCAGGTCCACCGCGACTGAGTGGCCGGTCCGCACGTCGGCGACGGAATCGTGCTGGCATGTCGGCGACAGGTCCACCGTCGCAGCGGTGGACGCGACCGAGGGGGAGCGGATCCGATGACGGTGACGAGCGACGACCGGGCGGCGGCGGCCGAGCTGCTGGCCCGCTACGCCGAGCTGATCGACGCGGGTGACTTCGACGGCGTGGGTCGTCTGCTCGGCGATGCGGTCCTGCGTGACGCGGACGGTTCGGCGATCGCGACGGGAGCGGAGCAGATCACCGCGCTCTACGTCGCCACCACCCGCCGACACGCGGATGGCACGCCGCTGACCGCGCACGTCATCACCAACGTGATCGTCGACGCGCTCGGGCCCGACGAGCTCGAGATGCGGTCGCGCTTCACGGTGCTGCAGTGCACCGACACCCTGGCCCTGCAACCGGTCGTCGCCGGCCGCTACGTCGACCGGCTCGTCCGCACGGTCGAGGGCTGGCGGTTCGCGGACCGGACGATGATCCCGCAGTTCTGGGGCGACGTCAGCGAGCACCTGACCTTCGACCCGCGCCCGACGAACCGGGACACCTGATGTCGCGCATCGAGGAGCTCAACGCGGTCACCCTGGTGACCACCGACATGGAGCGGTCGCTGGCCTTCTACCTGGCGTTGGGCTTCGAGGTCCGCGACGGCCGCGAGTCACCCGAGTTCTGCAGCCTCGCCGCCGGACCGGGCCACCTGAACCTGCAACTCGTGCCCGGCTACCGGCCACCCGCCGAGGTGTGGGGTCGGGTGATCCTGTGGGTCGACGACGTCGACGCGGTGCACGGATCTGCCGTCGACGCCGGCTACCGCCCGAGCACCCGTCCCGAGGACGCGCCGTGGGGCGAGCGCTACTTCCACATCTCGGATCCGGACGGGCACGAGCTCAGCTTCGCCGCGCCCCTCTGAGTCGAGCGGGCGTCAGGCGAGGGCGTCGTCGTCGGGTTCGTCGCCGCTGTTGCGCCGCAGCGCGACGGTCACGATCGCCACCAGTGCCACGGCCGCGACCGCGGCGCCGATGAGCAACCAGCGGCTGTCGTTGTTCGACGAGTCCTCGACCGCCGCGGCGGCGTCGAGCGGCTCCTCCGCCGCCGACGCGGTGCCGTCGGTCGTGGCCGGCGCCTCGGTGGTGGCCGGCGCCCCGGTCGTCGTCGTGGCGTCGTCGGCCGACTGGATCACGTCGACCTCGGTCTGCGTGCCGGCGTCGGGATTCGTCGAGTCGATGGCGACCGCCCACGAGCCCGGCCCGGAGACCTGGACCTCGGTCGCGTAGAGGGAGCTGTCGGGGTCGACCTGTTCGAGCGGTACCGGCCCGACGGTGTCGCCGGCGGGGCCGACGAGCGTGGCGGTCACGGTGGCCCCCGAGGCGATGTGGTTGTCGTCGCTGTGGACGATGCCGACCTCGAGCTCGATGCGGTCGGGCCCGGACTGCTCGGCCCGGGTGACCGTCAGCTCACCGGCATCGCCGTGCGCTCCCGCGACCTCGGCGCCGCCGAGCACGACCGCGGCGAGGGCGAGCCCGACGAGCAACCTCGAGCCGGCGAACCGGCCGGAGCCCCGTGCGGAGGCGATGTGGCGATGCGTCCCGATGATGTCGACGTTCACGTCCAGCAGTCTCGCCGATCTCGACCGAGGAAGGGTGTTGCCCCGGCTCAGTGGAGGATGTCCGCCAGCTGTCGCGTGTCGGCCTGGTAGTCGCCCTCGGGGTGGTCGGGGTCGCACAGCGTCGTGGCGTCGAGGTACACCCGCGGCGTCTTGTACAGGTAGAGGAACGCCATCCAGTGCTTGGGCGACACGTAGCGGTCCGCTTCGTTGTCCAGCAGCCAGCGACGGACCCGGGGTGCGTGCTTGGCGCTCATCTTCGGGAAGAGGTGGTGCTCGACGTGGTGGCTGAAGTTGAAGTGCAGCCGGTCGACGATGGCGGGCGAGGTGACGCTCATCGAGTTCTCGATCGGGTCGTTCGTCTCGGTCATCGGCCGCATGAAGTGGTTGGTGGCGATGTAGCTCATGACCAGGAAGTTGGCGATGATCATCGGGATCACCATGACGAAGAGTGCGTAGAAGGGCCCGGCGAACACGGCGACGGTGGCCCAGAGCGCCACGCACACGGCGCTGTCGATGACGGCGCGGCGACGGTTGAACCGCGAGAACGACCGCATGTACTTGGTCTGGATCCACAGCACGACCTGGGCGTGGAAGGTGAACCAGTAGGCGAAGAAGAAGTAGCTCTGCCAGTGCCGCGACCCGGGGGCCAGACGGGCGACGAAGCGGGTGGACGGCGCCTTCTCGTAGCGGGCGAGCGTGCCGAAGCTGTCCGGGTCGGCGTTGCCCATGTTGGTCTTCCCGTGGTGGACCTGGTTGTGCCAGGCCCGCCACAGCGACGGCGAGACCAGGAACGGTCCGAAGCCGAGGTAGCCGAGGCCGTACTGCAGGCCCTTGGACTTCACGACCGAGCCGTGCAGCACCTCGTGGGCGAGGAAGCCCATCGACGCGAAGCACTGCGCCATGACCAGGCTGAGCACCAGGCACAGGTACCACGGCGGGCGGGCCACGACGATGGTGGCGCCGGCGGCGATCGTCGCTGCGACCAGGGGGATGAACCACAGCGCGCGCTGCGGCTGCCGTTCGAAGGTGTCCGCCGGCAGGTCGGCCTTGATCTGCTTGCGGACATCCTCTGCGGTGGGAGTGATCATCGAAGTCCTTGTGGGGGCGAGGGGAGAGGTGAGAACGGGGGGTGTCGCGATCGACTCTGGTTCTGACCAGGGCCTCGTTGCGAAGGTTACGTGACCGTAGCTTACGGCTCAGTAGGTTACGCGTCAGTAGGTTACGCGCTCGTAACCTACGATGCCGTAACTTACGAGCGGGTAGTAGCGTCGTCAACATGGCGGACGGCACACGGACCCGACTGTCGGCCGGCGAACGGCGGACCCAGCTGATCGACGTCGGACGCGCCGTGTTCGCCGAGCGTGGCTACGAGGGCACCTCGGTCGAGGAGATCGCCGAACGGGCGCGCATCTCGAAGCCGATCGTCTACGAGCACTTCGGCGGCAAGGAGGGTCTCTACGCCGTCATCGTCGACCGCGAGATGGAGTACGTGGTCCGCCAGATCTCCGACGCGATCGGTGAGGGCAGCCCCAAGGACCGCATCGAGGGCGCAGCGCTCGCGTTCATGCGCTATGTCGAGGAACGACCGGACGGCTTCGCCGTGCTCACCCGCGACGCCCCGTCGCAGAACGGCCTCGCCAACCTGCTCGCGGCGGTCGGCGGGCGCGTCGACGACGTCGTCTCGAGCGAGTTCATCAAGGCCGGTTACGACCCGACCGCGGCACCGTTGTACGCACAGGCCCTGATCGGCACCGTCACGTTCGTCGGGCAGTGGTGGGTCGACAACCCCGAGATGTCCGCCGAGGAAGCGGCCTCGCACCTGGCGGCCCTGGCCTGGATGGGGCTGCGGCGCCTGCCGAGGCGCCCCCAGCTCGGCAAGGGTCGCTGAGCGCACCGGAACTGGTCGCCGACCCGCCCGGATGGGAGGGTGGTCGCCATGACGGACCGACCGAGACTCGCCGTGCGCCTGACCAAGGACGCCATGCGGCAGGTGCGCGCCGGCCACCCGTGGGTGTTCGACCGGTCCATCACCCAGATCCGTCCCGAGGGCGAGGGCGAGGCCGGCGACCTGGCCGTCGTGTTCGACGACAAACGCCGGTTCAGCGCGATCGGGCTCTACGACCCCGACTCGCCGATACGGATCAAGCTGCTGCACCACGGAGCACCGGTGCAGGTGGGCCCGGAGCTGTGGGACGAACGGTTGCAGGCGGCGCTCGCACTCCGGGCGTCGCTGGTGGCGTCGACGCACACCGATGCCTTCCGCTGGGTCAACGGCGAGAACGACGCCATGCCGGGTCTGGTGCTCGACGTCTACCGCGGCACCGTCGTGATGAAGCTCTACACCGAGGCCTGGTTCCCGTACGTCGACGAGATCGTCGATGCCGTCGTGCGGGCACGCGCTCCCGAGCGGATCGTGCTGCGGCTGTCCCGGACCGTCGCCTCGGCCCAGGACCGCTGGCACGACGGCACCGCGCTCGTGGGCACCCTGCCCGACGGACCGGTGCGGTTCCTCGAGAACGACCTCACCTTCGAAGCCGATGTCGTCGCCGGTCAGAAGACCGGGCACTTTCTCGACCAGCGTGAGAACCGGCTGCTCGTCCGCGGGCTGAGCGGTTCGGCGCGGGTGCTCGACGTCTACGCCTGCACCGGAGGGTTCTCGGTCAACGCCGCGGCGGGTGGTGCCCGGCTCGTGCACAGCGTCGACATCAGCGCCGCCGCGATCGAGACCACACGGCGCAACATGGCGGCGAACCGGGACCGACCGGCGGTGCGAGCGTGCCGTCACCACTGGTCCGTCGGCGACGCCATGACCGTCATGGCCGAGATGATCGACGAGCGTCGGACCTTCGACGTGGTGGTCGTCGATCCTCCGTCGTTCGCCCGGCGCCGCAGCCAGGTCGAGGGGGCACTGCGCGCCTATGCCCGGCTCACCCGACTCGCGCTCGACCTGGTCGAACCCGGCGGCGTGCTCGTGCAGGCGTCGTGCTCCTCGCGGGTCACGACCGAGGAGTTCCACGCCACCGTGCTCGCCGCGGCCGACGAGTCCGACCGACGGCTGATCGACGTGCTGCGGACGGGGCACGCCGCCGACCACCCGATCGGCTTCCCCGAGGGCGAGTACCTGAAGGGCATCATCGCGACGGTCGGAGCCCGTTGAGCGCGGCGCCAGCTCGGTCGACGCGCACGACACGCGCCGCGGTCGTGCTGGTCGCCCTGGTCGCGGTGGTGGCGATCGCCGCGGGCTGCACCGTGGACGACGAGTGGCGCGCCGCCGGCTTCGCCGCGGACCACGAGGAGCGCGACGACTTCTACGTCGTGCCCGACGGGCTCGGCGACGGGGCACCGGGTGAGCTGATCAAGGCCGAGCGACTGCTCGGCGCGCCCGCCGGCTCGGTGGCCTGGCGTGTGATGTACCGCTCGACCGACGCCCGCGGCGACGACGTCGTGACCTCTGCGGTGGTGGTGGCCCCGAACGGTTCGGGACCCGATCCAGAGCGGCCGGTCCTCTCGTGGGGTCATCCGACCACCGGTGCCGCACCCCGCTGCGCGCCGTCCCGCGGCGTCGACCCCTTCGTGCTCATCGAGGGGCTCGTCGGTTTCGTCGACGCCGGCTACACCGTCGTCGCCGCCGACTATCCGGGCATGGGCGTCGAGGGGCCCTCGTCGTACCTCATCGGCGCCACGGCCGGTCACGCGGTGCTCGACGCCGTGCGGGCCGCGCAGGCGATCCCCGCGGCCGGGGCCGGCGACGACCTGCTGCTGTGGGGGCACTCCCAGGGCGGTCAGGCGGTGCTCTTCGCCGCACAAGAGGTCGCAGAGTACGCGCCGGAGCTCGACCTGCACGGCGTGGCCGTCGCCGCGCCGGCTGCACAGCTCGCCGAGCTGTTGGGCGACGACATCGACGCGCTGTCCGGCGTCACCATCGGTTCGTACGCACTCAGCGCCTACGCCGACTTCTACGGACCCGACACCCCCGGTGCCGAGCTGTCCTCGGTGCTCACCGAACCGGCGCAACGATCGATCGGCGCGATGTCGCGGCTCTGCCTGTTCGGCCAGCAGCACGCGCTGCATGCGCTCGCCCGTCCGCTGGTCGGGGACTTCCTGACCGAGGACCTGGCGACCACGGCGCCGTGGGACGAGCTGCTCGCCGAGAACACCCCCGGCGGTGCGCCGATCGACGTCCCGGTCCTCGTGACCCAGGGCCTGGCCGATCAGCTGGTGGTGCCGAGCACGACCGACGAGTTCGTGTCACGGATCTGCGCGGCGGGGGAGCACGTCGAGTACCGCACCTACGAGCGCATCGACCATGGGCTCGTGGCCGAACGGGCGCTGCCGCTGGTGCGGCCGTGGTTCCGTGCGTTGCTCGACGGCGAGGCCGTGCCCGACACCTGCCCCCGCTGACCGCGGGACCAGGCTCACGCAGGGGCGGTGAGCAGGCCGGGGAGCAGCGCCATGTCGTCGAAGACCGTGGTGTCCGGGCCGACGAGCCACTCCGAGGGAGTGAGACCTCCGCAGTAGCCGAACACCGACATGCCTGCCGCTCGGGCGGCCTCGACGCCGGCACGGCTGTCCTCGATCACTGCGCAGGCGCGTGGTGGCACGCCCATCTCAGCCGCGGCGAAGAGGAACAGATCGGGCGCCGGCTTGCCGCGCTCCACCTCGGTCGCGCTGAAGATGCGCCCGTCGAACCGGTCGAACAGTCCCGTCGAGCCGAGGGTGCGCGCCATCTTCTCGTGGGTGCCGCTCGACGCGACACAGGTCGCGAGGCCGATCGCGTCGAGCGCGTCGATCACGCCGGCGACGGGGGTCAGCTCGTGTTCGAACGCCTCGAAGAGCCGGAGCCGGTACTGCTCGGTGAAGTCGGGCACCGGGCGCCCGAAGTGCGCCTCGATCTCGCCGATCATGTGGGCGTCCGAGCGGCCCACGAACCGGTCGAGCACGTCGGCCTCGGTCAGCGGCCAGCCCATCTCGGTGAGCAGCTGCGACTCGACCCGGACGGCCAGGCGCTCGCTGTCGACGAGCACGCCGTCGCAGTCGAAGATCACGAGCTCGATCGATGTGGGCATCGGCGGATGGTAGCGGCGCCCCGGGTGGCGCCCCGTAGTCTCGGGGCATGCCGAAGCAGCGATCCAGGACCGTCAGCCGTCGTCGATCGGTCGTCGCTGCGATGCTCGCGGCCAGCACGCTCGCGCTGTTCGGCTGCAGCTCCGACGGCGGTGGGGGAGCGTCGAGCTCGACCGAGGCCTCGACCACCTCGTCGAGCACCGTGCCGCCGCCTGAGGCGACGACCGTCGCCGAGGTCCTGGCCCTCGGACGGCCCGTCGTGCTGGCACATGCCGGCGGCGAGAACGCGCACCCGCACTCCACGCCCTACGCCTACGCCGAGTCGGTCCGCGCCGGCGTCGACGTGCTCGACTTCGACGTGCGGCTGAGCTCCGACGGGGTGCTGATGGTGCAGCACGACGACACCGTCGACCGCACCACCGACGCCACCGGCAACGTGGACGAGATGACCGCCGACGAGCTCGAGGCGCTCGACGCCGCGTACTGGTTCACCGACGAGTGCAGCGCGTGCACCGACCAGCCCCGCGACGCCTACGTGCTGCGCGGCGTGCGGACCGGCGAGGTCGACCCACCCGAGGGCTCCACCCCCGACGACTTCGGCATCGCCCGCTTCGAGGACATCGTCGAGCGCTACCCCGACCACGTCCTCAACATCGAGATCAAGGGCGAGTTCCCCGACGCGGTGCCCGCCGCCGAGGAGCTCGCACGCATCCTCCGGGAGCACGACAAGGAGGACGCGGCGATCGTCACGGCGTTCGACGACCAGCTCGCCGAGGCCTTCCACGAGCTCGCACCGCAGGTCGCCATCACCCCGGGCCTCGCTGCCATGACGGAGTACGTGCTCCAGGGCGTGACGCCACCCGAGGGTCGCACGATCCTCCAGATCCCACCGTCGTACGAAGGCATCGAGGTGCTCACCCCCGAGCTCGTCGAGCGTGCCCACGGCGAAGGCCTCGTGCTGTGGATCTGGCCGAACGAGCGTGAGTGGGAGAACCGCGACGGCTACACACGCCTGCTCGACATGGGCGTCGACGGCATCAACGCGGCCGATCCACCCGTCGCCGTCGAGGTCCTGCGCTCCCGCTGACCGCGTCAGGCGAGCTGTCGTCGTCCCACGAGCGTCGTGGCGACGAGCACGACCATCACCGCGGCGCTGACCAGGATCGGGAGCCCCGCCAACGCGGCCGCGACGAGGCAACACGCGGCGACCGGATAGGCCCAGCCGGCCGGACGTGCGGCACGACCACCGAGGTGCAGCGACAAGACCGCCAGCACGTACACCGCGGCCGGGAGCGCCACCGACAGGGCCGAGGCCCGGGCCGTGATCTCGGCGTGGTGCAACGCCTGGTCCACGACCACCGCGATGCCGCCACCGACCGCCGCTGCGGCCGCGAACACGAAGAAGTGGCCGTACCCCCACGGAAGGAGCGGAACGTCGCCCCCTGTCCGAACTCGCCGCGCGCCTCCTCGACGAACTGCTCCGATGGCTGTTCGAAGTAGATCCACCACATCGAACAGACGATCATCAGCGCGGCCGACGCCACCGCGATCAGCTCGACGACCGCACTGCCGGCATCGAGCGCCTCCTGGATGGCGACGGTCGCCGAGAGCACGGACTCGCCCAGCACGATGATGGTGAAGAGCCCGTAGCGCTCGGCGATGTGACCGGGATGCCAACCGAGCGGCTCCGCACGCTCCGCGATCACCGGCACCGACATCTCGCCCACGGCGAGCACGACGAACGCCGGCACGGTCCAGCCGTCGGGCACCGCCAGCATGGCGATCCAGCCGAGCTGCAGGATCACGACCCCGACGGCGTACCGGAGATCGGTGGTGCGTCTCGGCGGGTCGTCGTGAGCGGCACGCAACCACAACGAGACGAGGGCCAGGCGCATGATGACGTAACCGAGCACCACCACGCCGAAGTCGCGGTCCTCGAACGCTCGAGGTGTGCCGGCGGCGAGTA
>JALYWI010000037.1 GCA_030852785.1 Actinomycetota bacterium
CACCTGCCCCGCCCCGGGCGGCCGGCGCGAGCTGGGTGAGGTCACCGCCGAGATCGCCTCGGTCCCGCTCGACCGCAACCAGCCCTTGTGGGAGGCCTGGGTGATCGAGGGCCTGAAGCACGACCGCGTCGGCCTGGTCATCAAGGTGCACCACTCGGCGATCGACGGCGCCGGCGGCGCCGACATCATGACCGCGCTCTACGACCTGTCCCCCGACGCAGAGCCGCCCGAGCAGGTCGATCTGCAGACCGAGCGGGTCCCCAACGAGATCGAGCTGCTCTCGTACGCCGCCATGTCCAAGCTGCGACGTGCCCGCGGCGTCGTCCCGCTCGTCGGCCGCACGATCGGCTCGGCCACCACGCTCGTCCGCAACATCCTCGACGACGGCTCGAAGCACGGGGCGGTGCCGCTCACCGCGCCACGCACGCCGTTCAACCATTCGATCGGGCCGGACCGCACCGTCGCGTTCGCCCGTCTGCCGCTCGACCAGTGCAAGCAGATCAAGGAGGCGCTCGGGGTCAAGGTGAACGACGTGGTGCTCGAGGTCTGCTCGGCGACGCTGCGCCGCTACCTCGAGCTGCACGACGCGCTGCCCGACGATCCGCTGTTGGCGGTGTGCCCGGTGTCGGTGCGCATCGACGACGACGCTGCCAACAGCGGCAACAAGGTCTCGGCCATGTTCGCCTCGCTCGCCACCGACCTGGACGACCCGGCCGCACGTCTCGAGACGATCCGCCAGAGCACCGAAGGTGCGAAGGAGGACCACAACGCCATCGGCGCCCGCACGCTGACCGACTGGGCCGAGTGGGCGGCGCCGCGGACCTTCGGCCTGGCCTCGCGGCTCTACAGCTCGATGAACCTGGCCGACCAGCATCGACCGATCCACAACCTGGTCATCTCGAACGTGCCCGGCCCGCCGTTCCCGCTGTACCTGGCGGGCGCCGAGCTGGTCGCCGCATATCCGATGGGTCCGATCATGGACGGCGCAGGGCTCAACATCACGGTGCTGAGCTATCGCGACCACATCGACATCGGCTTCATGGCCGACGCCGAGCTGGTGCCCGACATCTGGGACCTCGCGGCGCAGGTCCGCCCGGCGTTCGAGGAGCTGCTGCAGCTCGCGGGAGCGACCGACCCGACGATCACGAAGGCGCCGGCGCCCGTGACGAACACCGCTCCCCCGCCCTCACCGACGCCCAAGAAGCGCCGCAGGCAGGCGACCGGCTCGACGGCGTAGCACACGCGGGCCGGTGACCGCTGTCACCGGTGGTGGAACTTGTTCTAGTTTCTGGCCGTGGCTTTCAACATCGCAGACCTGTTCGAACACACCGCCGACGTCGTGCCGGACCGCACCGCCGTGGTCGACGGCGACGTGCAGCTCACCTACGCCGAGCTCGACGCACGGGCCAACCAGATCGGCCACCACCTCGCCGCGCAGGGTGTCGGACCGGCCGACCACGTGGGCATCTACGCCCAGAACTCGCACCAGTGGCTCGAGGCGATGCTCGGCTGCCTCAAGATCCGCGCCGTGCCGATCAACGTCAACTACCGCTACGTCGAGGACGAGCTGTCGTACCTGATCGGCAACGCCGAGTTGGTGGCCTGCGTGTTCGACCAGGAGTACGCGAGCCGCCTGGCCGCGGTGGCGGACCGATCGCCGAAGCTCAGGACGTTCGTGCACATCGAGGACGACTCCGGTGCCGACACCACCATGTTGGGCTCGGTCCCCTTCGAGGAGGCCGTCGCCGCCGGGTCCCCGGCACGCGACTTCGAGGAGCGCTCCGCGGACGACATCTACGTCATCTACACCGGCGGCACGACCGGCATGCCCAAGGGTGTGATGTGGCGCCACGAAGACATCTTCTTCGCGCTCGGCCAGGGCATCGATGCGCTCACCGGCGAGCGGGTCGAGTCGGAGTACAGCCGCGCCGAACAGGCGGCGGCCTCGCCCACCGGCCTGGTGTTCTGCGTCATCCCGCCGCTCATGCACGGCGCCGCGCAGATCGCCACCCTCAGCCAGTGGTTCCTGGGCAGCACGCTCGTGCTGGTCCGCAAGTTCAGCGGCGAGGGCGTGTGGGACCTCTTCGCCGAGCACGGCGTGAACTCGGTGATCATCACCGGCGACGCCATGGCGCGCCCGCTGATGGACGCGCTCGAGGCCAACCCGGGCCGCTGGGACCACTCGGCGCTGATCTCGCTGTCGTCGAGCGCTGCGCTGTTCAGCCAGTCGCTCAAGGACAAGTACCTCGAGCACTTCCCGAACCTGATCATCACCGACTCGATCGGGTCGACCGAGTCCGGCTTCAACGGGCTCACCTACGCCACCAAGGGCGCCAAGGCCGCTGCCGGCGGGCCGACGGTCACCGCCGGGCGTGACGTCGTCATCCTCGACGAGAACCTCGAGATCATCCCCGAGGGCGACGACCGCGTCGGCAAGCTCGGCCGTGGCGGCAACATCCCGCTCGGCTACTTCAACGACGAGAAGAAGACCGCCGAGACGTTCGTCGTCGCCTCGGACGGACGGCGCTACGCCGTCAGCGGCGACTCCGCCCAGTGGGCCGGCAACGGGATGATGACGATGCTCGGACGTGGTTCGGTGTCGATCAACACCGGTGGCGAGAAGGTCTTCCCCGAAGAGGTCGAGCAGGCGCTCAAGGCGCACCCCGCCGTGTTCGACTGCACGGTGATCGGGGTGGCCGACGAGCGCTGGGGCCAGCGCGTCGCCGCGGTCGTGCAGGTGACCGAGGGCCACTCGTGCACCCTCGACGACCTCGTCGAGCACTCGCGGACCTACATCGCCGGCTACAAGGTGCCGCGTGAGCTGCACATCGTCGAGCAGATCGTGCGGTCGCCTTCGGGCAAGCCGGACTACCGCTGGGCCAAGACCCTCGCCGAGTCCGGCGAGTCGCTCGTCACCGGCTGAGCCCGCTCGTCAGCGCTGGCGCCGACTCCCTGCCGCCCCCGAGCGCTGGGTTGCAACAGCGACCCTCCGGCGGCGTCCTGCAACCCACCCGGCACGGTGGGTTGCATCAGCGACTCCCCAGCGTGCTGCTGCAACCCGTCAGACGGGTGGGTTGCAACAGCGACGCCCCGGGGTGCTCCTGCAACCCAGTCAGGGTCCTGCAAGCCAGTCAGGGCGGTGGGTTGCAACAGCGACCCTCCGGCGTGGTCCTGCAACCCAGTCAGACCGGTGGGTTGCAACAGCGACCCTCCAGCGTGGTCCTGCAACCCAGCCGGTGGCCGGGTCTCAGATGCCGACGGCGAAGTGGATCGCCAGCGCGGCCATGAAGACGGCGGCCACCAGCCGCAGCGCGCCGTTGGCGGTGGGGCTCAGGCGCGAGCCGAGCACTCCGCCGGCGACCATGAACGAGCCGTGCGCCAGCAGCGACGCGAGCGCCATGCCGATCGCCCAGCCGAGCGTGCCGATGCCGGCGCCGCCGGCGACGACGAGGCTCGCGAAGAGCACCAGCGTGAGCGGGTTGACGATGGTGAACCCGTAGAACATCGCGGCGAGCCGCGTCCCGGAGAGGTGGCCGAACGTCGACGAGGCAGCCTCGTCGCGCGCTGCTGAGGAGCCGCCGGGATGATCGGCGGACTGATCGCCGGCCGGCTCACCGATCGAGTCGCCCAGGGTGACCCCGCCGCCGACCGCGACGAGCTCGAGCTCGGTCGTGGCGAGACGGGCGCTGCGCAGATCGACCAGCGCGGCGCGGCCGAGGTCGTAGGCGAGCCAGGCGAGCACCGCCACGGCACCGACGGTCAGCCACGAGGTCACCGGAGCGAGCACCTGCGACAACTTGGCGCCACCGATCGAGGCGATGAGCGAGAGCGTGAGGTCGGCCGACGCGACACCGATGACCGCAGGAGCGGCCGCTCGGACACCACGTTCGAGGCCCTGGTCGAGCAGGAGGACCGAGATCGGGCCCACCGCGATCATCATCGGGAAGCCGATGGTCAGACCCAGGAGGATGTTGGCGAAGGTCATGCACCGAGTATGTCGGGGTATCGGGCGGGTTTCAGAGGTTCTCTGCCCTAAGATTCGGTCTATGAGCGTGGAATCACCGTCCATCGATGCCCTCGACCGAGCAATCGTCGCCGAGCTCCGTCACCACGGTCGAGCGAGCTGGCGAGAGGTCGGTGACCGCGTCGGCCTGGGGCCGACCGCCACGGCCGATCGGGTCCGCCGGCTCGAGTCGTTGGGGGTGATCCGCGGCTACCACGCGCAGATCGACCCGTCCGCGCTCGGCATCGGTCTGCGCGCCCTCACCGAGCTGCGCCTCGACCCGGACACGCCCTACGACGTGTTCGAGCAGCGCCTGCGCGCCACGTCCGAGGTGCAGGCCGCGTTCCACGTCACCGGGTCGCTCGACTACGTGTTGATCCTGGCGTGTGCCGATGTCGCGGCCCTCGACCGGCTGCTGACCGGGTGGCGCATGGGCGGTGGCGCGACCGAGAGCTCGACCCGCATCATGCTGCGCGACGTCGACCTGCACGACTGAGCCGCTCGTCGGGCCCGCACGCCCGGGCGGACCGCCCCACACGGCCCCCGCCGTCGCGAAGACCCACGCCCCACACGGCCGCCGCCTTCGTGAAGGGGACGGACCGCCCACACGACCGCCGCCTTCGCGAAGGCCGAAGGTCGGGCGTTCGCGCCACACTGGGCACCCATGGCCCATGACGACTCGCCACCAGCGATCGAACGAGCCGCAGCGGCCGTGGCCGCGGCGACGAACGTCGTCGTGCTCAGCGGCGCGGGCATCTCGACGGATTCGGGCATCCCCGACTTCCGCGGGCCCGACGGCGTGTGGACCCGTGATCCCGAGGCCGAGCGGCTCTCGAGCATCGACCACTACCTGGGTGATCCGGCCCTCCGGGTCCGGGCGTGGCAGTGGCGGATGAAGAACCCTGCGTGGCACGCCGAGCCGAACGCCGGGCACCTGGCGCTGGTCGACCTGGAGCGCTCCGGGCGCATGGACCTGCTGGTGACCCAGAACATCGACGGGCTGCACCGCGCCGCGGGCACCAGCGCGGACCGCCTCGTCGAGGTGCACGGCACCATGCGCGACGCGAAGTGCGTGCAGTGCTCGTGGCGCGGCAGCACCACCGAGGTGCTCGACCGGGTGCGCGCCGGTGAGGACGATCCGCCGTGCGAGCGCTGCGGCGGCATCCTCAAGACCGCAACGGTGTTCTTCGGCGAGGGGCTCGACCCCGACGACCTGCGGCGGGCGTTCGACGCGGCCTCGCGCTGCGACCTGCTGTTGTGCGTCGGCACGACCCTGGGGGTCTACCCCGTCGCCGAGATGGTGCCGATCGCCCTCGAGGCAGGTGCCGACGTGGTCATCGTGAACCAGGGCGACACACCCTTCGATCGGTACGCCGTGACGCTCGACGGTTCGATCAGCGAGGTGCTCCCGCGGCTCGTCCGCTGATCGGACGAGCGTCGGTCGCTCAGGTCTCGGGCATGTGGCAGACGGCCTCGACGTTGTTGCCGTCGGGGTCGCGCACGAACGCGCCGTAGTAACCCGGGTGGTAGATCGGCCACTCCTTCGGCTCGTGCAGCACCTCGGCACCCGAGAGCACCGCGGCGTCGAAGAACTCCCGGACCGCTGCCCGGTTCGGCGCGGCGAAGGCGATGTGGTCCTCTCGCCAGCCGGTGTGGTCGTCGGTGAGCGGTCCGATCCAGAAGTTCGGCTGGGGCGGCACGCCGAAGCCGATGACGCCCGGCGCCGGTTCCATCAACCGACGACCCCCGAGCGGAGCGAGGACGGTGTCGTAGAACGCTGCACTGACGGCGACGTCGTTGCACTGGATTCCGAGGTGGTCGAGCATCGCCTCAGCTTTCCACGGGCCGCCGCACCCGCGCCGGGCTCGGTCGCCCCGCGCTGGCACTCCGCGCAGGCTCGCGAGCTCAGTCGGTCGCGGCCTCGAGCTCGAGCTGGGCGGTCTCCCAGTCCTCGAGCAGACGGTCCGCCGCCGCCTTCGCCCCGTCGAGCTCGTCGGCGAGCGCGCGGACCTTCGCGTGGTCGTCGTAGATCTCCGGTTGGGCCAGCTGCTCGGAGAGCTTCGCCACCTGCGTCTCGGCCTTCGAGATCTGTCGCTCCAGCTGCTGGACCCGCTTCTTGAGGTCCTTGGTCGCGCGCTGGCGGGCCTGACGCTCCTCGGCGGTCAGCCGCCGGGCGTCGGCCTTGTTGGGTCGACGCGACGAGGACGCCGACGATGCCGACGACGAGGCGGTGGCGCTGCCGGCCGAGGCGGTCACCCCCGACGGGGCCAGGACCGCCTCGTCGACCTCGGGGTGGAACACGACCCGACCGTCGCGCACCTCGAGCAGCGAGTCCGCGACGGATCGGATCAGGTAGCGGTCGTGGGTGACGAGCAGGACCGTGCCGGGATATGCGACCAGGGCGTCCTCGAGCACGTCGCAGCTGGGCAGGTCGAGGTGGTTCGTCGGCTCGTCGAGCACGAGCAGGTTCACCGGGTCGACCATGATCCGGGCGAGCGCCAGTCGCGTGCGCTCACCACCGGAGAGATCGCCGACACGACGGTCGACGGCCTCGCCCCGGAACCCGAAGCTGCCCAGCACGCTGCGCAGGTTCCGGCCGTGCTCGTCGCCGACGGCCGAACGGAACTCCTCGAGCACCGTCAGCTCGAAGCGCAGCGACTCGACCTGGTGCTGAGCGAACTCGGCGATGTCGACGTTGTTGCCGATCTGCACCTGACCCGACATCGGCGCCAGCTGCCCGAGCAGCATGCGCAGCAACGTGGTCTTGCCGGCACCGTTGGGCCCGATGAGCGCCAGCTTCTGGCCACGTTCCACGACCAGGTCGATGTCGCGCAGCACCGGCACGCCGTCGAAGCCGACCGTCGCGCGCTCGGCCTCGACCACGACGCGGGCGGAGCGCTGGGGCTGAGGGAAGGCGAACCGGGCGACGAGCTCCTTGCGCTCCGGCGGCTGCAGGCGCTCCAGCTTCTCGAGCGCCTTGACGCGGCTCTGCACCTGACGGGCCTTGGTGGCCTTGTAGCGGAAGCGCTCGATGAAGCGCTCCGTCGATGCCAGCTGCTTCTGCTGGGCCGCTGCGGCAGCCTCGGCCGCGGCGAGCCGTTCCTCGCGCTGCACGATGAACTCGGCGAAACCGCCCACGTACTCGACGGCCCGGCCGTGGGAGACCTCGACCACGCGCTCGGCGACGGCGTCGAGGAAGTCGCGGTCGTGCGAGACGAACAGGATGGCGCCGGGCCACGAGGCGAGGTGCTGCTCGAGCCACGACACCGACTCGACGTCGAGGTGGTTGGTCGGCTCGTCGAGCACCAACAGGTCGGGCGCCGAGAGCATGAGGCGGGCGAGCGCGACGCGCATGCGCCAGCCACCCGAGAGCTCCTGGACCGGCCGATCGGCATCCGAGGACGAGAAACCCAGCCCGGCGAGCACCTGTCGTGCCTCGGCCTCGACGCTGTAGCCGCCGAGTGTCTCGAAACGGTGCTGCACGCTGCCGTAGGCGTCGAGCGCGGCGGAGTGCGCATCGGGGTCCGGGGTGGCGCCGCCGTCGCCGGTCTCGGCGACCTCGACCGCCAGGCGGGCGAGTTGGGCCTCGAGGTCGGTCACGTGCGCCGCGCCCCGCAGCACCTCGTCGATCACCGAGCCCTGGATCTGCTCGGTGAGCTCCTGGGGCAGGTAGCCGATGCGCGTGCCCTTGCCGATGTGCACCTCTCCGGCATCGGCCCGCTGCTCACCGACGATGATCTCGAGCAGCGTCGTCTTGCCGACGCCGTTGCCGCCCACGAGCGCGACGCGGCGACCCGGCATCAACTTGAAGGTCACCCCCTCGAAGAGGGTGCGGCCTCCGAACGACTTCGTCAGTCCCGACACGGTGATCATCGGGGTCGAACGCTAGTGGTGCCCCGGGACCCCCTCACCCACGCGGTCAAGGGCGACGCCACAACACGAACGGCAGCACCGACGAAGCGCCGGCGCCGCGCAGTCCGTCGGCGACGGCGGTCATGGTCCACCCCGAGCGCAGCGAGTCGTCGAGCACCAGACCCGGCCCGGACGGCAGCGGCGTGCCGTCGGGGCGGCCGAACTCGAAGGCGTCGAGCACGTTGGTCGCCTGGGTGGCCGAGTTCTCCATGCGTGCCTGCGGCGGCGCGTCGACACGGACCCGGCGCACGGCGTCGACGAGCTCGAGCTTGCCGACCTCGGACAGGCGCCGGGCGAGACCCTCGACCAGCTGCGGTCGGCTGCGTGAGGGGATCCAGGTGACCCACGTGGGGCGGGTCCCCCACGGCCACGCCTTGAGCGCCGCGGCCACGCCCTTGAGCAGGTCGTCGTCCGGCGGTGCGTCGGGGCCGGCGAACAGCGGCGCGAGCGTCTCGGACCAGCCCGGGTCGTTCCCGAACGCGAGCGCTCGACCCTCGGCAGCGCGGCGGTCGGGCGCGATGTTGCCGCTGCGCTGCTCGATGCCTCGGGGCCACTGCTTGCGCGGCTCGATCACGACGGTGGCCGCCCGGAGGAACTGCCGAGCCGCGGCGGCGGCCGCCTCGTCGATCTCGGTCGCGACACGACGCCCGGTGCAGTTGTCGCAGCGACCGCACGGCTCGGCGCCGGCGTCGTCGAGCTGCTCTCGCAGGAACTGCAGGCGGCACCGGTCGGTGCGCTGGTACTCGCGCATGGCCGCCTGCTCCGCGGCCCGCGACGCGGCGAGCTGGGCGTAGCGCTCGGTGTCGTACTGCCACGGCGCGCTGGTGCGCAGCCACTTGGAGCCGTCGCGGTCGACGGCACCGTCGACGTCGAGGATCTTGAGCAGCGCCTCGAGCCTGCCGCGGCGTTGGTTGACCATGCCCTCGAGCTCGGCGACGGTGCTGGGCCCGGCGGCCTCGAGCGCGCCGAGGACCTCGTCGACGACCGACGCCGGCGGCATCGAGGTCGAGTCGAAGTAGGCCCAGATGTCGGCCTCGGTCGGCGTGGGGACCAGGACGACCTCGGCCTCGACCGCGCCGCGGCCCGCGCGTCCGACCTGCTGGTAGTAGGCGATCGGTGACGAGGGTGAGCCCAGGTGGATCACGTAGGAGAGGTGGGGGTTGTCGTACCCCATGCCGAGCGCCGAGGTGGCGACGACGCAGCCGAGCGAACCGTCGTCGAGCGCGGCCTCGATCTGCTCGCGCTCGGGCGCCGGCGTCGCACCCGTGTACGCCCGGGCGCTGGCACCGGCGGAGACGAGGAACTCGGCGACACGTTCGGCCTCTGACACGGTGAGGCAGTAGACGAGCCCGGGCCCCTTGTGCGAAGCGACCCACGAGGCGATCCACGCCATGCGCTCCTGCGCGGTCGCGAGCGACGCCACCGACAGGTGCAACGACGCACGGTCGAGCGACCCGCGGTAGGTCAGCGTCTGCTCGCCGATCTGCGTGGCGACGTCGGCCTCGACCCGTTGGTTGGCCGTGGCGGTCGCGGCGAGCACCGGCACCTGCTCGTCGAGCCCCGCGAGCACGTCCGCGATCCGGCGGTAGTCGGGACGGAAGTCGTGACCCCAGTCGGAGATGCAGTGCGCCTCGTCGATGACGAGCAGGCCGATGCTGGCCGCGAGCGACGGCAGGACCTCGTTGCGGAACCGGGGGTTGTTGAGCCGCTCCGGTGAGATGAGCAGCACGTCGACCTGATCGGCCTCGATCGACGACTCGATCGCCCGCCAGTCGTCGATGTTCGAGGAGTTGATGGTGGCGGCGCGGATGCCGGCCGCGGCCGCCGAACCGACCTGGTTGCGCATGAGCGCCAGCAGCGGCGACACGACGAGGGTGGGACCTGCGCCTTCTTCTCTCAGCAGGCGCGTCGCGATCCAGTAGACGGCCGACTTGCCCCACCCGGTCGCCTGCACGAGCAGCACCCTGGCCTGGTGGGTGACCAGGGCGTCGATGGCGAGCAGCTGATCGTCTCGCAGCTGCGCCGACGGGCCGGCGAGCTGCACGAGCACCTCGGACGCGGCGGCGGAGAACTCGGGGGTGGGTTCGGGAGTCACGGGTGCCATGGTTCCATCCCCGAGGGACATCGTGAACGGGTCGTCGTCCCCGGCCGGTGCGGGCGTCGGGACTCGTACGCTCTGGGGATGGACGACGCTGCGGCGACCGACGGGATCGAGCTGGTCGAGATCACCGATCCGGCGGCGCAGCCGGACCTGCGCCAGCAGGATCAGCCGGATCGATGCGATCGAGCGACTCCGCTGAGGTGAGCCCGCGGGCTCAGCCGATCGCGGTGGCCTTCGCCCAGCGGTAGTCGGCCTTGCCGCTCGGCGAGCGCACGACCTCGTCGACCACCACCACGCTGCGCGGGATCTTGTAGCCGGCGAGCTTGCCGCGGCAGTGGGCGTCGATCGCCTCGACGGTGACCTCGGCGCCGTCGGTGGGCTGGACGACGGCGGTGACCCGCTCGCCCCAGCGCTCGTCGGGCACGCCGACCACCAGCACGTCGTAGACCGACGGCAGCGCCTTCAGGACCCCTTCGACCTCTTCGGGGTAGACCTTCTCGCCACCGGTGTTGATCGACACCGATCCACGCCCCAGCAGGACGATCGACCCGTCGGCCTCGATGGTCGCCATGTCGCCCGGCAGCACGAAGCGGGTCCCGTCGAACTCGACGAAGGTCTCGGCGGTCTTCTCCGGAGCGTTGTGGTAGCGCAGCGGGATGTAGCCGGTGTGGGCGATCCGACCGATCGTGCCCGAGCCGGGCTCGACGGGTCGACCGAACTCGTCGAGCACGGTGGTCCCCCTCTCGACGTTGTCGAAGCGCACGCCCTCGCCGGCGTCCTCGCCCGGCGAGAGTCGACGGCTGCCCTGGATGCCCGTCTCGGACGAACCGAAGCCGTCGGTGAGCATGGCGTTCGGGCAGATCTCGCGCAGCCGGTCCCGCAGCGACGGAGCGAGCGGCGCGCCGCCGTTCGAGAGCGTGTACATGCTCGAGACCTCGAAGGGGCCGTGCTCGTCCCAGGCGTCGATCAGAGGTCGGGCCATCGCGTCGCCGACGACGGTCATGACCGACACCTTCTCGGTGTCGACCGTGCGCCAGATCTCGACCGGGTCGAACGAACCGGTGTGCAGCACGACCTTCGCGCCGCAGAGCAGCCACATCATCGAGACCCACTGAGCAGCGGCGTGCATGAGCGGCGCGAGCGCGTAGAACACGAAGTCGAAGTCGATGATGCGCTCGAGGTTCTCCTCCGGGGACGAGACCGGTCCCGACAGGCGCATCGGGTCACCGCCGCCGACACACCCGAAGAACGCGTCGCCCATGCGCCACACGACGCCCTTGGGCAGTCCGGTGGTGCCACCGGTGTAGAGCACGTAGATGTCGTCGTCGCCACGGTCGACCACGGTCGGACGCTCGGCGGACGCGGCGGCGAGGGTCTGCTCGTAGTCGAGCGGTTCGGGCACACCGGTGTCGTTCAGCTGCGACAACCCATCACCCTGCGCGACGACGAGTGTCTGGCGCAGTGCGGGAACCGCGGGTGCGACCTCGGCCACCCTCGGCAGGAACTCCTCGTTGCACACCAGCACCACCGAGCCCGAGTCGACCAGCAGGTGCCGGAGCTCGTCGGTGACGTAGCGGTAGTTGATGTTCACCGGGACGGCACGAATCTTGAAGCAGGCCAGCAGCGTCTCGAGGTACTCGGTGCCGTTCAGCAGGTAGCACCCGACGAAGTCGCCCGGCCCGACCCCTGCCGATGACAGGTGGTTCGCCAGGCGGTTCGCGCGCTCCTCGAGCTGGGCGTAGGTGAGCCGCCGGTTGCCGCAGACGACGGCCTCACGATCGGCGACGCGGTCCGAGACCGCTTCCCACTGGTCGGCCAGGTTGTAGGTCAGTTGGTCCCCCATGGAGCCACGACGGTAGTCGTCCCGGCGACCGCTGACCTGACGACCCATCAGGTCGGTCGTTGCGCGAAGCCTCAAGTCCGTCATCGGACGGCCGACTCAGTTCCCGAGCACACGTGGCCGTCCGCCGCCGTGCCCGAGGAGAGGCTGCACATGACCGAGTCCGAGAACCCGCAGGGACCGAACACCAGCGATGGCGCCCCCGGTGGCACCACCGCGGTGGCCGACGTCGAGCCCCACGGAGCCCGCGTCACCCCGATGCGCGCCGGTGTCGCGATGATGCTGGTCGGTGCCGTCGCGCTCTTCGCCGGCATGCTCACGACCACGTCCGCGACACCTGACCAGAACCAGGACTGCCCCAGCGGTTCGATCCTGGTGGCGTCGTTCAACCGGAACCACCACGGCTATTCGTTCCAGAAGCCCCAGGGCAACCAGAACGTGGTGACGATCTCGAACGCGAACTCCCAGGGCGGCTACTGGAGCTCGTCGTGGCCGATCACGTCGTTCACGGTGAAGGGCTCGCCGGGGTCGAAGACCTCGTGGCTCGATCCGGCGCAGACCGCGGGCTGGTTCTCGAACAAGGGCCTCGGCAACGGCAACAAGAAGGGTGACTCCGACATCGTCGCCGTGACGTTCTGTGGCAAGCAGAAGACGACGACGACCACCCAGAAGCCCACGACGACCGTCAAGCCGACGACCACCAAGCCGACGACGACGGAGTCGACCACGACGACCGAGCCGACGACCACGACCGAGGCCACCACCACCACCGAGTCGACGACCACCACCGAACCGACCACGACCAGCGAAGGCCCGACGACGACCGAGGGTCCGACCTCGACGACGGCCTCGACGACCTCGACCACCATCTCCCCCGAGGTGGCGAACGAGGCGGTCACCCGCACGAGCATCAACCCCGACGGTCCGTCCGTCGCCGGGAAGAGCCAGTCCCGGGCCCTCGCGCTGACCGGCGGCTCCTCGCTGCCGCTCGTGGTGGTCGGTGCGATCCTGCTGATCGCCGGTGCGACCATCGCACTGGTCGCCAGGTCCCGCCAGCGTCAGGCACAGGTCTGACCCGGTCGGATCGACCCTCGAGCATGAGCGAACGCCTCGGCCCTGTGGCCGGGGCGTTCGCCGTGTTCGTGACCCTGGCACTCGCGGGGGCCGTCGTCGCGGTGGCGCCCGGGAACCAGCGGATCGCCGCGGCCGGCATCGCCGTCGCACTGCTGTGCAGCTGTGCGCCACTGCTCGCCGCACTGCTCGGCACACGCGCCGGGCACGGCACGATGCGACGGGTCACACTGCCCGACGATGCCGGACCGGCCGTCACCACCATCGTGAGGATCGGCGACGAACCCGCCGAGATCGCACGGTCGACCGTCGCGCTCGCCGGACTGGCGGGGCCGACGATCGTGATCTCGACCGACGCGTCACGCGTCGAGGGCATGGCGTCGCTCGTCGACTCCGTCCACTGCGACGCGGACATCGGCCTGGCCCTCCACGACGCCACCCGTGCCGCGCAGAGCGACGCCGTGCTGCTCGTCTCCGGACGAGCGGTGCCGCGGCCCGAGGTCTGCACCAGGGCGGCGACGCTCCTGGACGACGAGACCGGCTGGGTCACTGGGACGACGCGTCCCTTCGCCCACGACCGCTTCGTCTCGGACCGCCGCGATGTCGTGGGCGCCGCGTTGCGACGACGCAGCGTGAGCAACCTGGTGCTGTGGGAATCCGACGCGACGCTCCTGCGTCGCGACCTGCTCGTCGACCACGACCTCGGCGCCTCACGATCCTGGGGATCGTGGCTGCGCGCCCGAGCTGCGGAAGGATCGCGCGGCTGCTCGATCGACGATGCCCTGTCGATGCGCGCCGCGC
>JALYWI010000039.1 GCA_030852785.1 Actinomycetota bacterium
GCCGAGCAGTTCGCGGCCGACGCCAACGGCTACTGGGGAACCAGCCCCGATCCGGAACTGCTCTCGACGTACGCCGGGGCGGGCGGCACGGGCCCCCGCGTCGGCCAGGTCACGCTCTGCTGGGGCAAGGACGCAGACGCTGCCCGCGCGACGGTCCACGAGCAATGGCCGAACGCCGGGCTGCCGGGTCAGCTCGCGCAGGACCTGCCGACGTGGACGCACTTCGAGCAGGCGACCTCGGTGCTCTCGATCGAGCAGACGACCGAGCACATGGCGTGCGGCCCGTCGGTCGAGCCGGTGCTCGAGCAGGTCTCGACCTACGTCGATGCCGGCTACGACCACCTCCACTTCCACCAGATCGGTGACGACCAGCACGGCTTCCTCGACTTCTGGGTCGACGAGCTCGGCCCGGCCCTGTCCGCCGAAGGCCTCTGACCGACATGGCGACATCATGGCGTTCGACTCCGTCGACCTGATCGACGAAGGGCCACGGTCCGCAGCCGAAGCCGGGCTGCGCTACGTGAACGACACCGAGCCGGGCATCCACCGGACCCGGTGCGGCCGAGGGTTCCGGTACACCCGCGCGTCCGGCACGGCGCCGGTCGGCGCGGGCACGAAGAGCCGTATCGAGTCGCTGGCGATCCCGCCGGCATGGACCGACGTGTGGATCTGCTCCGACGAGCTCGGACATCTCCAGGCCACCGGCCGCGACGCCCGGGGCCGCAAGCAGTACCGCTACCACCCCCGCTGGCGAACGGTGCGGGACGAGGCGAAGTTCGAACAGCTCGCCGCCTTCGGCGCATCCCTCGGACAGGTGCGAGCGGTCGTGAACGAGGACCTGGGTCGCAGCGGGCTCCCGCCCCGCAAGGTGATCGCACTCGTCATCGCGCTGCTCGACGAGACCCTCATCCGGGTCGGCAACGAGGAGTACCGCCGCGAGAACGGGACCTTCGGCCTGACGACCCTCGAGGAGGACCAGGTCAGCTTCGGCTCCGGCGAGATGACGTTCTGCTTCATCGGCAAGGGCGGCTCGGAGTTCGACGTCGACGTGCGCGACCGGCGGCTCACCCGTGCGGTCCGGGCCTGTCACGAGCTCGGTGGCCGCGAGCTCTTCACCTACCGGGGGACCGACGGGCTCCCGGTGCGGGTCGACTCGTCGGACTGCAACGAGTACCTGGCCGACATCGTCGGGCCGCAGACGACGGTGAAGTACTTCCGGACCTGGGGCGGGTCGGTCGCCGCACTCGAGCACCTGGTCGAAGCCGAGGGCCCGCTGGGCGAGTCCGACGTCGTCGCCGCGGTCGATGCCGCCGCGCAACGCCTCAACAACACCCGCGCGGTCTGTCGGCGCGCCTATGTGCACCCCCGGCTCACCGACGACCTGGACGAGGAGCGCCTGCGGGCCGCGTGGAGCAGCGCACGCCGCACCGAGCACCTCTCACGCGGCGAACGTGCCCTGGTGCGACTCCTCGAGGACGGCGACGGTGGCGACGACAGCCGCTGACCCGGCGTCGACGCCCGAGCAGGCCGGCGCGCGCGCCGTGGAGCACTCGACGGCGCCGGAGCAGCCGGGGCCGGGGTGGACCAGGTTCGAGCAGGCGATGCGGGTGCTGATCTACCTGGTGGTCTTCGGTGTCGTCGCTGCGGCGCTGCTCGGCGTGGCGGGACTGCGCACGCGAGAGGTGACCGCGTCGTCGGACCGCTTCGAGGTGCAGGTCACCTACGCCCAGGCCACCCGCCCCGGCATCTCGACACCGTTCGAGATCGAGGTGCGCGCCGCCGACGGATCGACGCTGCCCGAGCAGCTCGAGGTCCGGGTGACCAGCGACTACCTGGCGATGTTCGACGAGAACGGCCTGGACCCGGAGCCCGAGTCGGCCACCTCGGACGGCGTCGACGACACCTGGCGGTTCGAGATCGACCCGGACGCGACCCGGTTCGCCGTCGATCTCGACGCCCGGCTGCAACCGAACGTCCACTCCGGCGAGACGGGCACGGTCCGGGTGGCGGAGCCGGGCGGACCGCCCGTCGAGGTGGAGTTCCGAACCTGGGTGCTGCCCTGACCCGAGGAGGTCCTCATGGAGCTCGTGATCCGAGCGACGATCATCTACTGGTTCCTGTGGCTGGTGGTCCGAGGGACCGGCAAGCGGTCCCTCACCGAGATCAGCCCGCTGGAGCTGCTCATCATCGTGGTGTTGGGCGACTTCGTGCAGCAGGGGGTGACCCAGGAGGACATGTCGGTCACCGGTGCGGTGATCGTGGTGTCGACCTTCGTGGTGTGGATGATCATCGGTGACCTGCTCGCGCGCCGCTCCCGCAGGGCCGACCGGATCCTCAGCGGACAGGCCGTGATCGTGCTGCGCGACGGCGAACCGGACATGGAGCGTCTCCGCGAGGAGCGACTGCGGCTCGACGACCTCCTGGGCGAGGCACGGGAGTCCGGCTACGGCCGACTCGACGACATCGCACTCGGCGTGCTCGAGGCCGACGGGAAGTTCAGCTTCGTGCCCGCCTCGGGACCCGGGGGCTGACGGGCGCCTGCGCTTCGGCTGGTCGAGCGTCGCCTGGTCGGTCCGCCGGCCGGCGCGGTCGAGCGTCAGCGGGAGCGGTCAGTCGGTCGCGTCGCGGGCGAGGTCGAGGCCCAACTCCTCGACCAGCGCGTCGAGCTCGGCGAGCCAGACCGCTGCGGTGCCGTCGCTCGGTGCCCGCCAGTCACCTCTGGGTGAGAGGGAACCACCGGAGCCGACCTTGGGCCCGTCCGGCATCGCCGATCGCTTGAACTGGCTGGTGGTGAAGAACCGGTGCAGGAACTCGCGCAGCCATCGGCAGATGGTCGCGGTGTCGTACTCGTGGCGGTCCTCGTCCGCGATGGCGTCGGGCCACCGCCCGGTCGATCGGTCCGACCAGGCACGTCCGGCCAGGTACGCGACCTTCGACGGCAGGTAGCCGAAGCGCAGCACCTGGTACAGGTGGAAGTCCTGGAGCTCGTACGGACCCACGACGTCCTCGCTGCGCTGGTGGGGGCCGGCGCCGGGTTCGTCGCCGACGTCGCCGGGGACCAGCTCCGGAGAGATGTCGGTGCCGAGGATCGAGGTGAGCACCGCGCTCGCCTCCGGGGCGAACGTCTCGTGCTCGGCCACCCATCGGATGAGGTGCTGGACCAGCGTCTTGGGCACCGACGCGTTGACGCCGTAGTGCGACATCTGGTCACCGACGCCGTAGGTGCACCACCCGAGCGCGAGCTCCGAGAGATCGCCGGTGCCCACCACGAGCGCCCCGTGCTGGTTGGCCAACCGGAACAGCACCGAGGTCCGCGCCCCTGCCTGCACGTTCTCGTAGGTGACGTCGTAGACGGGTTCGCCGCGGGACGCGGGGTGGTCGATGTCGCGCAGCATCTGTTCGGCGGCCGGGCGGATGTCGATCTCGTCGGCGCTCACCCCGAGTGCCTCCATCAGAAGGTGGGCGTCGCGCCGGGTGCGTTCGCTCGTCGCGAAGCCCGGCAGGGTGTAGCCCAACACGTTGCTGCGGGGCAGACCCAGCAGGTCCATGCACCGCGCCGCGACGAGCAGCGCCTGGGTCGAGTCCAGACCGCCGGACACCCCGAGGACGACCTTCTCGATGCCGGTCGAGCGCAGACGGGTCGCCAGACCGTGGGTCTGGATGGCGTAGACCTCACTGCACCGTCGGTCCCTCGCCGCGGCGTCGGCGGGCACGAAGGGGAACCGGCCGACCTCGCGGCGCAGCTCGATCGCCTCGGCCGGCACGTCGAGTGTGAATCCGATCCGACGGACCTGGAGCTGGTCGCGCAGGTCGCCCGTCGCGTCGGCGTAGCTCGTCATGCGCAGCCGATCGGCGATCAGGCGGCCCAGATCGACATCCGCGACCACCAGCTGCGACCGGGTCGAGAACCGCTCGGACTCGGCCAGCAGCGTGCCGTTCTCGACGACGAGCGCATGGCCGTCCCACACCAGGTCGGTCGTCGACTCACCGGTTCCCGCTGCCGCGTACACGTAGGCAGAGATCGTCTGGGCCGAGTGGGTGCCGCACAGCTCGCGGCGGTAGTCGTCCTTGCCGACGGTGATGTTGCTGCCCGACGGGTTGACGAGCACCGTGGCGCCGGCGAGGGCCAGTCGGCTGCTCGGCGGGATGGGCGCCCAGAGGTCCTCGCAGATCTCGACGCCGACGACCAGGTCGTCGACGTCGTCGGCGACGAAGAGCAGGTCGGTGCCGAAGGGGACCTGCTCCCCGAACAGCTCGACGACCGAGGTCGTCGAGTCACGGGCCGCACTGAAGTGACGTGCCTCGTAGAACTCGCGGTAGTTCGGCAGGAAGCTCTTGGGCACGACACCCAGGACCCGACCGCGATGGAGCACCGCCGCGGTGTTGAAGAGCTGGTGCCCGACGCGCAGGGGGAGCCCGACGACGGCGAGCGGCAGCGCGTCGGTCGTGGCGGCGCGCACCCGGTCGAGTCCCTGCACGGCGGCGTCCAGCAGCGCTTCCTGGTGGAAGAGGTCCTGCGCCGAGTAGCCGGTCATGCCGAGCTCGGGGAAGACCACGACCGCGACCCGCTCCTCGTGCGCCTGGGCCAACAGCTCGAGTGAGTGCTCGACGTTGGTGTCGACATCGCTGACCCGCATCGACGGCACGGCTGCGGCGATCCGTGCGAAGCCGTGGCGGTAGGGGGATCCGAAGGGCAGCAGGCGGCTCATGTGGCGGGGTTCACCACGTCGGAGCGCTCGGACGTCCAGTGCTCGAGCAGCCAGTCCACGGCGTTCCCGCAGGTCGCCTCGACCACCTGCTCGGGGTCGCCGTCGAAGCGGACCTGCCGGGTGTGGGTCGCCCGGGTCGTGCGGTCGTGCACGGCCATCCACACCGTGCCCGGCGGCTGCGCGTCCTGCGGATCAGGACCGCCGGCGCCGGTGACCGAGAGCGACACGTCCGCATCGAGCACGCGGCACACACCCTCGGCCATCGCGGCGGCGGCCGTCTCACTGACCACCGGGCCCATCGGCACACCCAGCAGTCGGTGCTTCACCGCACGCGAGTACGCCACGACCCCGCCCCGGTACCACGACGACGAGTCGGCCGCCGCGGCGAACCTGACGGACAGACTGCCGCCGGTGAGCGACTCCGCGACGGCGAAGGTGTGTCCCGCTCGGTCGAGCGCGCTCCCGAAGTCGTCGATGGTGGGTGCGTCCGCAGCCGGGTCGTCCATGCCCGGCCACGTACCCTCGGTCCGAACACCCCGAAACGGCGCAGGCGTGGAGCACACCGCCACGGGGTACGGCCCGATCATGATGTTCCTCCTCAAGTTCCTCCGATCCGCCAAGAAGGACGGACGCGCCGCCAGGGTCGAGTGGAAGGTGCTGTCGACCGCGAGCGGGCTGCTCGCCGGCGTCGTGGTCCGCAAGGTGCTGGGGTTGGCGTGGGGCAGGTTCTCGCCGTCTGAGCACGAGCCACCGCTGAACCCGGCGGACCGGGAGATCGGATGGGGTGAGGCGATCACCTGGTCGATCGCCGCGGGCATCGGTGTGGGCGTGGCGCGGGTGGTGAGCGATCGGCTGGTCGCCAGCGGTTGGGAGCTCGCCACCGGGCAGGCGCCCCCGGGTGTCCGCCCGGAGTGATCGAGCGAGGATCGCCTCCGGAGTGCGTGAGGCGCCGGTGAGCTTCTCGTCACACCGGGCCCGGAACCGGTTGGCGCGCAACGACTTGGGGTAGCGATCCTCCATGGACGCCATCACTCTGTTGAAGAACGACCACAAGACCGTCGAGGATCTCTTCCGCCGCTTCGAGCAGGCGGGCGATCGGGCGTACGTCGAGAAGCGTCGCCTGGTCGACCGGATGATCGAGGAGCTCTCACGGCACGCCGCCGTCGAGGAGCAGCTGTTCTACCCGGCGACCCGGGCCACGGTGCCCGACACCGAGGACATCGCGCTCGAGAGCATCGAGGAGCACCACATCGTGAAGTGGGAGCTCCAGGAGCTCAAGGACATGGACCCGCAGGACGAGCGCTTCGACGCGAAGGTGTCGGTGCTGATGGAGAACGTGCGCCATCACGTCGAGGAGGAGGAGTCGGACTACTTCCCCAAGGTGCGTGACGAGCTGGGCCGCAACGAGCTCCAGGACCTGGGTGACGCGATGGAGCGGGTCCGCACGGTCGCGCCGACCCGCCCCCATCCGCGGCTGCCGCAGACACCGCCGTTCAACCTGGTGGCGGGCCTGATGGCCGGCGCTGCCGACATGGTCGGGGACACGGTCCGCGGCGTGGCGCAGGGATCGGTGTCGGTGGTCCGCAGCGCGGTCGGTCTGGTGCCGGGAATCGGCGGGGCAGCACCCTCGCCGGTCGGCTCCACCCGCACACGTGCCCAGGCGATCGACGTACGCGACGCCGCCGACGAAGCGGCCGACGTGGCCGTGGCAGCCGGCCGTGGCGCGAAGCGCACCGCCGAAACCGCGGCTCGCGGCGCGACGACGACCGCTGGGACCGCGACCGCCGGTGCCAAGGGTGCCGCCACCTCGGCCCGCAAGGGTGCCGACACCACCCGCTCGACCGCGAAGCGCGCCGCGACGAGCACCGGCCGGGCCGCACGCAAGGGTGCGAGCTCCACGCGCAGCGCGGCCAAGAGCGGCGCCCGCTCCACGAAGGCCGCAGCTCGGTCGTGACGCGGACCCGCCGTCGTCACCCGTCGCCGCTGATCGTCGTGCGCCCCGGGTGCTGATCCGGTGCTGGCGCTGATCACCAACGACGACGGCGTCACCAGCACCGGCATCAGGGTGCTGGCCTCGTGCGCCGAGCAGTCGGGTCTCGAGGTGTTGGTCGCCGCCCCGTCATGGGACAGCAGCGGCGCCAGCGCCTCGCTGACCGCGGTCGAGTCCGACGGTCGTCTGCTCGTCGATGAGACCGAGCTCGAAGGAGTCCAGGGCCGGTGCGTCTCGTTGGAGGCTGCGCCGGCCTTCATCGTTCGTTCGGCCATGAGCGGCGCGTTCGGGCGTGTGCCCGACGTGGTGCTCTCGGGCGTGAACCACGGTCCGAACACCGGGCACGCCGTGTTGCACTCGGGCACCGTCGGCGCCTCGCTGACCGCGGCCACCCACGACGTGCCGACCATCGCGTTCTCGCTCGACACCCGCGGTCACGGCACGAACTGGGCGACGGTCGCCGACGTCGTCCGCGCCGTGCTGTCCGGGTCGAGATGGGACCGCCATCCGGGGCTGGCGCTCAACGTGAACATCCCCGATGTCCCGCGGGCGCAGCTCCGAGGACTCGAGCAGGCCCGCTTGGCGCCGTTCGGCGCGGTGACCGTCAACGTCACCGAGACCGGCGCCGGGTACGTGTCGTTGCGCTACTCCGAACCGCAGGAACGCGCCGCGGCCGACACCGACGTGGCCCTGCTGCGCGACGGCCACGCGACCGTCACCGTGCTCGAACCCCTGGGAGAACGCCGTACGGAGCTCGACCTCCGGGCGCTCGACGGAGTGCTCGGACACCTCGGGACGGACTGACGTGCGACTGCTGATCGTGCACAATCCCTCCGCCGGCGGAGGCAGCCACGGCGACGAGATCGAACAGGTCGCCCGTCGCCACGGCCACGTCCCGACACTCGTCGGGACCGACGACGGATGGATGGATCAGGTGCGGGAGCGTTCCGCCGACCTGCTCGTGGTCGCCGGTGGTGACGGGACCGTGCGAGAGATCGTCACGTCGCTGGCGTTCGACGGGTCCGAGCATCCGTCCGTGGCGTTGCTGCCCCTGGGCACCGCCAACAACATCGCCCGGTCCCTCGGCCTCGACGTGGACGATCCGTGGGCCGAGGTCGCCGCCTGGGACGGCGCGACCCGGCGGGTCGTGGACGTCGACGTCGCACTCGTCGAGGGGGTCGACCCACCCCGGCCCTTCGTCGAGTCCTTCGGTGGCGGATTCGTCGCAGCGGCGCTCGCATCCGCGGAAGATGCACCGGAGCAGACCGACGACGGGAACGAACACGGGCGACAGCACCTGATGGAGGTGCTCGATCGTGCCGAGCCGTCGTGGTGGTCGCTCGTCGTCGACGGCCAGGACCGCTCCGGCACGTACCTCGCCGTCGAGGTGATGAACGTGCCGACCGTCGGGCCGATCCTGCCGCTCGCGCCG
Source organism: Actinomycetota bacterium (assembly GCA_030852785.1). GTDB lineage: Bacteria > Actinomycetota > Acidimicrobiia > Acidimicrobiales > Microtrichaceae > JAFAFN01. The sequence goes on from JALYWI010000039.1 coordinate 8,132, forward strand.
TCCGCGAGCCCCCACGACGGGTGGCTCGACGTCGTGTGCATCTCTGAGTCGTGCCTCGAGCTGCTGCGCTCGACGATCGACGGCACGGCCGACGGCACGGGACTCGAAGTGCTCGGCGGCACTCGGGCGACGACCCTCGAGGTGACCGCACCGGAGGGGGTGCCGATGCACCTCGACGACGAGCTGTTCGACGGTGACGGTGACGGTCGCCGGATCACGTTGGGGGGTCGGACCGTCCCCGTCCTCCGTGCGGCCGACCCCGACCCCCGCTCCTCCGCCTGACCGACCCGACCGACCCGACCCGACCGACCCGACCACATATGAGACGCCAGGAGGCATCGCCATGACCGAGGAACCGCACCGCTATCTCGCACTCAACTGCTCGCTGAAGTCCGGCGAGGAGTCGTCGAGCACCGACGTGCTGCTCTCGAGCGTGACGTCGCAGCTCGAGTCCCGAGGGTACGTCGGCACCACGTTGCGGGTGGTCGACGAGCACGTCGCCTTCGGCGTGACCGCGGACGAGGGCGCCGGCGACGGATGGCCCCGCATCCGGACGGCGCTGCTCGCGGCGGACGTGCTGGTGCTCGGCACACCCATCTGGTTGGGTCATCCGGCGAGTGTGTGCCAGGTGGTGCTGGAGCGTCTCGATGCGTTCCTCTCCGACACCGACGAGCGCGGGCAGATGCGCACCGTGGACCGCGTCGCGATGGTGGCGGTCGTCGGCAACGAGGACGGTGCCCACCACGTCATCGCCGAGACCTTCCAGGGACTCAACGACTGCGGGTTCTCGTTGGCGCCCGGCGCCGCCACCTACTGGGTGGGTGAGGCGATGGGTGGCGTGGACCTCAAGGACCTCGACGAGATCCCCGAGAAGACGGCGACGACCACCTCGACGATGGTCCGCAACGCGGTGCACCTGGTCGAACGCCTGCGCGGCGACGGTCGGTACCCGGCGCTCGAATCAGCCGGCGACTGAGCGGGCGTCGCGTCCCGGGGGTGCTCAGCCCGCGAGGGGCTCGGCGCTCGCTGTCGGGACCGGGGCCAGCCAGCGGCGGTGACCGTCGCGCGTGAGTCCGTAGTGCCGGGCGACCGCGGTGGCGGCATGCTGCACGGTGGCTCGTGGGCCCCCGATGCGTCGGACCTGCTCGCCGCGCCGGCCGACGGAGCGGATGATCAAGGTGCAGTCACCGTCGTCGCCAGCCTCTTCGACGGCGACCTCGATGACGTCGCATGCCCTGGGGATCATGAGTTCGTGCTGCATCGTCGGCTCCCGGATTCCTGTGTCGCTGCCCGCGAGAGAAGTGTTCCCCGTCACTGCCCCGCACGAAACCCCTGCCGATCCAGGCCGTTTGCCCTGTGGTGTCCGTGGGGAAGGGAAGGTGGAATCGGAGGCCGAGATGACGACCAGACCGCTGCGAGTGTCCATCGAGAACGACTACGAGGTCGTCGTCCGCGGCGTGGCCGCGATGCTCGCGCCGTACGCCGACCGCATCGAGTTGGTCGAGCTGCTCGCGGACGAACAACCCACGGAGCCCGTGGACGTGCTGCTCTTCGACGTCTTCGGATCGGGTGAGGTCCACACCGGCGCCGTGCAGCGCGCGATCTTCGATCCGCTGGTCGGCCACGTCGCGGTGTTCACGTCGAACTTCGATCCTGCGCTGATCGAGAAGGCCCGCCAGATGGGTGTCGCGGGCTACCTGTCCAAGGCGCTCTCGGGCGAGCAGCTGGCCGATTCCGTGGAGCGCATCGCCAAGGGTGAGACGGTGGTGAGCGCCCCGCCGGAGCGCAGCGAACCCAACCGTCGACGTTGGCCGGGGCAGCTGCACGACCTGACCGAGCGAGAGGCCGAGGTGCTGGCGCTCATCACCCAGGGCTACGACAACGACGCCATCGCGACGCGCCTCTACATCAGCCCGAACACGTTGAAGAGCCGGATCCGCACCCTCTACCGCAAGCTCGGCTTCGAGAACCGGGTGCAGGCCGCCGTCTGGGGGGTCAAGCACGGCTTCGAGACCGATCGCGGGATGATGAACACCCGTGGATGACCAGCGGGGCCGAGCTGGGTCCGAGCGGCCCGCCGCTGCGAGACCATCGGCCGATTCGGAGCGCTCCCTCGTTTCAGCGACCGGAGCGGGGGGAACCGGTCGGTCATGACCGAATCCACACCTTCCACCCCTCCCGCGGGCCAGGACACAGCCACCGGGACCGACCCCGACGCCAAGTACGACGAGCCCGGCTACGAGGACAAGTCCTTCGGGCAGGCCGTCGCCGAGGACCAGGAGCTGGCGGACACGATCGACCGCCAGACCGGCGACGACGACGAGGCGACCGAACGCTTCGAGGAGGAGTCCTCCGGCGCGCCCGCCCGTGAACGGCAGGGCCACCCGGAGACCGACTGACCGACGCCCGACCGTCCGTCCTCCGAGGGTGATCGCTGTCGTCGATCGCCGCGGTCACCCCGGAGGACCGGTCACCCCGTCGACCGGTCCACATGTACACCGGTGAACCGGCGACGGGCGCAGTGTCAGCGTGTGCGCCACTCCGGGCGCTTGCCCGACGAGAAGCGCTCCTGGCCCTCGCGGAACGCCTCGGCGTCGTTGCCGATGCGGGTGAACAGGTTCGCCATGTCGATCGCCTGCGCACGTGACAGCTCACGGGCGGTCCAGATGGCTCGCATCGTGCCCTGGATCGCGAGGGCCGGTGAGTCGGCGATGACCCGTGCGGCCCAGCCGGCACGTTCGAGCAGCTCGTCGCGCGGCACGACCTCGGACACCAGGCCGATCTCGCGTGCCCGTTCGGCCGACAGCCGTTCGTGGACCCCCATGAGCGACATGCGCATGACCTCGCCGAAGGGCATCTTCGAGAGCATCTGCATCGGTTCGAACGAGGCCGTCATCCCGTAGGTGACGTGCGGGTCGAAGAAGGTGGCGTCGTCCGAGGCGATGATGAACTCGGTCTCGCCCAGCATGTAGAAGGCGCCGCCGCACGCGATGCCCTGCACCGCGGCGATGACCGGCTTCCACAGGTCGCACGCCTTCGGGCCGACGTCGCGACCCGGGTCGTCGTACATCCACGGCGTCGGATAGCCGGGGTACTTGCCCTTCGTCATCGCCTCGTTGTTCTCCTCGGAGATGGCCTCGCCACGGTCGATCCCGGTGCAGAACGACTCGCCCTCGGCGGCGAGCACGATGCAGCGGACGTCGTCGTCGTAGCGGAACGCTCGCCACAACTCGCGCAGCTCGTCCTGCATCTTCTGGTTGATCGCGTTGCGCACCTCGGGGCGGGCGAGGGTCACCCACGCCACCCCGTCCTCCTTGGCAACCTTGACGGTCTCGAGTTCGGCCATCGGTGGAGCGTAGACCAGCGCCCCGTGTACCCTCCCGGACCGATCGGGCGGGTGCGTGCCCGGACTTCTCTCGGCGGGAGACCAGCGATGCAATGGACAGGACGGGGCGGCGACGGCGCGCGGGTGGTCACACGGCGAGGCGTGCTCGGCGGTGGTCTGGCGGCGATGGGCGCAGGGCTCCTCGCGGCCTGCGCGCCTCCGGCGGTGGTGGCGACGCGACGTGAGGAGCGCCGCCGGGTGGTCGTCATCGGCACCGGCTTCGGCGGCTCGATCACCGCGCTGCGACTCGCGCAGCGGGGCGTCGACGTGACGCTGGTCGAACGTGGTCGCCGCTGGGCCAGCGGCACCTACGGCGCGTTCCCGACGATGTTCGAACCGGACCGTCGGGTGTCGTGGCTCGACCCCGGCAACACCGCTGCGGGCAACCTCATCCCCTCGTTGCCGTGGCAGCCCTACACGGGACTGCTCGAGCGGATCCGCGGCGACGGCATGGACGTGGTCTGCGCCGCCGCGGTGGGCGGCGGCTCACTGCCGTACCACGGCATGTCGGTGCAGCCCAGGGGCGACCTCTTCGACCGGGTCATGCCGAACTCGCTCGACTACGAGGAGTTCGAGCAGCGCTGGTACCCGTTGGTGCGACAGCACCTCGGTGCGAGCCCCATTCCCGACGACGTGCTGGCCCACCCGCGGTACTCCTCGAGCCGGCGCTTCGCGGAGCACGTGCGTGCCGCCGGTCTGCCCGATGCCCACGGCGTGCCGATGCCGATCGACTGGGACGTCGTGCGTCAGGAGCTGCGTGGCGAGAAGCCGCCGGTCATCTCGACGGGCGACGTGATCTACGGGGTCAACGGGCCGGGCAAGCGCTCGCTCGACACGAACTACCTGCCGGCCGCCGAGGCGACGGGCCGCGTCGAGCTGCTGCCGCTGCACCGCGTCGAGCAGCTCCGACGCGACGCCGCAGGTCGGTGGGTCGTGTCGACCGATCGTCTCGACACCGACGGTGTCGTGCACGAGCACGTCGAGCTCACCGCTGACGCCGTCTTCATGTGTGCCGGTTCGCCCAACACGACGAAGCTGCTGGTGCGAGCGGCGGGTCGCGGCGACATCACCGACCTGCCCGACGACGTGGGGGAGTGGTGGTCGACCAACGGCGACCTGCTCACCACCCAGATCCTGTCGACGCCGATGGGCACCATGCAGGGTGGCCCGGCCAGCATGGCGTCCCTCGACTGGGACAATCCGGACGGCCCGCTGACGGTCATCTTCGCCGGGATCCCGCTCCCGTTCGAAGCGCACGTCATGGAGACCATCGGGATCTTCATCCCCGACGGCCACGGCCGCTTCAGCTACGACCCGGCGCGCGACGAGTCGCGGCTGACCTTCCCTCCCGGCGCGCACGGGCTGGCGATGGCCGCGGCACGTCGGCGCATCACCGAGCTCGGGAGGGCTGCCGGCTCGATCGGCGCGATCGACATGACGGCGGACGAGCCGACGACGTTCCACCCCCTCGGCGGCGCGGTGCTCGACAAGGTGACGGATCGGTACGGACGTGTGCTGGGTCAGCCGGGCCTGTACGTCAACGACGGCGCGCTCATCCCGGGTTCGACGGCGTGCGCCAATCCGTCGCTGACGATCGCGGCGCTGGCGGAGCGCAACATCGACCAGATCGTCCGCCACGACGTCGACGCCGTCTTCTGACGACGCCATCTTCTGACCACGCCCTCTTCTGACGACGCCGTCTTCTGACGGCGCCGGCCCGGTCGTCAGTGGCGGGCCGGTCGCTCGGCGAGCTCGACGAACTGGTCCATCGACGCGTGGTTGCGTCCCCACAGCATCATCGGCACGACCGGACCGCTCACGCGGTCGGTGAGCTTCACGATGCCCCGGGACGGGCGCTCGTCCATCTCGATGAGGGTCGCGGCGCCGTCCGGCTCGAGCGCGAAGCGCACCTCGGCCTCACCGAGGGGACCCATGCCGGCCCGGAGGACCAGGGTCTTGTCCGGGACGAGCTCGACGATCGTGGTCGACCCCGGCAGTCGCAACGGCCCGGCGCCGATCCGATGGTGGAACGACGCGCCGACCGACGGCCAACGCTCGTCGACGTGCGTGATCGCCTGTGCGCCGACCAGCCACTCCGGGTAGGACGTCGCGTCGAGCAGCTGCGCGAACACCCGCGAGACGGGGGCGTCGATGCGCTGCGAGTTGTGCGAGGCACCCATCTCAGCGCTGCTGGGGATGGCGCTCGAGGTACTCGGCCACGAACCAGCACGTCGGGACGATCGTCACGTGCCGCTCGTTCAGCTGGCGGACGGCGCCCTCGACGAGCACGTCACCGAGCCCCTTGCCCCGGTGCGCGGGTGAGATGACCGTGTGGGGCATCTCGACGGTGTCGTCGCCGACCGAGCGGTAGTCGGCGTAGCCGAGCACGTCGTCGGCGTTGCGCAGCTCGAACCGTCCACGTTCGGGCACGTCGACGACCGTCAGCGTGTCGTCGCCGCTCGGAACTTCGGTGGGGGATGGCATCTCGACATCCTTTCGCTGTTGCGACGGGCGGGGCGGGATCGCCCGGTGGGAACCGCCACGAGAGCGACTCGACCCTTCGCCACTACCCAGCCACCGCCTCGATCAGTCCTCCGGGGCCGACGCTGCGGAACGGCAGGGTTCCGGGCGCCGATCGTGATCCCGACTCGATGACACACGGCTTGAAACTGATACCCCTATGGGGTATCTATGGAGGGCGGCGCCGAGGGTGCCGGAACGATCGAAGGGAGTCGACATGGCCACGACCGAGTACCGGGTGAGCGGGATGAGCTGCGGCCACTGCGAGTCGGCGGTCGCCGAAGAGGTGGGTGCACTCGACGGGGTGGAGTCCGTCGAGGTGAGTGCCGCCACCGGGCGTCTCGTGATCAGCGGCGCCAGCGTGCCCGACGAGGCAGCGGTGCTGGCCGCGGTCGACGAGGCGGGTTACAGCGCCGAGCCGGTGTCGTGAGCGCGCCTGCCAGGCTGGCGACCTTCGTGGTCGCGCTGATCCTGGTCTTCGGGGCGTCCTACCTGGTCGCCGGGGCGGTCGTGCCCGACCGGGTGGTCGACGACTGGACGCGGAGCGCCCAGGACGAGCCGCCGCACGACGCGACCACCGACTCGTCGCCGCACGGCACGACCACCGACGTCCCGGCGCGCAGCGGAGCCACGGACGAACCGGTGCACGACGCGGACGAGCCGGTGCACGACGCGGACGCGCCGGCGCACGACGGTGCCTCGGCGACGCACGCACGACCCGGAGGCGGACGATGACCGCAGGGGCCGACACCGCGACGAACAGCATCGAGCTCGAGATCGACGGCATGACGTGCGCGTCGTGCGCCATGCGCATCGAGAAGCGCCTGAACAAGCTCGACGGCGTCGAGGCGACGGTCAACTACGCGACCGAGAAGGCCCGGGTGATCACCGACGGCGCGGTCGACACCGACCAGCTCATCGCGACCGTCGAGGCGACCGGCTACCACGCATCGCTGCCGAGCAGAGCGCTCGCAGGCGCTGCGACCGGCGACGACGTCGACGGCGCCGACGACCCCGAGCTCGTGACGCTCCGCCAACGTCTGATCGGCTCGGTGGTGCTCTCGGTGCCCGTCATCGCCCTGGCCATGATCCCGGCGCTGCAGTTCGAGTACTGGCAGTGGGCGTCGCTGACGCTCGCCGCGCCCGTCATCGTCTGGGCCGCGTGGCCGTTCCACCGTGCGGCGTGGCTCAACCTGCGCCACGGCGCCGCCACCATGGACACCCTGATCTCGGTCGGCACCCTCTCGGCGTTCCTCTGGTCGCTGTACGCGCTCTTCCTCGGCACCGCCGGCGAACCCGGCATGACACACGGCTTCGAGTGGACCGTCCGCCCCTCCGACGGCGCGGCGAACATCTACCTCGAGGTCGCCGCCGGCGTGACGATGTTCGTCCTGGCCGGTCGGTACTTCGAGCAGCGCTCCAAGCGTCGGGCGGGCGCTGCGCTGCGCGCCATGCTCGAGCTCGGCGCGAAGGACGTCGCGGTGCTGCGCGGCGGCATCGACGGCATCGAGGAGCGCATCCCGAGCGACCAGCTGGTCGTCGGCGACCACTTCGTGGTCCGACCCGGCGAGAAGGTCGCGACCGACGGCACCGTCGCGGCCGGCAGCTCGGCGGTCGACGCCAGCATGCTGTCGGGCGAGTCGTTGCCGATCGAGGTCGGAGTGGGCGACGACGTGGTCGGCGCGACCGTGAACGTCGGCGGCCGCCTGGTCGTGCGGGCCACCCGCGTCGGCGCCGACACGCAGCTCGCGCGTATGGCTCGACTGGTCGAGGAGGCCCAGTCCGGCAAGGCCGACGTGCAGCGCCTCGCCGACCGGGTCTCGGGTGTGTTCGTGCCCGTGGTCATCGCGATCGCCGTCGGCGTGCTCGGCGCCTGGCTCGGCGCTGGCTTCCCCGCCGACGCGGCGTTCACCGCTGCGGTCGCGGTCCTGATCATCGCGTGTCCGTGCGCACTCGGCCTGGCGACACCCACCGCCCTGCTGGTCGGCACCGGGCGCGGCGCGCAGCTCGGCATCCTCATCCGAGGCCCCGAGGTGCTGGAGTCCACCCGCCGGGTCGACACCATCGTGCTCGACAAGACCGGCACGGTGACCACCGGCGAGATGACCCTGATCGACGCGGTCGCGTCCCGGGGCGTCGAGCGGAGCGAGCTGCTCCGCGTCGCCGGAGCGCTCGAAGCGGGCTCCGAACATCCCATCGCCCGAGCCATCGTGCTCGGCGCCGTCGCCGAGGTGGGCGCAGTGCCGTCGGTGAGCGAGTTCGCGAACGTCGCCGGACGCGGCGTGCGAGGCCGGGTCGACGGGCGGACCGTCGCCGTGGGCCGCCGAGCGCTGCTCGAACAGGACGGCCTGCGGATCGACCCGGCGCTGGGGGCGGCCGCCGACGACGCGGAGTCGACGGGACGAACGGTGGTCTGGGCCGGCTGGGACGGCGAGGCGCGTGGTGTGCTGGTCGTCTCGGACGCGGTCAAGGCGACGAGCGCCGAGGCGATCGGCCAGCTGCGAGGACTCGGCCTGACGCCGGTGCTGCTCACCGGCGACAACCGGACCGTCGCGCACCAGGTCGCGTCCGAGGTGGGCATCGACGACGTCACCGCCGAGGTCATGCCCGAGGACAAGGTGGCGCTGGTCGCTCGGCTCCAGGAGCAGGGCAAGGTCGTCGCGATGGTCGGCGACGGGGTCAACGACGCGGCCGCGCTCGCCCAGGCCGATCTGGGCCTGGCGATGGGCACGGGCACCGACGCGGCGATCGAGGCGGCCGACATCACGCTCGTGCGGGGTGACCTGCGCGCCGCCGTCGACGCCATCAGGCTGTCGCGACGCACACTCGGCACCATCAAGGTGAACCTGTTCTGGGCGTTCGCGTACAACGTGGCGGCCATCCCGCTCGCTGCGTTCGGGCTGCTCAACCCGATGCTCGCCGGGGCCGCGATGGCGTTCTCGAGCGTGTTCGTGGTCAGCAACAGCCTCCGTCTGCGGCGGTTCCGTTCGACGGTGTCGGCGAGCTGACGTCGTCCCGACACACGGGCACCCCCTCGTTGGTGCAGACTCGCGCGGACGCCGACCCCCGACGGACACCTTCATGCACGACGAGAGTCGACCCACCTCCTCCCCCCGCTGGTTCACCGACACCGGACCGGACCACTCCCACTGGTACATCGAGCGGTTCCGCACGATGGCGGCCGAGGGCGCGGATCTGGCGGGCGAGGCCCGACTCGTCGACGCCCTGGTGGCGCCGGGTTCCCGGGTGCTGGACGCCGGGTGCGGCCCCGGACGGCTCGGTGGGGAGCTGCACCGCCGAGGGCACACCGTCGTCGGTGTCGACGTCGACCCCGCGTTGATCGCCGCGGCCGAGGAGGACCACCCCGGACCGACCTGGACGGTGGGTGATCTCTCGACCTTCGACCTGGGTGCCGAGCAGGCACCCTTCGACCTGGCGGTGCTCGCAGGGAACGTGCTGCTCTTCGTGGCGCCCGAGACCGAATCGCTGGTGCTCGAGCGCGTCGCCGCCCACGTGGTGCCGGGCGGACGGATCGTGACCGGTTTCCGCACGACGGGCAGCTACGAGCTCGATCGCTTCGACGCCGACATCGAACGCCTCGGCCTCCGCGTCGAGCACCGGTTCGGCACCTGGGACCTGGTGCCCCTCGATGACGACGCCGACTTCGCGGTCACGATCATCCGGACCGCCCCGTGACGACGACACCGGTGCGGCTGCGGCTCGTTCCCGTCGCGCTCGTCGCCGTGCTCGCGGTCGTGGCGGGCTGCGGCAGCGGGACCGTGGGACCGCCGTCGACGGCGTCGACCACGACGTCGCCGAAGAGGGCGCCCTCGACCACCACGTCCACCACCGTGGCGCCCACGACGACGATCGATCCGTCGGCCCCGGCGGTGCAACGCCACGGTCAGCTCTCGGTGTGCGGCACCGACCTGTGTGACCGGGCAGGCCAGGTCGTGCAGCTGAGGGGCATGAGCACCCACGGTCTCCAGTGGTACGGCCAGTGCCTCACCGCCGCCTCGCTCGGCGTGCTGTTCGACGACTGGCGCGCCGACCTGTTGCGCACGTCGATGTACGTGCACGAGGGCGGCTACCTGACCGATCCCGCCGGCTACACCCAGGTGGTCCGCGACCTCGTCGACCAGCTGATCACGCTCGACCGGTACGCGATCATCGACTGGCACGTGCTGAGCCCGGGTGACCCGATGACCGACGTCGACGCCGCGATCTCGTTCTTCTCGGGCATGGCCGAGCGCTACGCGGAGTCGCCGAACGTGATCTACGAGATCGCGAACGAGCCCAACGGCGTGCCGTGGTCGCGCATCAAGGAGTACGCCGAGCGGGTCATCCCCGCGATCCGGGCCCACGACCCCGACGCGGTCATCCTCGTCGGCACCCCGGCGTGGTCGTCGTTCGGCATCTCCGAGGGCGGCTCACCCGCCGAGGTCATCGCGGACCCGATCGCGGACGACGACCTCATGTACACGTTCCACTTCTACGCCGCCGACTTCCGCGAGCCGTACCTCGACGCGCTGGCGCAGGCATCCGCCGCGCTCCCGGTGTTCGTCTCGGAGTTCGGTGCACAGGAGAGCACCGGCGACGGGCCGAACGACTTCGAGATGGCGCAGCGCTTCGTCGACCTGATGGCGCAGGAACGGATCAGCTGGGTCGTGTGGAACTTCTCCGACGACCCGCTGACGGGCGCCGCGTGGCTGCCCGACACCTGCGATGCCGACGGCCCGTGGACCCCGGACCGCCTGAAGCCCGCCGGCGCGTGGACACGGGACCAGCTGCTCGCCGGACGCTGAACCCTCCCGGCAGGCGGTCGGGCGGTGCCGGTCACCAGGCGCGTCGCACCGCCGCCGGTGGCGTCGACGACGATCGGCGGCGCAGGAGCGACCCGAAGCCCGGTCGTTCCCCGAAGCCGGGTGTCAGCGCGGCGCCGTCCCAGGCGAGCTGCCCGTTGACCATGACCGCCCGCACCGCTCGGTCGTTGCGGTTCACGAGGCGCTGCAGCGAGTCCACACCCGGCATCGGCGCCTCGACGACGGTGTCGACCGCGTCGTCCAGTCCGGTGGGGTCGATGACCGTGAGGTCGGCACGGTCGCCGACTCGCAGGTGGCCGGCGTCGATGTCGAGGTAGTCGGCGAGCTCACCGGTGACGCGGTGGATCGCGCGGCCCGTCGACATCACCGGCCGGCCCGCGGCCTCACGGCGGTGCACCAGTCGCAGCAGGTGCAGCGGGAAGTTGTAGAACGCCATGTTCCGCAGGTGCGCCCCGGCGTCGGAGAAGCCGATCTGCGCCTGGGGATGGGCGACGATCCACGCGACGGAGTCCTCGTGCCGGTTGCCGACGGTCGTGCTCCACCGCAGGTCGTTGCCGTACTCGGCCTGCAGGTCGAGGAACGCGTCGACGGGGTCGACGCCCCGAGCCCTGGCGATCTGGCCGAAGGTCAGTCCGTCGTACGCCGGCTCCGGGCACGCCACGACCGTCGCTTCACCGAGGTCACGGTGGTACGCCCGACCCTTGATCCGGTTGGTCCACTGACGGCGGAAGCGTTGCCGGTAGTCGGGGTCGCGCAGCAGTTCGGGTCGAGCGGTCGCGGCCAGGTGCAGCGCTTCGGTCCCCGCGCCGAACTCCTCGATGACCGGGTTCTCGAGACCGTCGGTCCAGAGGCGGAAGGGCTGGGGCAGCGACTGCAGGCGGACGTCCGCATCGAGGAACCGTCGGGCCATCGACGTGACCGCACCCAGGACCTTGTGGGCACCGGGAGTGGCGTCGATGTCCATCATCGAGATGATCGAGGTCTTGAGCGGCGCACGGCCGATGCCGGAGGCCATCGCGATGAACAGCGCGACGTTCCAACGTCCCGAGATGTCGGGGACGCCCTGGAAGACGGCACCCCGGCGTCGCAGCACCCCGCCCAACCGGCGGTACTCGGACCACTTCGCGAACACCGACGGCGTCGGCAGGCTCCGGAACCGGTCGCCGTCCATCTTGTCCCACGGCAGGGTGTTGACCGACAGGCCCAGGTAGCCCGCGTCGAGGGCCTCGTCGAGCATGGCGGCCATGCGATCGAGCTCCTCGGCGCTGGGCTCGACGTCCTCGTCGAGGGACCGACCCAGGCCCATGACGTGCGCCCGGATCGCGGAGTGGCCCAGGAACGACGTGACGTTCGGCCCGAGCGGTCGGCGGTCCAGGTGGTCGAGGTAGCCGGTGGGCGAGTCCCAGTCCTGGATGCGTTCCAGCAGCGGCAGGACGTCCTGGCGGGGCACACCCTCGACCCGGCAGAACATGTCGGCCAGGTCGGTGGGATCACCGACCGCGAAGGACAGGCCGCACGAGCCGACCAGCACCGTGGTCACTCCGTGGCGGACCGACTCCGACAGGGCGGGATCGAGCTCGATCTCGGCGTCGTAGTGGGTGTGCAGGTCGATGAAGCCCGGTGTGACCCAGCACCCCGTGGCGTCGATCTGCTCGGCGCCGGCCGGCACCTCGAGGTCGACACCGATGTGTTCGACACGCCCGTCGACGACGAGCACGTCGGCCCGGATCCCCGGGGCTCCGGTGCCGTCGAAGACCGTGCCGCCGCGCACGCAGGTCGTGGTCATCCTGGGGTCTCCGATCACTCGCCGAACAGGAGAGGTCGACCGTAACGCAGATGGGTTCAGATCGGCCGATCGGGGTCGACGACCGCCTTGCCCTCGTTGTCGGGGATCCGGCTGACGCCGTTCTCGGGGCAGTGGAAGCCGCCGACGTCGTCGCCCTCGCCGCCGAGCTCCGGGTAGAGGCGCTCGAACGTGCCGTCCTTCGCGATCACCAGCATCCCGCAGCTCGAGGTCTCGGCCTCGCCCTGGCGAGCGGGATCGGTCGGACCGTGCAGCCCGCCGCCGGTCCAGTCCTCCTGCTCGGCGGCCTGTTCGAGGATGCAGGTGCGATCGAGCACCCCGTCGTTGGCGGCGCCGCAGGCGTTGGCCGCGGTGACGAACAGCAACCATGCGCTGATCGACTGCAGGCCGAGCAGGCCCACCTTGCCGTCGTCGACGTGGTCGGCGAGCAGGTCGAGGTAGGCCCGGGTTGCCGGCCAGCGTTCCGCCTCCTCGAGCGGGTTCGACGTCAGGCGGATCACCGCGCCCTCGACCGCCTCGCCGCCCTGGGCGAAGATCTGCTCGTCGTACATGTTCGTTTCGAACAGCGGCCGACCTTCCCAGCCCTGCTGGGAGAGGCTGGCCATCAGCGCGGTGGCGTTCGCCGGTTCACCGACGAAGAGCATGGTGGTCGCGCCGGTGTCCATGACGCGACGGGCGAGCGGCGTCCAGTCGCTCACGCCGATGACCTGGTAGGGGAACGTGCCCTCGACCGGGATCTCGAGCTCCTCGAGCATGGTCACGTACGAGTCCTTGATCTGCTCCAGCGCCGGCAGCTCGCCGTAGACCACCACGGCTTTCTCGGCGGCTTCGGGGTAGAGCGCTGCGAAGTCGCGCATCCACGTGTTGGCCATGGTCGTGCCGGGGTTCGGCACCGGCTGCACCTGGCCGTTGGAGTCCGCCTTCTCCGGGGAGACCGCATAGCCGGGAATGTCGATCATCCCGCAGCGGTGGAAGTCGGAGCCGTCCTTGCCGGAGAACTCGAGGTTGTCCTGGGCATAACCGCCGCCGACCATCGCGAAGACGTCCGTGCATGCCATGGTCATGGCTGCCTCGACGTCGAAGAGCGATCCGCTGAGCTCGATCGGGTCGATCTGCAGACCCCCGACGCCACCCTGCTCGTTGCACCAGTCGACGAACGCGACCGACGCGTCCCACATCTCCTTGTTGAGACCGGGCCGCACCGTCGAGGCGCGGTCGGTGGCGATGCCGACGCGCAGCTGGTCGGCGCCGAGCGAGCCCGCCTCGTCCGCGGCGACCGAGAAGTCGCCGGGCCCGCAGAGCTCGTCGAGGTCGCCGAACGCCGCGTCGTCGGCGCCCTTCGTCGCGGCGGTCGTCGTCGGCGCCTCACCCTCCTCGGGAGCGTCGCCGCTGGCACCGCAGGCCCCGGCGACAAGCGCGAGACAGATGACTGGAACCAACGCGATGCGTCGCACTTTTCGGTACCCCCGAGACTGTGTGGACAGGTGGTTGGACATCTGTCCAGACACCTGTCCGGAGTATATGCACGACGCGTGCTGTGGCGGTCGTCACCCTCCCGCGAGCGACGGGGCCGGGTCGCCGTGGCCGTGGGGTGCACGACGTCGCTCGGGGTGTCCGTGGCATGGTGAGCCCATGAGCACGCCCGCGAACTGGTATCCCGACCCTCAGGACCCCACGCTCCAGCGCTACTGGGACGGCACGGCGTGGACCGAGCACGTGGCTCCCGCCGGCGGCGGTCCGGCGCCCGCGGACGCCGCCGCGGCGACATCGCCCGAGGGCACCGGCGGTGGCTTCGGGGTCGCCCACCAGATGCCGTCGTACCTGCGGTCGTCGACGCTGTTCGCCGCGGAGAACATGGAGGTCGCCACCACCGGGCGGATGACCCGCCAGAACCCCGCGGTGGTGAAGGTGACGCTGGGTGCTCCGCTCCAGGTGACCCGTGGGGCGATGATCGCGTTCCAGGGCAACGTGACCTTCGCCTACAAGGGCTCCGGAGCGGCGAAGTACCTGAAGTCCATGGCGACGGGCGAGGGACTGAAGCTGATGACGTGTGAGGGCACCGGCGAGCTGTTCGTGTCGCACGCCGGCAAGAAGCTGCACCTGCTCGAGCTCGGTCCGGGCGAGCAGCTCTCGGCATCGTCGCGGGCGCTGCTCGGCTTCGATGCGAGCATCGAGTGGAACATCCAGATGATCAAGGGCGGCATCGGAGCGATGGCCGCGGGTGGGCTGTTCAACGTGACGCTCACCGGCCCCGGCACCGTGATCCTCGCGAGCGACTGGCCGGTGGTGCTCGACACCTCCGAGGCGCGCACCTGCGTCGATCCCAACGCCGTGGTCGCCTGGTCCGCCGGGTTGCAGATCACGACCAAGTCGTCGATGAGCGCCGGCGCGTTGATCGGCCGTGGGTCCGGTGAGGCGTTCCAGCTCGAGTTCTCGCCCGGCGGGTTCGTGATCGTCGAACCCGAACCGGTGCTCGCCGTCGGCTGAGCTCAGATGACGCCGAGCGCCAGCATCGGAGACGGGAGGGGACCGGCCACCGGCAGGTTCAGATGACGCCGAGCGCCAGCATCGTGTCGGCGACCTTGCAGAAGCCGGCCACGTTGGCGCCGAGCACGTAGTCGCCGGGCTGCCCGTACTCCTCGGCGGTCTCGAAGCACGTCTGGTGGATGTCGCTCATGATCGCCGCGAGCCGTGTCTCGGACTCGTCGAAGTGCCAGCTCTCGCGGCTCGCGTTCTGCTGCATCTCCAGGCCCGAGGCCGCCACACCGCCGGCGTTGGCCGCCTTGCCCGGACCGAACAGCACTCCTGCCTCGGTGAACAGCCGGATCGCCTCGGGGGTGCTGGGCATGTTGGCGCCCTCGCTGACCGCCACGCAGCCATTGCCGATCAGCGTCGCCGCTGCGGTGGCGTCGAGCTCGTTCTGGGTTGCCGCGGGGATCGCGATGTCGCACGGCACGTCCCAGATGCTGCCGTCGCTCACGTGGTGGGCGGCGCCTTCGAGATCCGCGTAGTCGCTGATCCTGCGGCGGTCGTCCTTGACCTCTCGCAACACGTCGAGGTCGAGGCCCTTGTCCTGCACGACGTAGCCGTCGGAGTCGGAGCAGGCGATCACCCGTCCGCCGAGCTCGGTGACCTTGGCGATCGCATGCAGCGCGACGTTGCCGCTGCCCGAGACGACCACGGTCTTCCCGTCGATCGAGTCGCCACGCGTCGCCAACATCTCCCGCAGGAAGAACACGGTGCCGTAGCCGGTGGCCTCGGTGCGGATCTGGGCGCCGCCCCAGTTGATGCCCTTGCCGGTCAGCACGCCGGCTTCGTAGCGGTTGGTGATGCGCTTGTACTGCCCGAACAGGTAGCCGATCTCGGCAGTGCCGACGCCGATGTCGCCGGCGGGCACGTCGGTGTACTCGCCCAGGTGTCGGTAGAGCTCGGTCATGTAGCTCTGGCAGAACCGCATGATCTCGGAGTCCGACCGACCCTTGGGATCGAAGTCGGCGCCGCCCTTGCCGCCGCCGAGCTGCAAGCCGGTGAGCGCGTTCTTGAAGGTCTGCTCGAACCCGAGGAACTTGATCGTGCCGAGCGTCACGCTCGGGTGGAAGCGGAGGCCGCCCTTGTACGGCCCGAGCGCGCTGTTGAACTCGACGCGGTAGCCCCTGTTGATGTGCACCTCACCGGCGTCGTCGGTCCACGGGACGCGGAAGATGATCTGGCGCTCGGGCTCGGCGAGACGCTCGACGAGCTTCTGCTGCATGTACTCCGGCCGCCGGCGCACCACGGGCGCGATCGTCTCGAGCACCTCCCGCACCGCCTGGTGGAACTCGGGCTGCGCGGGGCTGCGGCGCAGCAC
>JALYWI010000047.1 GCA_030852785.1 Actinomycetota bacterium
GTTCATCGGCAAGCGAGGGCTCATCGGCGGTGTCGAGACCCTCGACGAGGACCTCGGCGACGACTGAGCACGCCCGGCGGCCGAGGCTCCGGAGCGGTTCCGCTCAGATGCCGAGCAGGGCGTCGAGCCCGACCGTCACCCCGGGGTGAGCGCCGACCTGCTTCACCGCGAGCACCACGCCGGGCATGAAGCTCGTGCGGTCGATCGAGTCGTGTCGGATCGACAACGTCTGACCGGTCGTGCCGAGCAGCACCTCCTGGTGCGCGACCAGGCCACGGAGGCGCACCGAGTGCACCCGGATCCCGGAGGGCCCCTCGCCGCCACGAGCACCCTCGATCACCTCGTGCTCGGTGGGGTCCTCGGTCCACTCCGATGAGGCGTCGGCCAGCTTCTGCACGGTCAGCATCGCCGTGCCCGACGGTGCGTCGACCTTGGCGTCGTGGTGCAGCTCGATGATCTCGGCCGAGTCGAAGTAGGGCGCCGCCAGCTCGGCGAAGTGCATCATGAGCACCGCACCGATCGCGAAGTTGGGGGCGATCACGCAGTTGGAGCGGGTGAACTCCGATTCGAAGGTGGCCAGGTCCTCGTCGGAGAAGCCGGTCGTGCCGACCACGGCGTGCACCCCGTGGGCCGCCAGCCAGGCCAGGTTCTCGACCGACGCGGCCCGCTGGGAGAAGTCGACGACGACCTGCGCGCCGGTGCGTTCGAACGCCCCCGGTTCACCCGAGATGCGCAGCTCGGAGTCGACCCCGGTGACCGTGCGCAGGTCGATGCCGCGATAGCTCGGGTCGACCGCGGCGACCAGCTCCAGGTCGGGGTCGGCCGTGACCGCCTGGCAGACGGTCGAGCCCATCTTGCCGCCTGCTCCGAACACTCCGACCTTGATCGCCATGGCACCGAAGTGTACGACGGCGGCGCGCCGGCGCCGTCAGCCGGCTCGATCCGCCGCCCCCGTCAGCCGGCCCGGTCGGGTCGTCGGTCAGCCGCCCTCGAAGAGGTCGCGCCGGGGCTCGTCGAGGTACACCGGGTCCCGCCCCTGGTCGAACGCCCGGATCGCCTCGGGCAGGTTGTCGGTGAAGCCGGCCATCAGCTGGTTGCGGTCCTCGAACTCGATCGCGGCGTGCAGGCTCGAGATCTCCTGTTCGACCCACAGCGACTGCTTGGTCGCCTCGAGGCCGTGGTGGGAGTACTTCGACATCGACGCCGCCATCGACAGCGCCTCGTCGACCAGGGCGCCGTCATCGACGACGCGGGACACCAGGCCCATCCGCAGCGCCTCGGCGGCGTCGATGCGACGACCGGTCAGCAGCAGGTCGTTGGAGTTCGCCGATCCGATCAGCCGCGGCAGGATCCACCCGGCACCCATCTCGGCCGACGTCAGCCCGTTGACGATGCCCGTGGCGTTGAACTCCGCCGAATCCCCCGCGATGCGCAGGTCGGCACCGAGGGCCAGGCACATGCCGCCGCCGAACGCCGGGCCGTTGACCGCCGCGATCACGGGCTGGGGGATCGACCGGAGCCGCCGGGTGAGCTGGGAGTAGATGCCCATGGAGCGGCTCGCGATGCGGTGCACCGACAGGCCGTCGATGTTGGGGATGATCCCGTAGTCCTTCAGGTCCAGCCCGGAGCAGAAACCACGGCCCGCACCGGTGAGCACCACGATGCGCGCGGCGTTGTCGGCCCCGACCGTGGCGAGCGCCTGGTCGAGCGCGACGGCAAGGTCGATCGACAGTGCGTTGAGCCGGTCAGGTCGGTTCAGTCGGACGATCCGCACCGCCGCGTCCACTGCCTCGATCTCGACCAGCCCGGTGCCGTCCGTCATGCCGTTCCCCCTTGCGATGTCGGGCGACCCCGCTCGCGGGCCGTACCGTACCTCCCATGAGCAGTGACCCCGACCTGCCCGACGGGACCCTCCTGGTGCGGGTGTCCGGCGCCGACCGTCCGGGCATCACGATCGACCTGATGGCCGTCCTGGCCGACCACGACGCCGAGGTGCAGGACGTCGAACAGGTCCTGCTGCGGGGGCACCTCACCCTGGCGGCGGTCATCGGCGCGCCGGCCGACCGTGCCCGACTCGACGCCGACCTGGCCGGGTTCGCCGCCACACACGACCTGCAGGTGTCGCTCGACCCCGTGCCGGCGACCCGCATCGACAAGGGCAACGTCGAGGCCGTCACCGTGCTCGGCCACGAGCTCGAGACCGCGTTGTCCCCCGCGGAGCTCGGTGCGGTGGCGGCCGGCATCGCCGCGTCGGGCGGCAACATCGACCGGATCATCCGACTCGCCCGCTACCCGGTGTACGCCTACGAGTTCAGGGTCACCGGCGCCGAGCCCATCGCACTGCACCGACTGCTCGGCGAGGTCGCCGCCACCCACCGCCTCGACGTCGCGATCCAGCCCGAGGGCATCGAGCGTCGCGCCAAGCGACTGGTCGTGCTCGACGTCGACTCCACGCTCATCCAGGACGAGGTGATCGAGCTGCTCGCGGCCGAAGCCGGCTGCCTGGACGCCGTGCGCGCCCTGACCGAGCGGGCGATGACCGGCGAGCTCGACTTCGAAGCCGCGTTGCGCGAGCGGGTCGCACTGCTCGAGGGGCTCGACCTGGCGGCCGTCGGCCGCGCCCGGGCCGCCATGCGCCTCACACCCGGGGCCAGGACCTTCGTCCGCACGCTCAAGCGGCTCGGCTACAGCGTCGGCATCGTCTCCGGTGGCTTCACCCACTTCACCGACGGGCTCGCCGAGGAGCTCGAGCTCGATCACGCCGAGGCGAACCACCTCGAGATCGTCGATGGCCGGCTCACCGGGCGGGTGCTCGGACGCGTCGTCGACCGCGCACGCAAGGCCGAGCTGATGCTCTCCTTCGCCGAGGACGAAGGCATCCCCGACTCGCAGACCGTTGCGGTCGGCGACGGCGCCAACGACCTCGACATGCTCGCCGCCGCAGGTCTCGGGATCGCGTTCAACGCGAAGCCGCTGGTGCAGGAGGCCGCAGACACCACGGTCAACGTCCCGTACCTGGACGCGATCCTCTTCGTGCTCGGGATGAGCCGCGACGAGGTCGTCCGGGCCGACACCCTGGACCCGCTCGAGCACTGAGCCGAGGCGGCTCAGCCCAGGTGAGCGAGCCCGTCGGGCCCGACGATCGACACGACACGGGGTGAGCCGAAGACCGCCGCGGCCGCCGCGGCGACGTCGTCGATGCCGACCGCGTCGATCAGCTCGAGGTGTCGCGCCACCGGCACGACCTCTCCCCGGACCGTTTCGGAGATGCCCAGTCGGGCACCCCGCGAGCTGGGGTCCTCGAGACCGAGCACCAGCGAGCCGCGCAGCGACCGCTTCGCACGGTCCAGCTCGTCGGGTCGGATGCCGTTGCTGCGCAGCTCGTCGACCTGCGACTCGACGACCTCGAGCAGCTCCGCCGCCTTGGCCGGTCCGGTCGCGCACTGCACGGTGAGCGCACCCGCGTCGCTGTACTGCGTCAGGCCCGACACGATCGAGTAGGTCAGGCCACGTTCCTCCCGCACCGTCTGGAACAGTCGGGACGACGGGCCGGAGCCCAGCACGTGGTTGAGCACCGTCAACGCGAAGCGGTCCGGGTGCAGCGCGCCGCGGGTCCGCCAACCGAGCGCCAGGTGGGCGAGCTCGCCGCCACGGTCGTCACGCACGGTCGCGGCCACCGCGGGCGGCGGTGTCGAACGCTGTGGCGTGGCACCCGAGGGGCCCGCGCCGAACCGCTCGGCGACCTCGTCGACGAGGCGGTCGTGGTCGATCAGGCCCGATCCGGTGATCACCAGGTTCGCCGGGCGGTACCACTCCGAGAAGAACCCCGCGACGTCGTCGCGTGTGAGCGCGTCGATGCTCTCGACGCTGCCCAGCACCTCACGACCCAGCGGATCGCCGGGGAAGAGCGCCTCGAAGAGGCGGACCCCGACCAGGTCCTCGGGGTCGTCGTCGGCGGCGGCCAGCTCCTCGAGGATGACCTCTCGCTCGCCGTCGAACTCGCTCGGACGCAGGGCCGGCTCGGCCACCACGTCGAGCAGGATCTCGGACGCGACGTCGTACTCCGAGGCCGGGACCCGTGCGTAGTACGCGGTGTACTCGCTGCTCGTGTAGGCGTTCATGTCGCCGCCCACACCGTCGATCTCGAGTGCGATGTCGAGCGCGTTGCGGCGCTCGGTGCCCTTGAACAGCAGGTGCTCGAGGAAGTGCGACGAACCCGCGCCCTCGGCGGACTCGTCACGGCCTCCGACACCGGCCCAGACGGCCAGCGTCACCGAGGCGGCATCGGCCACCCGGTCGGTGAGCACGCGCACGCCGTTGGGCAGCACGGTGCGACGGACATCGACAACGGGCGGTGGCAGAGCCACCGCCCGCTGGATGTCGTCAGTGCTCAGGTGCGGCTTCGCCGTCACCTGCGACCGCGGCCACCGCCGCCGCCACGTCCACCGCGACCACCGCCGGAACCGCCACGACCACCACGGTCGTTGCGATCACCGCCACGGTTGCCGCCGCCGGAACGCACCGGAGCCGGGCCGAGGTCACCGAAGGTCTCGGTGAGCTCGGCGTCGAAGCTCTCGGCGAAGTTCATCTCGATGCGGTCACCGGACGTCTCCGAGGCGTCGGCCCCGTCGATGGCGCCGGCGTCGGAGTGGGCAGCGCCGTCGGCGCCACCCTCACTCGCTTTTGGGGAGACGTCGTCCACCAATGCCAAGGAGATCTTGCCATTGGGGTCGATGTCGTCGACGCGCACCTTGACGGCGTCGCCGAGGTCGACGACGTCCTCCACTCGATCGATGCGCTTGCCGCCACCGAGCTTCGAGATGTGCAGCAGGCCGTCACGTCCCGGGAGGATGTTCACGAACGCACCGAACTTGGTGATGTTCACGACACGGCCGTCGTACTCGGCGCCGACCTCTGCGGTGGGCGGGTCGAGGATGAGCTTGATCTGACGCTCGGCCTCGGCCATGGCACCGCTGTCGACCGCCGCGATCGCGACCGTGCCGACCATGCCGTCGTCGTCGACGCTGATGTTGGCGCCGGTCTCGGCCTGGATGGCGTTGATGACCTTGCCCTTGGGCCCGATGACCTCGCCGATCTTGTCGATCGGGATCTCGAAGCTGATGATCTTCGGCGCGGTCTCGGCGACCTCGTCGCGGGGAGCGGCGATGGCGCTGGCCATGACGTCGAGGATCTGCAGACGGGCTTCCTTGGCCTGGTTGAGGGCCGAGGCGAGCACGTCGGACGGGATGCCGTCGATCTTCGTGTCGAGCTGCAGCGCGGTGATGAACTCCGACGTGCCGGCGACCTTGAAGTCCATGTCGCCGTAGGCGTCCTCTGCACCGAGGATGTCGGTGAGGGTGACGTACTTGTCGTCCGCGTAGATGAGGCCCATGGCGATGCCGGCCACCGGGGCCTTGATCGGCACACCGGCGTCCATCAGCGACAGCGTCGAGGCGCACACCGACGCCATCGAGGACGAACCGTTGGAGCCGAGGACCTCGGACACCAGGCGGATCGTGTAGGGGAACTCCTCGAGCGAGGGCACCACCGGGAACACGGCGCGCTCGGCGAGGGCACCGTGGCCGATCTCACGACGCTTCGGGCCGCGCATGAAGCCCGGCTCGCCCGTCGAGAAGGGCGGGAAGTTGTAGTGGTGCAGGTAGCGCTTGCGGGTGATCGGGTCGATGCCGTCGATCATCTGGTCCATCTTCGCCATGCCGAGCGTGGCGACGTTGAGGACCTGGGTCTCGCCGCGCTGGAACAGGCCGGTGCCGTGCGCCGTGGGCAGCACGCCCACCTCGGCCGACAGCGGACGGAGATCCGCGAGGCCACGACCGTCGATGCGGGCGCCCTCGTTGACGATCCGGGACCGGACGGTCGACTTCGACAGCGAGCGGAACGCGCTCTTCACGTGCTTGGTCGCCAACGTGGTGGCGACATCGGCGGGCTCGCCGGCCGCGACCGCGGTCTCGACCAGGTTCGGGACGAGGCGCTCGAGCAGCTCGTCGCGCAGTGCGCCCTCTGCAGCGGTGCGCTCGGCCTTGTCGGCGATCTGCATGATCTCGACGATGCGCTCGCCACCGAGGTCCTTGACCGACGCGTAGATGTCGTCGGAGTAGTCGACCTGCGGGGTGTAGTCCATGGTGCCGATCTCGCCCTTGGCGGCGACGACACCTGCGAGCAGCTCGCGCTGTGCGGCGATGGCGGCCTTGATCGGCGCCTTGGCGGCCTCGAGCGACGCGGCCAGCGCAGCCTCGTCGACCTTCGGCGAGCCGTTCTCGTAGAGGCCCCACGCAGCTTCGGTGCCACCGGCCTCGACCATCATGACGGCGACGTCGCCGCTGTCGAGCTCACGGCCGGCGACGACGATCTCGAAGGACGACTCGTCGCTCTCCTCGTAGGTCGGGTGTGCGATCCACTCGCCATCGGCGTTGTACGCCAGACGGACGGCGCCGATCGGACCCTCGAAGGGGATGTCCGAGATCATCAGCGCAGCGGACGCCGCGTTGATCGCGAGCACGTCGTAGGGGTTCGCCTGGTCGGCGCCGAGCACGGTGCCGACGATGTGGACCTCGTTGCGGAAGTCCGACGGGAACGACGGGCGCAGCGGCCGGTCGATCAGGCGGCAGGTGAGGATCGCGGACTCGGGGGCCCGGCCCTCACGACGGAAGAACGAGCCGGGGATCTTGCCCGCCGCATACATGCGCTCTTCGATGTCGACGGTGAGCGGGAAGAAGTCGATGCCTTCCCGGACGTGACCGGCAGCGGTTGCCGTCACGAGGATGCGGGTGTCGCCGATGCCGGCGAGCACTGCGCCACCTGCGAGGCCGGCGAGCTTGCCGGTCTCCAGGGACATGATCTTCTCGTCGTCGACACCGATCGGTGCCTCGACGCGGATAGCTGTGGCCACTTGGCCCTCCTTCGATCCCCCTCGGGATCGTTCGGTGCGGTTCGGGCCAGTTCCCAGACGTCGACGCCCGAGCGGATCGTGCCAGCTCGGAGGTCGGCAACCGGAAACTGACCGGCCTTCCGCACTCACTTGTTGTGATGTGTTCCGATCAAGGGTACTCGACACCGGCTGCCGGGACGCGAACGGGGCCGGCTCGGCGCCGGCCCCGTCCACAGTTCTCAGATGTCAGCGAGCCTCAGCGGCTCTGCAACTGGCAAGCCTCAGCGGCTCTGCAGCTGGCAAGCCTCAGCGGCGCAGGCCCAGCTCGGCGATGACCGAGCGGTAGCGCTCGATGTGGTTCTTCTTGAGGTAGTCCAGGAAGCGGCGGCGCTTACCGACCAGCATCAGGAGGCCACGGCGTGAGTGGTGGTCCTTCTTGTGCAGCTTCAGGTGCTCGGTCAGGTGGTTGATGCGGTCCGTCAGGAGCGCGATCTGCACCTCGGCCGACCCGGTGTCGGCGGAGTCCTTGCCGAACTTCGTGATCGTGTCCGCCTTCGGCGGGAGATTGGTGGGCTGACGATTGCCCATGGGGGTACCTCCGTGTTGGGTGTCCGACCCGGCCCCGATGACCGACAGCTCCGCGGGACGGTCGGGGACCGTGCGGCGGAACCGCGAATCTCGGCGCGGTGGCCCGGCTGCTCAGCCGGGAACGGACGACGTTAGCTCGCCGGCCGGCGCACCTGCCAGCTGTACACCGGGGCGCGGTGACGCCCCACCACCTTCCGACGTGTGTCCGCAGGCGTCAGTGCCAGCACCCGCGCGTCGGGTCGGTAGCAGACCCGCTCCACATCGGCGAGGGTCGGTCGCTGCTTGCGCACACCCGCGGCACGCAGCGACGAGCGGATGCTCTCGCCGAGCTCGGCCGACAACAGGTCCGCGATGATCGCCGGCAGCGTCTCGGGGTCGCGCAGGATCCACGAGTGACCGGCCCTGTCGATGGTGACGAGCACCCCGTCGGTCCGTGCGACGGTGTCGCGGGCCGTTCGATGGGGCACGGCCAGGTCCCACGCACCGTGCAGCACGAACACCGGCACGTCGTGCTCACGCAGCGCGTCCAGCGCGTAGCGACTCGCCCGTGACCGCAGGATCGTCCACATCGGGCCGAGCAGCCGCCACGGCTGCACGAGATGCGAGGCGAACGTCGGGGCGACGAGTCGGGCGAGCTTCATCGCCTGGCGGGGATCGGAGAACGTCGGGATCACCGTCACCGAATCCAGCATCAGGAGCCCACCGACCACGTTGAGCAGCGGCGGGGCGACCCGGAACAGCTGCACCATGTGGTCCCAGGTGTCCCCCACGATCGCGTCGATCAGGACCACACCGATCACCCGCTCCGGGCGGGTGGCGGCCATCCGGATGATCAGCTGACCGCCCATCGAGTGGCCGGCGACGACGAAGCGCTCGATGCCGAGCTCGTCGATCGCCCGGCCGAGCAGGTCGGCGTAGTCGTTCAGGCTCTGTCCGCCGAGCGGCAGACCCTGGGTCGCGCCGTGGCCCGCGGTGTCGATCGCGATGACCTTGAAGCCCATCTTGACCAGCCGCGACAGCGACTGCGCGTACAGGAACCCCTCGGCCGAGAAGCCGTGCACGACGACCAGCGGCACGCCCTGACCGGCGACGGTCACGCCGACGCGGTGGCCGTCCTCGAGCTCGATCTGGTGCCGGGCCAGGCGCGGCGCGTCGACGGCTCCGTCGACGTAGGGAGCATCCAGCGTGGGGCCCTCGATCGGGTCGGCCACCTCTGTCATGGTGCGGGTCCACCTCCGGGTCGTGTGCCGCCCGACACCCGACGAAGAATCAGCGTATCGGCCGACGTCCCCGGTCCGGCTGATGGGCCGTCACACGGCGAGCAGCTGCGGTCACACGGCGAGCAGCTGCCGCGCCCGGTCGCAGTCGGCACGCAGCTGCGCCGCGAGCTCCTCGGCCGATGCGAAGCGCGCATCGGCGCGGATGCGGTGGGTGAACTGCACGCACACGTCCTTGCCGTACAGGTCGCCGGTGAAGTCCAGGACGTGCACCTCGAGCAGCACCATCGCCCGGTCGTCGTAGAACGTCGGGCGGCTGCCCACGTAGATCGCCGAGGGCAACGCCCGACCGCCCTCGACGTCGTCGCTGCGGAGCCAGCCCGCATAGATGCCGTCCGCGGGCATGAGCATCTCGTCCGCGATCGCCACGTTCGCCGTCGGGAACCCGAG
>JALYWI010000059.1 GCA_030852785.1 Actinomycetota bacterium
CGACCCCGGGCCCAGATGCCCGGGCCCAGATGCCCGGACCCAGATGCCCGGGCTCAGATGATGGTGAGCTCGGGGTTGTACCGCCGGGTCGGAGCGAGCTCCACGTCGACGCGCTCCGCGACGGAGCGGAACACCCCGGCGGCCTCGGAGTCGGGCTCGGTCACCATGATCGGCTTGCCGGTGTCGCCCCCTTCTCGCAGCGCGGGCACGAGGGGGATCTTGCCGAGCAGCGGCACGTCGATCTTCTCGGCGAGCGCCTGTCCGCCGCCGGCACCGAAGATCTCGTAGCGCGTGCCGTCGTCGCCGGTGAACCACGACATGTTCTCGATCACGCCCTTCACGTCCAGGTGCACCTTGTGGCCCATGAACGCGGCTCGCTGCGCGACCTTCTGCGCGGCGGGCTGTGGGGTCGTGACCACGTAGAGCTCGGCGCGGGGCAGGAACTGCGCGAGCGACAGCGAGATGTCGCCGGTCCCCGGCGGCAGGTCGACCACCAGGTAGTCGGGCTCGTCCCAGTAGACGTCGGTGAGGAACTGCTCGAGCGCCTTGTGCAGCATCGGGCCACGCCAGATGACCGGCTGGTCCTCCTCGACGAAGAAGCCCATCGAGATGCAGTTCACGCCGTGCGCCTCGGGCGGCACGATCATCTGGTCGATCAGGACCGGCGGGCGCTCGATGCCCAGCATGCGCGGGATCGAGAAACCCCACACGTCCGCGTCGACGACCGAGACGCGCTTGCCGCGCTCGGCCAGCGCGATCGCCAGGTTCGTCGTGACCGACGACTTGCCGACGCCACCCTTGCCCGAGGCGATCAACAGCACGCGGGTCTTCGAGGCGGGATCGGCGAAGGGGATCTCACGGCCTTCGGCGTGCCCGTGGGACGGCTGGGAGCCGGCGGTGGCGCCCGGGTTGCCGTTCAACTTGATGCGCAGCGCCTCACGTTCGGCATCGGTCATCGAGGTGAAGTCCAGGTTGACCGTCTCGACGCCGTCGAGGGCCGTGACCGCGTTGGTCACCCGCGACTGGATCTCGGCCTTGAGCGGGCAGCCCGGGATGGTCAGCGCGATCTGCACCTCGACGCGGGGCAGCGCCAAGGTGATCGTCCGCACCATGTCCAGATCGACGATCGAGCGGTGGAGCTCCGGGTCCTGCACCGGTCGGAGGGCTTCGATGATGTCCTGTTCGGTCAACGCCATGCGTGGGGGTCCTCAGCGGTACGTGTCGGGAGGCGGGGGTCGTCCGGAGGGAACTCGCTCGGACCCCGCGAGCTTCCCAACCCCCGCGCCGAGGGTCAAAGCGCGCGGTGCGGTGCCACAGGTGTCACACGGCGGTGGTGTGCCCGGTGGCGCGCCGCAGGGGCCGCCAGCGACGGCACCGGTAGGCTGGATCCGTGGACCAGCTCAGCCCGACCGAGTTCAACTCGGCGGTCACCGCGATCACCTCTGCGTTCGGCGACCCGACCCGACGCGAGATCTACCTGTTCGCGCACCGCAGTCCGGCGGGCGTCACCGCGTCCGCGGTGGCCGAGCACTTCGAGCTGCATGCCAACGTCGCACGTCACCACCTCGACAAGCTCGCTGCCGGTGGGTACCTCGAGATCACGATGGCCCGCCCCGCGGGCGGCGCAGGTCGCCCCTCGAAGCGCTACATGGCGCCCGACGAGCAGGTGACGCTGAACGTGCCGGTCCGACAGGACGACGTGCTCGTCCAGCTGCTCGGACGCGCCCTCGCCGAGCTGGGTCCTGACCGTGCCGCAGCGCTCGCCGAAGAGGTCGGCATCGACTACGGCCGGACCATGGCCGGCGCGATGGGTGACCAGAGCACACGCTCGTTCCGCGCCGCGCTGCACGCGGTGGCCGACGCGCTCTCGGCCCACGGGTTCGCCGCACACGCCGAGCGTGAGGGCAACTCGCTGCGCCTGGTCACCGAGCACTGCCCCTTCGGCGAGGCAGCGGTCGAGCACCCCGTCATCTGCGCGGTCGACCGGGGCATGGTCAAGGGCATGCTCGGCACGCTCTACGGCGAGACCCGGGTCGATCTGACCAGCGCGACCGCCGGCGGCGACCGCCACTGCGTCACCGCGTTCGACGACCAGGTCTGACCCGCCCCGCAGCCATGGCGACCCGTTCGTAGCCGGACCGATGCATCGCTCGTACCTCGATCATGCCTCGACCTCGCCCGTGCGCCCCGCCGCGCTCGAGGCGATGATCGCCCAGCTCCGCGCCGTCGACGGCTCGACCGGCGCGGATCCGGGACGCATCCACCACGAGGGCATGATGTCGCGGGTCGCGCTCGAACAGGCCCGCGAACAGCTCGCCGCATTGGTCGGTGCGCGCCCGCGTGAGGTCGTGTTCACCTCGGGCGCGACCGAGTCGATCGCCGCGGCGCACTTCGGTGCGCTGCAACGCGAGGGATCGGGCGGCGGCGTCGTGGCGTCGTCGGTCGAGCACTCTGCAGTTCGGGAGTGGGCGGAGCGTGGACGGGCCCGGGCGGTGGGTGTCGACCGGCTGGGTCGCATCGACGTCGACGAGCTGCTCGACCAGATCGACGACACCACGGCGATCGTCGACGTGCAGTGGGGCAACCACGAGGTCGGCACGCTGCAACCCGTCGCCGAGGTCGTCGAGCGCTGCCGGGAACGCGGCGTGCTGGTGCACGTCGACGCCGCGCAGGCGGTCGGGCACGTCCCGGTCGACTTCCGCGCGCTCGGAGCCGACCTGTTGTCGCTGTCCGGCCACAAGTTCGGTGCGCCTCCGGGTTCCGGTGCGCTGCTCGTGCGGCGAGGGGTCCGGCTGCCGCCGTTGCTCGTCGGCGGCGACCAGGAGCGTGCCCGGCGAGCAGGCATGGAGAACGTGGCGGCCGCGGTCGGACTGGGCGCCGCCGCCGCCGAGCTGCTCGACACCCTCGGGACCGAGGAGGCGACCGCTCGTCGGCTCACCTCACGCATCGTCGACTGGGCCGAGACCGCCGAGGGCGTGGTGGTGCTCGGCGACCCCGATGGGCGTGTGCCCCACCTGGTCTGCCTGGGCATTGAGGGCATCGAGCCCCAGCCCGTCCTGATGGGCCTGGACCGTGCCGGGATCGCCGTGCACTCGGGCAGCTCCTGCAGCAGCGAATCGCTCGAGCCCTCGCCCGTGCTCGAGGCGATGGGAGTCGACGCCGAACGCTCGCTGCGGATCTCGACCGGCTGGAGCACCACCGACGCGGACGTCGATCGCCTGCTGGTGGACCTGCCGGCGGTGCTCGACGCACTGCGGGCGTACCGCCAGTAACACGGCGGGCGTGGGCCAGTAGCACTGTGGTCGGGGGCCTACCCGGCTCGCGACACCCGGTCCGGGGGCCTCCCCGGGGGATGGCAGAATGCACCGATGCCGTCCGCGCCGCTCGCCGTCATCTTCGATCTCGACGGCGTCATCCGGGACTGGAACGACAGCGAGATGTCCGACGTCGAGACGGCGTTCGGACTCGCTCCCGGAACGATCCTCGCCGTCGGGTTCAGCGAGGACCTGGGCCCCGCGTCGATGACCGGCCGGCTCACCTATCGGGAGTGGATGGACGAGATCCGGCGCCGGGTCATCGAGGAGCACGGCGGGTCCGTCGCCGGAGCGCTCGACGAGTGGGAGGCCAACGTCGGCCTGGTCGACACCGAGATGCTCTCGGTGGTCCGCACGGTGCGGCGGCAGTCGACGGTCGCGCTGCTGTCGAACGCGACGACCCGTCTGCGCAGCGACCTGCACAAGCTCGATCTGATCGACGAGCTCGACGTGATCTTCAACACCGCCGAGATCGGGATCGCCAAGCCGGACCCCGACGTGTTCCGCCACGTGCTGGGCGAGCTCGGCATCGAGGCGGACCAGGCGGTGTTCGTCGACGACCTGGCCGTCAACGTCGAAGGTGCTCGGGCGGCGGGCATCACCGCGCACCAGCACGTCGACCGTGCCGGCACCGTCGACTTCCTCCGGTCCTGCGGCATCGACCTGTAACCGCCGACGGCCGAGTCGATCAGCGGTTCAGCCGTTCAGCCGTTCAGCCGTTCAGCCGAGCGGGAGGTGATCACTGAGCGGAGCCGATCAGCCGATCGGGGTGCGGTCGATCGGTGCACGGCGCCCGGCGCGGGCGGACCGGGCGGCGATCTCGTCGGGCACCTCGACCTCGAGACGCAGCAGCGCGCCGCCGAGTGTCTTGCCGAGGTTGTCGGAGCGCAGCGACTGCGGGCCGCCGCCTCCGAGCGCTCCGTGCATGACGAACTTGATCGCCAGCACGTTCGGCACCTCGAACCGCTCGACACGGCCGGTCACGAACGAGCCGAAGTGCTCGGCGACGACCTCCGGGGTGACGACCCGGAGGACCGCGTCGTAGGTCTCGCGGTCATCGGCGAACAGGGTGAGATCGGAGCGGTCGCCCTTGTCGCCGGAGCGCACGCCGCAGAGGTCGCGGAGCATGATCGTGGTCACCCGCCCGAGGCTACGCACACAGGACCCGGCCCGCGCCGAGGGCGGAAGGCTCGCGGCCGGGCGTTGCGGGACCCGTGCGCCACGGGCTGGGTGTGGCGCTTCCGCGCTTCCGCGCTTCCGCGCTTCCGCGGAATCGTCCGGTACCCCGAGCCGGGGAGCTGGGGGTACTCCAGAAGCCGAGTTGCGACGAATCAGGAGTTGCCGCGCCGAGGTGTCAGGACCAGGAGCGCGTTCGCGATCTCTCCGCTCGCCAGCGGCCGTGGGTAGTCCTCAGAGCCGAGTCGCGACGAATTCAGCCCAGCGCCGCGTTCGCGTTTCGTCGCGACTCGGTTCTGGGACACACCCCACAGAGGCGCTCGCCCGGCGGCGGGCGCTTCCGCGGCATCGGGTGACCGCCGGTTTCGTCGCGACTCGGTTCTGGGACATACCCCACACCGGAGCTCACTCGACGGCGGGCGCTTTCGCGGCAGGCGCTTTCGCTACAGGCGCTTCCGCAGAATCGCGTGCCGCACGACCACCCCGACAGGTGATCCGTTGGACGGGCGCCCACCTGCGGCGGGGTTACCCTTCGTGGCGTGACGACCTACCTGGTGCGCCATGCCTCCGCCGGGCTGCGCGACGACGCCGACCCGACCGACGAGGACCGACCGCTCGACGA
>JALYWI010000075.1 GCA_030852785.1 Actinomycetota bacterium
CGATCGGTGGCGTGCGACATGACGCAGTCTCCTGCGCCGTCTTTGCTCTTCCGGGTACGGCAGCCCTCGTCCGGTGCGTTCCGGGTCGGAACGCGACGATCAGTCTAGAGCAGCACCCGCGAGCGGCCGGTCGGGGTGGCGAGGGTCACGTGATCAGAGGGCGTCGCCGGCATCGGCCACGTCGAGCCCGGTGGCACCGGGATCCGATGCCACCGCGTGCCCGTCGGCCGTGTCGCCGTCGTCGCCCTTTCCGAGCACGGCGAAGCCGAGCAGCGGGAACAGCAGCACCGACATCATGCCGGCGCCCACCAGCGCGGTCGCGTTGGCCGTGGACATGCGGTGCTCACGCAGCCCGATCTCGGTGATCACGACCAGCAGCGGCAGCGCCGTGGACTGCAGCAGCACCATCGCGCCCCGCTCGCGGCTCGACAGCACTCCCCGGTACACGAGCAGGGCGGGCAGGCCCCGCACCAGCAGCATGAGCCCCATGAAGATCGGCACCCGGAGCATGGTCGATGGCGACTCGAGCAGCGCGTCGAGGTCGAAGTTCACGCCGCTCACGATGAAGAACACCGGGATGAGGAAGCCGAAGCCGATGGCCTCGAGCCGGGGGCTGAGCGCTTCGTTCTGCTCCGGGCTCAGCGCGACGCGGGCGATCATGCCGGCGGCGAAGGCGCCGAGCAGGTTGTCGAGCCCGAGCTCGGCGGCGACCATCACCAGCAGGGTGATCAGCAGCAGGATGATGCGGACCGGGAGCTGCGTCGAGGTCGACAGGTGCCGCTGCAGCATCTCGATCAGCGCCGGCGGCTGGGGTCGCGAGGCGATGGCGGCGACGGCGACGGCCAGCAACGCGAACGCGACCAGCAGCAGCGCCTCGAGCCCCGGGCTCGACGACGACAACAGGATCGTGACCGCGAGGATCGGACCGAACTCGCCGATGGCGCCCGCTGCGGTGAGGAACCCACCGAAGCGGGTCTCGAGCATTCCCCGGTCGCGCAGCATCGGCAGCAGCGTGCCGATCGCGGTGGTGGTCAGGGCCAACCCGACGAGCAGACTCGAGATGACGAAGCCCTCGAGTGCGAGCAGGGCCCCCACGCCGAGCCCGAGCGCCAGCGAGATCAGCCAACCGGCGCCCCCTCGGTTGAGCGGCGGTCCCTTGAGCTTGCCGAAGTCGATCTCGTAGCCCGCCAGGAAGAACAGCACCGCGAGGCCGAGCTGGCTCAGGCCGGTGACGAACGGGTCGACCTCGACCCAACCGAGCAGCGCGGGACCCACGATGATGCCGAGCGCCAGCTCGAAGAGCACGCTCGGGATGCGCCAGCGCCGCAGCAGCTCCGACAGCAGCGGGGCGACGACGGCGGCCGCGGCGATGACGACGATGGACACTGCGGTCGAGTGGTTCATGGCTGGCGGACCTTCATGGGACTGAGACTACGGAGTGATCGCCTCGATCCCGACCACCCTGATCCGGGTCGTCGGCGTCGGTGTGCGGCCGCCGAGGTTCAGTGCTCGCCCTGGGGGCGGCGCCGGTTCTGCTTGGTCTCGCCGCGTTGACGTTTCGCGTCGAGACGCCGCCGCTTCGACCCCATCGTGGGACGGGTCGGGCGGCGGGTCCGCTGCGGCACGAGCGCGTTGGCGAGCCGTCCCGCGAGTCGCTCGCGGGCGATCCCGCGGTTGCGGAGCTGCGAACGCTCGTCGTCGACCACGACCCGGACCTCGTCGCCGAAGGCGTCGACCAACACCCGGCGCTGGTGGTCGTCGAGCGCCGCGGAACCTGCGATGTCGTAGCGGAGCTCGACCCTGGTGGCCGTCTTGTTGGCGTGCTGACCGCCGGGTCCGCCAGAGGTCGAGAAGCGCTCGTCGATCTCGTGGCCGGGGATCGTCAGCCCCGGTCGGACCACCAGGTCGTCGGCCGCCACCGTCTCAGTGGCCGTCGGCCCGCAGGTGCGGCGCGTGCGTGGCGACCGCGTCGAGCACCTGCGCGGCGCTCGGGTTGACGAGCCCGACGTGGTCGGGGTCGTCGATGGTGCCGATCAGCACGGTCGGCACGGTCTCGTTGCCGTTCGCGAGGCGCTGCACGACGCGCGCGGCCTCGGGGTCGTCCCAGATGTTCACCTCGACGATCGGCAGCCCGGAGGACTCGAGGTCACGCCGGAGCACCGCGCAGAACCCGCAGGCGGGCCGCCAGAAGAGGGTGATCGCCGAGCGGTCGCCGGTCACGGGGTGCTCGGTCTCGGGCTGGTCGCGTGGGTCCTTCACGACCCGATCGTACCCAGTGCGTCAGCGCCAGGATCAGGCGGAGCGGCGCTCGTCGTCGTGGTGGTGCCCGACGGTCGGGCCGAGCTCCTCGTGCATCCACCGCACGGTCGTGGCGATGCCCGAGTCCAGGGGGACCCTCGGGGCCCAGCCCAACTGCTCGGTCGCCACGGTGATGTCGGGCGCGGACCGCACGAGCGGCGCAGCGCTGCAGCGACGGAACTCGACGCCGACGCGCGCCGAGGTCGCGGCGCGCACGGCCTCGCCGATGGCGGACAGGGAGTGCGCCGTCGGGTCGCCCAGGTCGACGGGATCGGCGGTCAGGTGGCTGCGGAAGAGGCGCAGCATGCCGTTCACCAGGTCGGAGACGAAGCAGAACGAACGGGTGTCGTCGGGTCGGCCCGCCAGCGAGAGCGGCTGGCCGGTCACGCCCTGCAGCGCCAGGTGGGCCAGGGTCGGTTCGTCCTCGGGCTCCATCCTCGGCCCGTAGGCGCTGAACAGGCGGGCGACGCGCAGGTCGGGGCCCGAGCCCCGTCGGCGGCGGGCGATCAGGTCGGGGTCCTGTGCGAAGGGGTCGTCGTACTCCTCGCCCGTGGCGCCGACGAGCAGCAGGCGACAGCGACGGCGACCGGCGAACTCGATGACCTCGTCGACGCCGGTCGGGGTCGACGGCAGGCCCGCTCCCGCACACGGCACGGTGATCGTCGGCGTCGGGGAGATCAGGTGGAAGACCCCGTCGACGGGACCACGCACGGGGATGCCGTCGTTGACGTCGGCCTCGCGGAACGAGAACGACGGCAACCGCGAGAAGGCGGTCAGGTTGGCGCGACGGCCGCTCGAGAGGTCGTCGACCCCGACCACCTCGTGGCCCCGGCGCAGCAGCGCCTCGCACAGGTGCGAGCCGAGGAAACCGGCGGCACCGGTGACCACGAATCTGCTGGGCGAAGTGGTGTCGCTCACGGGTTCCACGTTAGGGATCGGCCGTTCACGCTGTTGCGTGCAGATGTGAAGGTGTTGTTACCAGCAGCGCACAGTTTTCACTCCCGCCACAGCGACCACCGGTTCGTGCGGCGCCTCTGCCTGCTGTGGTCTCACTCCCGCCACAGCGACCACCGGCTCGTGCGACGCCTCTGCCTGCTGTGTGGAGAGAGAGCGCTACGGTCGCCGGCCATGAGCCCGACCGACGCGACGACCGTGGACGACGACCGCCCCGTGCTGGAGCCCGCTGCGCAGGCGTACCTCGACCTGCTCCGGCGCTGCCTGACCCGTGAGCTGTTCCTCGACCAGGAGTGGTGGGACGCCGACCTGCGCGACTGGCCCGGGGGACGCGACGCCGTGGTGCCGACCCTGCGCGAGCACGGCTGGCGGGTGGTGCGTCGCGGCGATCCGAGCTCACGCGAGGAAGGCCGTGACTGGCCGCCCGCGGCCGAGACGATGATCGGCACGAAGCGGCTCGACAACGTGGTCGCGTCGTGTGTGCGGGCGCTGCGCGACGACGTGCCCGGCGACTTCATCGAGACCGGCGTCTGGCGCGGCGGCACCACGATCCTCATGCGTGCGGTGCTCGAGGCCTGCGGTGACACCACCCGCTCGGTGTGGGTCGCGGACTCCTTCGAGGGCCTGCCGGTGCCCGACGGCGAGCGCTACCCGGCCGACGCCGGCCTGGACTGGTCGCACGTCGAGGTCCTGAAGGTGGGCGCGGACGCCGTGCGGGCGAACTTCGAGCGCTACGGCCTGCTCGACGACCGGGTGCGGTTCCTCGAGGGGTGGTTCTCCGAGACGTTGCCCGACGCGCCGATCGAGGCGATCTCGGTGCTCCGACTCGACGGCGACCTGTACGAGTCGACCATGGACGCGCTCGTCGCGCTCGAGCCGAAGGTCTCACCCGGCGGGTTCGTGCTCGTCGACGACTACGGCGGGTGGGTGCCGTGCCGCGAGGCGGTCGAGGACTACCGGACGGAGCACGGCATCACCGATCCGATCGTCGAGGTCGACTGGACCGGGGTCTGGTGGCGCAAGACGCCGCGGTGAACCCACCGGTGGCACGGCGGCGGTGAACCGTCAGTCGGCGAGCAGCTGATCGACGAGCTGGTCGACCGCGCTGAGTGCGACGATGCCGTCGTGCTCGCGGAGCCAGTCCAGGTTCCGACGGTGCAGCTCGTCGGACCGGTCGAACCGGTTGAGCACGACGGTGACCGGGGCCATCGTCGCGAACGCCTCGGCCGCGGGGCGCACGGCGTTGAGCGTGCCCAGCCCCGCGTCCGCGACCAGGACGACCAGGTCGGGCCGCAACAGCCGGGACAGCTCGAGTCCGTCGCCGTCGTGGGCGACGGGTGACCAGGGACCGCCGGCGAGCTCGACGAGCCCCACCTCCGCGGGACCTCGGGCCCACGACGCGGTGACCTCACCGACCAGTTCGGCCACGTGGATCCGGCTGCGGCCGAGGGAGTCCGCGGCCATCGGCGGTGCCATCGCGACGCGGTACCAGCGGTGCGGCGGGCAGACGAGCTCGGGTGCCTCACCCGACGCCGCGCCCAGCAGAGCGGCGTCGGTCGACGCCTCGGGCTCGCCGTCGCCGAACGCGGTCGCATCGAACGATTGCGCGGGTTTGCGTGCTGCGACGGTGCAGCCGCGGGCGCGCAGCGCCTCGATGGCTCGTGCGGCGACCCAGGTCTTGCCGACCTCGGTCGCGGTCCCTGCGACCACGACCAGCTGCGTCGGTCGGTTCATCGGTCCACCCCCAGGTCGTGCAGCGCATCCCTCAGGCGCTCGACGTCGGCACTCGTGTGTGCGGCCGAGAGTGCCACACGGAGGCGGCAGGCGCCGGGCGGAACCGTGGGTGGGCGGATCGCAGGCACGAGCAACCCCCGGTCGAGCAGCTCGGCCGCGACGCGCATCGACCGTTCCTCGGAACCCAGCAGGACCGGCACGATGGGTGAGCCGTGACCGGGGCGCAGCAGCTCCACGTGCGCACGCAGTCGTGCGCGCAACCGGGCGCCCTCGTCGCCGTCGACGATCCGTACCGCGGCGAGCGCGGCGGCGGAGTCCGCGGGGCTGCCCGCGGTGGTGAAGATGAACGACCGCGACGTGTTGGTGCACAGGTCGACCACCGCCCGGTCCGCGGCGACGTACCCGCCGACCGCACCCAGGGTCTTCGACAGCGTGCCGACGACGATCGAGCCGTCGGGCACCTCGGGCGAGAGCACGTCGTGGGCCACGTCGACCACGAGCTGCGCGTCGTGGGCCGAGCAGGCCGCGGCGAGGGCGTCGAGCGGCGCCAGGTCGCCGTCCATCGAGAACACGCCGTCGGTCACGACCAGGACGGGGCGACCGGCGTGTCGGTCGAGCAGCTCGGCGGCGTGCTCGGCATCGGCGTGGCGGTAGACCTCGACCTGTGCGCGGGCGAGGCGGGCGCCGTCGATGATCGAGGCGTGGTTCAGCTCGTCGGAGAGGATGACCACGCCGGGAGCGCAGCGGGCGAGCGAACCGAGCACCCCGAGGTTGGCCTGGAAGCCGGTGGGGAACAGCCGCGCCGCGTCGCGGTGGTGCATCGCGGCGAGCGCCGCTTCGAGCTCGTCGTGCACGGGCCGGCTCCCGAC
>JALYWI010000102.1 GCA_030852785.1 Actinomycetota bacterium
ACCACGGCGTCGCCGCGTCGGCGCCGACGCGTCGGGCCGTCGGCCCACTCGGTGCGGTCGAGACCCTGCTGGTCGACCCACCGCCCGAGCTGCCCGACGAGCCCGCGCATCCAGCCGTGGCGGATGCCGTCGTTGTCGGTGAGCGCCCGGAAGATCGTCGGCTGCCAGCGTGCCGGCGCCCACAGCTCGTCGGCCGGGGCGACCGCTCGATGACTCGACGCGATCGCCGTCGGTCGCCTCGTGGTGCTGACCGTGCTGGCGGTGCTGACCGTGCTGGCCGTCGTGATCGTGTTGCCCGTCGTGATCTCGAGCTGCTCGACGGCGACCGGCGTACCGGCCCTGGCCCAGGGTGTCGCGCGACGCGTCGACCACGTCACCTCGAGGTGCAGCTCGCCGGCGGCGGGGAGCCGACGACGGGCGACCGGTGACGCGACCTCGACCGAGGCACGTGGCGCCACCTCGGGCAGTTCGACGGTTCCTCGTGCGACCTCGGCGCCCTCCGCGAGCAGTCGCCAGGTGCCCACCAGGTCGTCGATGCCGGAGAACCAACGACGGTTCGTCACGACGAGTCGACGCTGCCGGTCGTCGCTCCACGCGACGGCGACGGGCCGGCCGACGAAGCGCACCTCTTCCATGGCGGGGTGCGGCACCCGATCGGCCGACACGAGCCCGTCGCACACGAAGTTGCCGTCGTTCGGCGTGTCGTCGAAGTCGCCGCCGTAACCCCACACGCGGCTGCCGTCGGGACCGGTGCCCGGCAACGGCAACCCGTGTTCGAGCCACTCCCAGATGAAGCCGCCCTGCAGGCCGTGGGTCGACTCGAACGCAGCCCAGTAATCCGACAGGGAGCCGTTCGAGTTGCCCATGGCGTGGGAGTACTCGCAGAGGATCAGCGGACGGCGGGTGTCGCGTCCCGACGTCGCCCAGGCGACGATGTCGTCGATCGACGAGTACATCGGGCACACGACGTCGGTCACGGGTGCGGCCGCGTACAGGTCGTGCATCAGCGGACCCTCGTAGTGCAGCGGTCGGGTCGGGTCGTGACGTCGCACCCACGCGGCCGCCGCGTCGTGCGCCGCGCCGTCGCCGGACTCGTTGCCGAGCGACCACGTGACGATGCTCGGGTGGTGCTGGTCGCGCTGCACCATGCGCTGCACGCGCTCGACGATCGCCGCGCCGTAGCGAGGGTCGTGCACCAGGGAGTGCTGCCGTGCGTGCGACTCGACGTTCGCCTCGTCGACCAGGTAGAGCCCGAGCTCGTCGCACAGCTCGGCCAGGTGCTCGTCGTGGGGGTAGTGCGCGGCCCGGACCGCGTTGAGGTGGTGGGCCTTCATGAGCAGCAGGTCCGCGCGCGTGAGGTCGACGCCGGGACTCCGCCCCCGGTCCGGGTCGTGCTCGTGCAGGTTCACGCCGTGGATCAGCACGGGTGCGCCGTTGATGAGCAGCTCGTTGTCGCGCACCTCGACCGAGCGGAACCCGGTGTGGCTCGACGTGACCTCGACCAGCTCGCCGTCGGGGTCGCGCAGCGCGACGAGCACCCGGTAGCGCTGCGGCGACTCGTGGGACCACGGCTCGATGCCGGGGACCTCGAGCCGCGTACGCACGACTCCGGGCTCGACGAACATGCCCGAGAGCAGCTGCGCTGCCTCGCTCGACGGGTCCCAGGTGGGCACCTCGAGCGCGCCGGTGGTCGCGAGCCGCCGGCCTCGGAGCGTCTCGACGACGACCTCGGTCTGCCAGCCGGGTTCACGTCGGAGCGGCCCGTCGGCGACCAGCGCGATCTGCAGCGAACCGGTCCCGGCATCGACCAGCCCCGGCAGGAGCTGCACGCTCTCGAGGTGCGACGGGGCCGTCGAGTACCACGACATGCTGCGTTGGATGCCGCCGTGCCACCACTGGTCCTGATCCTCGATCCAGGTCGCCGCCGACCACTTGGACACGACGAGCACCAGGCTGCAGCGCCGACCGGCTCGGACGTGGTCGGTGATGTCGAACTCATTG
Source organism: Actinomycetota bacterium (assembly GCA_030852785.1). Lineage (GTDB taxonomy): Bacteria > Actinomycetota > Acidimicrobiia > Acidimicrobiales > Microtrichaceae > JAFAFN01. The sequence continues at coordinate 2,002 of JALYWI010000102.1, forward strand.
GGCAGCCGCGAGTCGGTGCCGGCTCCGACGAAGCGGCCGTCGACCCAGACCTGCAGCAGCGACTCCGCGGCGCCGACCCGCAGCACGACCCGTCGCCCTTTCCACGTGCGGGGCACCGTCGCGGTGCGGCGGTAGACGCCGGTCGGGTTGTGCTCGGGCACGGCGGGTGGCTCGAGGTCGAACGGCATGATGACGTTCGTGTAGTGCGGCCGGTCACGCTCGCCGGCGGGCTGCAGCGTCCACGCGCCGGGCACGTCGATGGTGGCCCAGCTCGAGTCGTCGGTGGCGGGCTCGACCATGGCATCGGTCAGGTCGTGGGGACTGTCGAGCAGCTCGAAGCGCCAGGTGCCGTCCAGGCTCGCCCACCACGGCGACGACTCACCCGATCGGGCCGAGTCGAGGTCGGGATGAGGCACGAAGGGCCCCCGGACGGGCAGGCGGCCGGAGCCCGTGACCGTCGGATCGGTCAGGGCGGGGCTCGGAGAGGGTGCCACCGCCGCGGGTCAGCCCCGTGCGGCGCGCAGCACGCCGAGTGCCTCGTCCGCGTGCATGTCCATGTTCAACTCGGAGCTGATCGCCGCGAGCACCTTGCGGTCGGTGTCGATCACGAACGTGGCGCGCTTGTTCATGATGGGACCCGGGCGCTTCACGCCGAACGCCGAGGCCACCACCCGGTCCGGGTCGGACAGCAACGGGTAACCGAGGCCGTGCTTCTCGTCGAACGCGGCCTGCTTGTCGACCTTGTCGGCCGAGATGCCCACCCGCTGCGCACCGAGCTCGGCGAACTCTGCACCCAGGTCGCGGAAGTGGCAGGACTCCTTGGTGCAGCCGCTCGTCATGGCCTTCGGGTAGAAGAACAGCACGACCGGTCCGTCGGCCAGCAGGCCCGTCAGGGTGACCTTGTCGCCCTTCTGGTCGACGGCGGTGAACTCCTCGGCGATGTCGCCAGCCTTCAGCATGTGGGTCCCTCCTCGGCGCACGACGTGGTGCGTTCCGCCGAAGCTAGCCCTGAGCCGACGGCACCGCGAGCGAGCGCTCGAGCGTGTCGAACACCTCGGCCGGCAGCCCGGCGTCCTCGAGGTAGCTGCGAGCGCCCCCGTGCTCGGCGTCGAGCCACTCGAGGGTCGAGGCAATGGTCTCGGGCCGCGCCGACCAGACACCGGTGGCGAGCTCCTCGTCGTCGGTGTCGCCCTGGGGCATGCCGAAGCTCCAGAGCCAGTTGACCTGCACCGCGGTCGCCCGTCCCGACCGCACGTAGTCGGCGACGATCGCGTCGTCGGGCGCGCCGAGGCTGTCGAGCAGCAACGCCGTGAGCAGTCCCGTGCGGTCCTTGCCGACCGCGCAGTGGTAGGCGACCGCGGCGGTGTCGTCGACGTCGAACGTCGCGGCGATCGACTCGAGCGCCCCGACGAACCGGGACGAGAACGACTCCAGGATGACCCGGTAGCGGTGTGCGAGCAGCGTCGCCGGCTCCGGATGCTCGGCGTCGTGCCAGGTGAAGGTCGGGTCGAGCACCGGGTGGTGCACGACGTCGATGGCCTCGGCGACGAGGACCCCGGACGCTTCTCGTTCACGCTCGTCGCGCAGGTCGAGCACCCGCACGACACGCAGGTCCTGCAGCAGCGGCGCAGTGAACCTCGCCCGCTGCAGCGCGTCGGCCCTGATCAGCCGCCCAGGGGCCACGGCGGCGCCGTCCGCGAGCTCGATGCCGCCGAGGTCGCGGATGTTGAAGATGCCCTCTCGTGCGAAGCGGGGTCGCAGCGACGAGACGGTTCGGGGCTCGAGCGACGTCGGCGTGGTCACGCGAGGCCGACGACGACGCCGAGACCGTCGGAGGTGACGCTCAGGTCGTCGATCTCGATGCCGATCGTGTCGGTGCTGTCGGGGATGATCGGCAGCTGGATCGTGGATGGCAGACGCAGCCGCACCGGAGCCAGCGACACCAGGTCGCCGAGGCGACGCGACACGTGGTTGAAGATCGACGGCAGCGCCTGGGGCAGCTCGAGGTACGCGGATTGCACCGACAGCTCGAGCCGCCCGCGCAGCAGGCGCGGGCGGATCTCGGTGCGCAGCGAGGTCCGGAGATCGGGGAAGTTCACCGGGAACAGACGGGACTGGCGCAGTCGACCACCGACCTGCTGTTCGCCGAGATCGACGTCGATCTCGAAGGGCAGCGGCAGGTCGCCCGCCACGCGTTCGATGAGCAGGTGACAGATGCCGTCGACGAGCGAGCTCGCGACGCCGAGACCGACGCGCTTGCCTGCGATCGGCACCGGAAGCGCCCGTCCCTTCACGGACTCCGAGGCCGGGAGCCCGACGGTCAGCAGGCCCGAGGAGACCTTGACGTCTCCGGCACCCGGTGCGACACCGAGTGACCGCAGGGTGTCGGCCACCTCGTCGGGCAGCTCGACCTCGGCCCGGCCGAGGTGCTCACCGAGTGACTCGAACAGGCCGCCGCCGAGCACGGTGAAGACCATGCCGAACACCTGGAGGATGCCGGCCCAGGCCGCCGGGTCGACGCCGTCGGGCACCGGTGCGTCGGGGTCGGTGGACAGCGAGACGAGCTCGGCGGTGCGCAGGTCGAGTCCGAGCGCGCCGCCCGTCTCGCCGAGCTCGACGAACGGATCGACCAGCGCTTCGACACGCACCGGGATCGGCGCGGGCGGTGTCGGCAGGCCGGAGGCAGCGTTGCTCGCCGGGCCGTCGGCGACGTCGCCGTCGTAGCTCGTCGATCGGGTGGAGACCTCGCCGTCGGCGCGGACGACCACCCGTGCGCGGCCTTCGTCATCGGCCCGCAGGTCGAGCTGACCGCCGGTGATGGTGAGGGCCAGGCGCACGTCGACGTCGCCCATGCCGGGCAGCGCGACGCTCGTGTCGAGCGGCTCGAGCGGGATGCCGGCGCCCACGACCATGAGGACCACGTCGTTGAGCAGGTCCTCGGTGATCGAGACGCACAGCGCCCAACGATCGCTCTGGATCCGACCGTCCGGATCGGCGCTGCGTCGGGCCAGGCCCGAGGTCGCGGGTGTCGGGCCGGCCTCGGCGGGGATCTCGACGGGGTCCGGGACGAGGGTGAGCACCGGTCCGTCCTCGCCGGCGACGCGTCGCGACGCCGGTGCCGTCTTCGCTGGAGCCTTCTTCACGGCAGCCCTCTTCACGGGCGCCTTCTTCACGGCAGCCCTCTTCACGGGCGCCTTCTTCGCTGCTGCGGGCTGCTTCACGGCTGCGGGCTGCTCCGCAGGAGCCTTGTTGGCGGTCGGCGTCGCGGCCGCTGCCTTCTTCGCGACCGCCTTCTTCACGGGCGCCTTCTTCACGGGCGCCTTCTTCACGGGTGCCTTCTTCGCGACCGCCTTCTTCACCGGCGCCTTCGTCGCGACCGCCTTCTTCACCGGCGCCTTCTTCGCGACCGCCGTCTTCGCAGGCGCCGTCGCGGGAGTGGCCTCCTCGGCAGGAGCGGTGCCCGCCGGAGCCGTGTCCGCAGGGCCCTTCTTGGCGGCTGGCTTCTTGGCGGCTGGCTTCTTGGCGGCAGCCTTCTTCGCAGGCGCCTTCCGGGCCGAGACCGCCTTCGCAGCAGCGCGGGCCTCGCTCACCGTGGTCACCCGTGCGGGACGCTTCGCAGCAACGGACGGATCGGGCGTGTCGGGTGAGTCCACCATGCCCGATGGTCTAGCGCAGGCGCGACCCACCGGAGCGACACGCGCGCGGCACGGCACCGCCGCCACCCACACCGCTACCTTGACGCGATGACTGCTTTCCCGCTGCCGGTCCACCACACGCTCTCGGGGGCGAACGCACCGGCAGGGGCCTCGGACGCAATGGTCCGGCTGGCCGTGCACGAGGCCGGCGTGAGCAACGACCGTCCAGCAGTCGTGCTCTGCCACGGCTTTCCCGAGCTCGCCTACTCGTGGCGTCATCAGCTGCCCGCCCTCGCCGACGCAGGGTTCCGGGCGATCGCTCCGGATCAGCGCGGCTACGGCGACTCGACCATCCCCGAGGACATCGGCGACTACGGCCTGGGCTCGCTGTGCGGCGATCTGGCCGACCTGCTCGACGCGCTCGAGATCGACCGAGCGGTGTTCGTCGGGCACGACTGGGGTGGTTTCGTCGCCTGGGCCATGCCGGTGCTGTTCCCCGAACGATGTGCCGGGGTCGTGGGCGTCTGCACCCCCTACACGCCGTTCCCGACGACCGACTTCCTGCGGTCCGTCTTCGGTGACGACCCCGAGAAGATGTACATGCTCTGGTTCCAGGAACCGGGCGTCGCCGAGTCGGTCCTCGACCGTGACCCGAGACTGGTCTTCGAGAAGCTGACCGTCGGTGGCACCGACCCTGCCGAGATCGCGGAGCTGGGCATGGACCGCGGGGGTTCGTCGTTCAACCCGTTCGTCGATCTGGCGTCGTTGCCTTCGGTCGGGCCGAAGATCCTGAGCGACGAGGAGCTCGATCACTACGCATCGACCTTCGAGCGAACCGGCTTCCGGGGCGGCATCAACTGGTACCGCAACATCGACGCGAACTCGACGGCGTTCCCCGAGGTCGGCAAGCAGCGCCTGGAGCTGCCGGCGCTGATGATCTGTTCGGAGTGGGACCCAGCGCTCCCGCCGGCGCTCGCCGCCGGCATGCACGACAAGTGCGCGGATCTCGAGGTGCACACCGTCGGCAAGACCGGCCACTGGGTCCAGCAGGAGGCACCGGAGCAGGTGAACGACCTGCTGGTGGACTGGCTGGCTCGCCGGTTCGGCTGACAGGACAGCCGGTCCGGCGGCCGGGGAGCACTCTCCGACCACCTGCCAGATCGTCCCGAAAAACGGGACGGTTGGAGCAGTCCCGTGTCAGACCGTCCCGAATAACTGGACGGTTCGGTGACTTCAGGTCATAGCGTCCAGAAAAACGGGACGGTTTGGCGCGGTTGCTGGGAGGGCTCCCCCAAGGACCGGTCGGCTGCCCGGGGCCCAGGCGGCGAATGGCCGTCGGGCCGAGCACCGGGTCGGTCGACTGCCCGGGGCCCATCCGACGAACGGCCGACGAACGGCCGTCGGCCCGAGCACCGGGTCGGTCGCCCGCCCGGGCTCAGCCGACGATGGCCGTGGTGCTGAGCACCGGGTTGGTCGGTGCGTAGCAGTTCGAGCTGGACGTCACCGAGCCGAGGATCGGGATGCCGCTGACCCGCGTCTGGAAGGTGGTGCCGGGATCGCCGTAGGACGCCCCACCGAACTTCGTGGTGACGTTCGTTCCCACTGCGCCGGTGGCCTGGAGGGTCACGGTGATCCTCGGCAGCACCGCGGTCGACCCGGGCGCCAGCTGGCCGGGCACGGTCAACCGGACGTCGTCGCCGTTCACACCCGTCGTCACGGTTCCCGAGCCGAGGTTGCTGCCGCCGCTGGTCGAGGCGCTCACGAAGGTCGTGCCCGCCGGGATCAGGAAGCTGACGTTGAGGTTCGCGATCCAACTGATCGGATAGCCCTCGCCGTCGGTCGGCACGTTCATGGGATCGGGTGTGAGCTCGATCTGGAACGTCGAGCCCTGCTGCACCGAGGTGGGCGCCTTCACGGTGGCGCCGGTCGGATGAGGATTGACCCGGGTCTGTCCCGAGGCCGTCGTCTGACAGGTCATGGTGACCGGCGTGTAGGCCGTGCTCGACGGCGGCACGGTCGTCGTGGTCGACGACGTCGTCGTGGTCGGCGTCTCGGTCGAGGGACTCGTGGTCACACCGTTGTCCCAGCTGCCGAGGCTCAGCCCGACCGCTCCGGCCGCGCCGGCGACACCCGCATTGCCGGCACCGGCGGACGAGCCGTCCGCCGCGTCCTGTGTGCCCGATCCGCCGGCTCCACCTGCGCCACCGGGGCCGCCTGCGCCGCCCGCTCCGCCGACCATGGCAGGAG
>JALYWI010000114.1 GCA_030852785.1 Actinomycetota bacterium
CGGCCTCGGTGGTCGTGGTGTCCATGTCGTCGTTCTCCGCCATGGTCGTGGTGGTCGGGTCGTCCGACGCTGCGTCGTCGTCGGAGGAGCAGCTCGCCGCGACGAGGGTGAAGCTCGCCATGAGGGCCAGGGGAACCAGGAGCATCTTCTTGGACATCGTTTTCCTCGTTTCGTCAGCGCCGCGGTGTGCGTCGCCGTGGTTGGTCGTCGTCCCCCTCTTCGTTCGATGTGCGTCCGCGGATGCATTGATCCGGTCGTAGCCTGAACCCCATGGTGCAGTTCGTGATCGTGACCGGGCTCTCGGGTGCCGGCCGGACCCAGGTCGGCAACACACTCGAGGATCTGGGCTGGTTCGTCATCGACAACCTGCCGTCGGAGCTGATCCCCAAGGTCGCCGAGCTCGCCCGGTTCCAGTCGGGTTCGACGACGCCGGTCGCGCTCGTGGTGGGCTCCGAGGGCGATCTGGACGAGGTCGGCCCGGCGCTCGAGGAGCTGCGCGGCTCCGGCGCGAGCGTGATGACGGTCTTCCTCGACGCCTCCACAGCGAACCTGGTGCGCCGCTACGGCGACACGAAACGTCGGCATCCGTTGCTCGGCGACGTCGGCACCGTCGAAGGCGCCATCGAGGAGGAACGACGTCGGCTCGAACCGGTGCGCGGCGCGTCGGACGTCGTGATCGACACCACCGATCTGAACGTGCACGACCTGCGCCGCCGGGTCATCGAGCTCTTCGGCGAGTACACCGGCAACGAGACGACCCAGGTCACCCTCATGTCGTTCGGCTACAAGCACGGCCTGCCGCCCGACGCCGATGTGGTGTTCGACTGCCGGTTCCTGCCGAACCCGCACTGGGTCGAGGAGCTGCGCCCGATGACCGGGCTCGACCCCGAGGTGCAGGACTACGTCGCGGGCTTCGAGCTGACCGACGAGTTCATGGAGCGTCTCGAGTCGCTGCTCGACCTGCTGCTGCCGGCGTACGTCAACGAGGGCAAGTCGGTCCTGACGATCGCGTTCGGCTGCACCGGCGGCCGGCACCGTTCGGTGTCGATCGCGGAGCGGCTCGCGGGGTGGCTGCGCGAACGCGGGACCGAACCACGCATCCGCCACCGGGACGTCACCAAGTGAGCCGCCCCGGCGCATCCCCCGGTGCCGCCGAGGGTCCCCGGGTCGTCGCCGTCGGCGGTGGCCACGGACTGGCGGCCAGCCTGCGGGCGATGCGCACCTATGCCGGTGACATCACCGCGGTGGTGTCGGTCGCCGACGACGGTGGCTCCACCGGACGGCTCCGCGCCGCCGCGGACCGTCCTGCCCCGGGTGACCTGCGCAAGTGCCTGGTCGCGCTCGCCGAGCCGGATTCCCGGCTGGCTGCCGCGATGGAGCACCGCTTCGACGCCGGTGAGCTCGAGGGGCACGCCTTCGGCAACCTGATGATCGTCGCCCTCGACGAGAGCGGCGGCGACCTGGTCGCGGCGCTCGACGAGATCGGCGCGCTGCTCGGCGCTGCCGGCAGGGTGCTGCCGAGCACGACCCACACCGTCGCGCTGCACGCCTCGGTCGGCTCCGGCGGGCACGTCGAGGGCCAGGTCTCGGTCGGCGCGTGCGGCGACATCGGCACGGTGCACCTGGTGCCCGCCGCTCCCGCACCACCCGAAGCGCTCGACGCGATCGCGACCGCCGATCAGATCGTGCTCGGACCGGGCTCGCTGTTCACGAGCGTGCTCGCCGCTGCCGCGGCCGACGGCATCACCGAGGCGATCGCCGAGTCGCCGGGCGCGCTCGTGTACGTCTGCAACCTGCGTCCGCAGCTGCCCGAGACCAGTGGCTACGACGTGGCAGCGCACGTCTCGGCGCTGGAACGCCACGGACTGCGGCCCGACGTAGTGCTCTACGACCCCGACGCCATCGATGTGGGCGACGTGCTCGCCCACGCGGTCTCGGTGCCACTGGCTCGTCCCTCGGGGCTGGCACACGATCCGGACCTGCTCGGCAAGGCGCTCGAGAGCCTGCTGGGGTGATCGGTCCGCCGCGCTTTTGCGGCGGCGTCGGCCATCTGCTCGCATAGGGCCGTCCCCGGCTGTGAGAGGGTTGGGGCTCCACCGATCTACCTTCCAGGGGAAGCACATGACGATTCGTGTTGGCATCAACGGCTTCGGTCGCATCGGGCGCAACTTCTTCCGCGCCGCGAAGGCGCAGGGCGCCGACATCGATTTCGTGGCGGTGAACGACCTCGGCTCGCTGCCGACGATGGCACACCTGCTCAAGCGTGACTCCGTGGCCGGCACCTACCCGGGTGTGGTCACCGCGGTCGACGACGGCATCGACGTCGACGGCGACGTCCTCAAGGTCGTGTCGCACCGCGACCCCGCCGAGATCCCGTGGGGCGACCTCGGTGTCGACGTCGTGATCGAGTCGACCGGCTTCTTCACCAGCCGCGAGAAGGCCGCCGCCCACCTCGAGGCCGGCGCGCCGCGGGTGATCGTCTCGGCACCCGCCACCGACGCCGACGCGACCTTCGTCGTCGGCGTCAACGACGACACCTTCGACCCCGAGCAGCACTTCGTCGTCTCGAACGCATCGTGCACGACCAACTGCTTCGTGCCGCTGATCAAGGTCCTCGACGACGCCTTCGGTGTCGAGAAGGGCCTCATGAACACGATCCACGCCTACACCGGCGACCAGATGCTCGTCGACGGTCCCCACAGCGACCTGCGTCGTGCCCGCGCCGCGGCGATCAACATCGTGCCCACCTCGACCGGCGCCGCACGCGCCACGGCGCTCGTGCTCGAGTCGATGAAGGGCAAGCTCGACGGCACCTCGCTGCGTGTTCCGGTCCCGACCGGTTCGATCACCGACTTCACCGGCGTGCTCAAGACCGACGTCACCGTCGAGCAGGTCAACGAGGCGTTCAAGGCCGCCGCGTCCGAGGGTCGCCTCAAGGGCATCCTCGAGTACAGCGACGAGCCCCTGGTCAGCTCCGACATCGTCGGTTCGCCGTCGAGCTCGATCTTCGACTCGGGTCTCACCATGGCCATGGGCAACCTGGTCAAGGTGCTGTCCTGGTACGACAACGAGTCGGGCTACTCGAACCGCCTGGTCGACTTGGCCAAGATCGTCGGCGCAGCCAACCACTGAGCCGAACCCACCCACTTCCTGCCGTGCCGTGGGCGCGCCCCGACCGGGGTGGCGCTGACGGCACGGGCAGGGTGGCAGGACGCGAGTACGAGGGAGTTCCATGAAGTTCGGTGTGCCGGAGTTGGAAGACCTGGGTGACGTGAACGGGAAGTCGGTGCTGTTGCGTGCCGACTTCAACGTTCCACTGAAGGACGGCGTCATCACCGACGACCTCCGCATCCGGGCGGCGCTGCCCACGATCGAATGGTTGATCGAGCACGGCGCCACCGTCACCGCCTGCACCCATCTGGGTCGCCCCAAGGGCGCCCCGGACCCGAAGTACTCGGTGGATCCGGTACGCGCACGTCTGTCCGAGCTCGCTCCGGGCGTGCGTCTACTGGACAACCTCCGTTTCGACCCGGGGGAGACCTCGAACGATCCGGCGTTCGTCGACCGCCTCGTCGAGGGCCACGACCTGTACGTCAACGACGCGTTCGGTGCGTCGCACCGTGCACACGCCTCGATCGTCGGCCCGCCGACGCGTCTGCCGTCGGCCGCAGGGCGCCTGCTCGCCAAGGAGGTCGAGGTCCTGCTCGGCATCCGCGAGGACCCGAAGCACCCCTTCGTGGCCATCACCGGCGGGTCCAAGGTGTCGGACAAGCTCGGTGTGCTCACCGCGCTGCTCGACATCGCCGATTCGATCATCATCGGCGGCGGCATGTGCTTCACGTTCTTCGCCGCGATGGGTCATCAGATCGGCAACTCGCTGTGCGAGCCCGACCAGATCGACACCTGCAAGCGCCTGCTCGACGAGCACGGCGACCGTCTGCACCTGCCGAGCGACGTCGTGGGCCTGGGCCCCGGCGGAAAGATCGGCGATCCGTCCGCCGGGGGAGAGGTCCGCAACTTCGGTCGCTCCCTGCCCGACGGTTGGATGGGACTCGACATCGGCCCGGGATCCGCCGCCGAGTTCGGCGACATCATCGCCGAGGCTCGCACCGTCCTGTGGAACGGCCCGATGGGCGTGTTCGAGGACCCGCGCTTCGAAGCCGGCACCCGTGCCGTCGCCCTGTCCGTCGCCGAGAGCCGGGCGTTCTCGGTCATCGGCGGTGGTGACTCCGCCGCGGCCGTCGCCCAGTTCGGCCTGGCCGACCAGGTGTCGCACATCTCCACCGGCGGCGGCGCCTCGCTCGAGCTCATCGAGCAGGGCGACCTCCCGGGTCTCGACGCCCTGCGCAGCGCCTCGAACGCCTGACTCTCGGGTCAGCCGGCGGAGCCGTCCAGCAGAACACCGGACGGCGCGTCGGACGGATCATCGGACGGGTCGTCGGACGGGTCGTCGCCGCCCGGGTCCGGTGCCGTGCCGCCCTCGACCCACGGGGCGATCGGGATGCCGGTCGCCGCGCTGATGCAACGGGCCTGGGCGAGCGCCCCGGCGCCGTTGAGGTGCACGCCGTCGTGTGGGATCTGGTAGGCGGTGTTCAGCCAGGTCTGGTTCAGCGGGTCGATGAGGGTGGACTCGCAGTCGATCAGCCGTTCGGGCAGCAGCTCACGAAGCCCGTCGTTCACTCGCAGCCGGAACGCGTTCTGCGGCGCCACGGTGCCCCACGATGCCGACGGCACGATGGTGGTCCACCAGACCTCGATGCCGAGGCCGGTCAGCCATTCGTCGAGCGAGACGATCTCCTCCATGATGCGCTCGTAGCTGATGTCGGCCTGCCAGACCTGCTTCGCGAAGAGGTCGGCGCCGCCGCCGTGGATCACCATCTTCTCGGGCACCCCGTAGGCGCCGAGCCGTCCGAAGATGTGGCCCCGGATGGTCGGCTGCACCGAGCCGAGGATCGTGACCGGCGCCAGCGTGCGCCCACCGACCGCGATGTTGAGCACGTCGTCGAGGTACCGCGGCGTGCCCAGGTAGTTCGAGCTTCCGGAGAAGATCGAGTCGCCCGCTGCCCACCATCCGAAGGTCGGTACGAAGTCGGGGTCCGGTTGCACCGTCCCGGTCGTCGGCTTCGGTGCACAGCCGGCGACGACCGCGACCGTGAAGATGAGCGCGGCGAACAGGCGCGCGCGAGCGCCGAATCGAGACATGTGGGGTTCCTCTCCCAGTTGTGTCGTCGTGGGGGTTGACGACTTCAACAACGTAGGACTCAACCGTAGCGAGGGCAACGATCGCCGGTTGGGCGATTCTGCCCATCGCCGACGTGCTCCGGACGGCAGCCGGGCGGTCGCCCGGATCGGGGCAGTGTGGAGCGTGCTCCTCGGGGCACGGTACGGTCGGGCCACGACGGCGCCGACACACCTGTCACGTGCGCTCGGGCCCGAGAGCCGACCACCACCGGAGAGACTCGATGTCACGCAAGCCGATCATCAGCGGCAACTGGAAGATGCACCACAACCACTTCGAGGCGATCCAGGCGGTGCAGAAGCTGAGCTACCGCCTCGACGGCGACGACCACGCCGCGGTCGACGTGTCGGTGCACCCGCCGTTCACCGACATCCGCTCGATCCAGACGGTCATCGAGAGCGACAACATGAAGATCCTCATCGGTGCGCAGAACTGCCACTGGGAGGACAAGGGCGCCTTCACCGGCGAGGTCGCACCGCCCATGCTCGCCAAGCTGAACGTCACCCACGTGATCGTCGGCCACTCCGAGCGCCGCGAGTACTTCGGCGAGACCGACGAGACGGTCAACAAGAAGACCAAGGCCGTGCTCGGCAACGGCATGACACCCATCGTGTGCTGCGGCGAGACGCTCGAGGAGCGTGAGGGCGGACAGGCCGAGGCGAAGGTCGAAGGACAGATCCGCCTGGGTCTCAACGGCGTCACCCAGGAGCACGTCGGTGCGCTCGTCATCGCCTACGAGCCCATCTGGGCGATCGGCACGGGCCGCACCGCGACCTCCGAGGACGCGCAGAACATGTGCGCCCACATCCGCCGCGTGGTGGAGGCCGAGTTCGGCGCCGAGCCCGCCGCGAACGTGCGCATCCAGTACGGCGGCTCGGTGAAGCCCGGCAACATCGCCGAGCTCATGGGTCAGCCCGACGTCGACGGCGCACTCGTCGGCGGCGCGAGCCTCGACCCCGACGAGTTCGCGGCGATCGTCCAGTACCGCAACCACTGAGCTCCGTTCCCCGAACCGGGCCGACGACCAGGAGATTTTCGCGACGGCCGTCAGGATCCGGGGCGCCGGAGCGATGATCAAGATGTGAAGCCGACCGAGGACCTCGACCCCGCGGCAGCGGCCGAGGGCCTCGTCGCGTTGTACGACCGGGTGCTGCCCGAGGTCTACGGCTACCTGATCCGCCGTTGCGGCTCACCGAGCGTCGCCGAGGAGTTGACCGCCGAGACCTTCATGGCCGCAGCGGCCGCCGTTCGCCGTGTGCCGCCGACCGCGGTCTCGGCGCCGTGGCTGATGACGGTCGCGCGGAACAAGCTGGTCGATCACTGGCGGCGGGAGGCTCGTCGAGAACGGGCGCTGCGACTCGTGGCGCTGCCCGCCGAACACGACGAGGACGAGCTCGGCGAGCTGTCCGAGGGTCCGGCGCTCGACGCGCTGCGCACGCTGGCCGCGCCGCAGCGAGCCGCGTTGATGTTGCGCCACCTCGACGGGCTGTCGGTGCCCGAGGTGGCCGAGCTGCTCGGCCGGTCGGTGCAGGCGACCGACGCGCTGCTCAGCCGCGGCCGCGCCGCGTTCCGACGCGCCTACCTCGCCAGAGGACCCCGGCCCGGACCCGACGATCGCAAGGAGGTGGGCGACGATGCGTGAACCGCTCGACGCGCTCGCCGGAGGCGACCGGCCCGTGGCACCGCGACCCATGTTCGTCACCGAGCTCCGCGAGCGCCTGCTCGACGCACTCGGTGACGACGCCACTCCGTCCGACCCGACCCAGAGGAGCAACCCCATGACACCGTCCACGACCATCACCACGACGATCACGCCGTACCTGATCGTCACCGGTGGCAGCGACGCCATCGACTTCTACGAACGGGCCTTCGGCGCCGTCGTCACACTGCGGATCGACCAGCCCGACGGTCGGATCGGCCATGCCGCGGTCAACATCGCCGGCGCGGAGTTCAGCCTCGCGGACGAGTTCCCCGAGATGAACATCGTCTCGCCGACGACACTCGGGGGGACCACGACGACGCTCACCCTGATCGTGCCCGACGTCGACACCGTCGTCGCACGTGCGGTCGACGCAGGCGCCACGGTGCTCCGAGCCGTCGCCGATGAGTTCTACGGCGCACGGGCGGGAACGATCGTCGACCCGTTCGGGCACCGCTGGACGGTCACCACCCCCAACGAACAGCTGAGCGAGGACGAGATCCAGCGGCGCCTCGACGAGCTGCCCGACGACGAGTGACGTGGTGCTCAGGTGGCGAGTGAGCCGCCGAAGATCTGCCACGCCAGCGCGCTCTTCGCGCCCAGGCTGAGCACCAGGTAGGCCTTCTCCCCGAAGGCGTACGACGACCACGGCCCGACTCCGCGGTACTGCAACCACTGGTTGGCGCCGAAGCTGAAGAAGAACAGCGCCTGCACGACGAAGATCCCGTAGACGAATCCGGGTATCTCGTCGGCGCCGACGTAGTTCACCGAGATCGCGAGCCACGGCGCCAGCCCGACGATGGTGCCGAACCAGAACGCCAACATCGAGGTGCGCTGGCGACCCGGTGGGTTCATGCGCTCCTGGATCCAGCCGAAGAGGATCATCGCCACGTTGGCACCCGCGATGGCGATCAGCGCGTTGATGCCCGTGATGCCCGAGTACATGCTGATCAGCAGGATCATGAGCGTGGCGCTGAAGGAGTACTCGATCCAGCGCACCCGGTTGATGCCCTCTCGCAGGTCGCGCTCGTAGACCGACCTGGCGACGGTCGCGGTCACCCCGTGGTCGATCGCCGCGAGGAGCAGGAAGAGGGCGATCGCCCAACCGATGCGGACCTCGAAGAGGTCCTCCGGCGCGGGGACCTCTGAGCCGGGCGGTCCCGACGGGAACGACGAGGTGAGCTGGATCGCGAAGTTCGACGCCAGCACCAGGACCAGGACGGCCTGCAGCGTGTGCAGCACCGTCAGGCCGAGGTTCCAGCGCCGCAGGCCAGCCAGACGCTCGGCGGTGACACCGGAGGCCACGGTGGCTCGGGTCGTGGCGTCGGTGCGGGTGTCGTCGTTCGCCATCAGCAGGTGTGCTCCTCGTCGTTGCATCGCTCACCTACCCTTCGGGCACGCCGAAGGAACGGATGCACGAGGTTCAGCTCGGAGCGTGCCGTCGGATACTGTGTCCGCCGTGGGAATCGTCACGACCATTCTTTGGGTACTCCAGTTCGGCCTCGGCATCGCGGTGATCACGCTCGTGCTCGTGCACAGCGGGCGCGGCGGCGGCCTCTCCGACATGTTCGGTGGCGGCCTCGGCGCATCGGCGGCCGGCTCGACGGTGATGGAGAAGAACCTCGATCGCATCACCGTGGTGATCGCCCTGCTGTTCGTGTTCAACACGCTCATCATGGCGATGGTGCTCGACACCTGATCGCGGCACCCTGATCGCACTGCAGATCGACGGCGACGGAGCGACGCTCAGTCGC
>JALYWI010000163.1 GCA_030852785.1 Actinomycetota bacterium
GGGCGACGCACCGGCCGAGCGCGGCTCAGGACCGGGACCGTCGACGATCAGGCCGGCGGCCGGACCTCCATCGAGTCCGTGCTGACGACGACGCCACGGACGTCGACCACTTCGAGGTCCGCGGCGCTGAGGGCTCGCAGCGTGTCGAGGTCCTGGCGGTCCCACCGGGCGTCGGGGGTGCCGCGCAGTGCGAAGTTCGCGCTGCTGTCGGAGAGCACCATGCCGTACTCGCGCAGACCCTCGGCGATGACCCGGGCCTGTGGTCCCAGCTCGAGGCTGTCCAGGTCCACGTCGTCGCGCAGTCGCAACCACGCCCCCATCGGCACCGCGGCCGGATCGTCGTTGCGGCCGTCGGTCGCGCGAGCCGGCCACACCACGCCTGAGCTCGAGATGTTCGACGCGGTCGCGTGCACGACGTGGTCGATCCGTCCCCGCTCGACCTCGTCGTAGGACAGCACCCCCGGCAGCAGCGGGAGCTGCGCCGCGGTCGTCGACCACTTGGGGAACGCCAGGTCGTCCAGGTCCCAGAGCGCACCGGAGGACGCGCCCCAGCGGCCGAACCAGACCGAGGTCGCGAACAGCTCCCACATCCGACCGGACTCCCGGTCGAGCGCCACGTAGTGGTTGTCGACGCCGTAGGTGGGCATCGACTCGATGTACGCCGGATCGGTCACCGGGTACTCGCCGATGAAGGAGGTGTCCGGGTAGGTCCGGATCTCGACACCCTCTCGTGGCGTGTCGTCGTCGACCAGGTTGAACGGGATGCCCCAGACGATCCCGTCGTGGGGTTGCCCACCGAAGCCGGCGACGATCTCGGCCGGTCCCATCGCGGCGATGGTGCGCTCGCTGTCGTCGGTGGCCGGCAGGTCACCGACGGGCCGGTAGAAGAACGCCTCGTCGGGCAGGAGTCGGCCGATCGGCGGGAACTCGGGCGACGTGAACGACGGCGGCAGGTTCACGACGGTCAGGACCACCAGGGCGACCGTGACGACGGCCGCTCCCACGACCACGATCGGCCGCCGTGCCGGTCGACCCTCGGGTCGGCGACGACGACGCACGATGCGCACCGTGAGCGCGACGGCGAACACGGCGAACGCGAGCAGGGCCAACAACCCGAACACGACGGGCGCGAGCTGTTCGCTGCCCGGCAGCACGACGTCCGGGCCGACCACCCGGTCGGGGTTCACCGGCGGTTGCGCAGGGCCGGGTGACGGCTCGCGATCAACGGCACGAGCAGCTGCTTGGGAGCGATCTGGGCGAACGCCGCGGCCACCCGGTTCACGGGACCGGGGATGGCGACCGGTCGCCCCGCCGCGACGGCATCGACGCCGCACTTGGCCACCGACTCGACCGGTTCCCACATGAAGGCCGGCAGGGCGCCCTGGGACTCCTCGCTCGTGAGGCCGGCCGCCTGCCCGAACCCCGTGTGCACCGGACCGGGGCACAGGGTCGTGGCACTCACGCCGGTGCCGCGCAGCTCGCCGCCGAGGCTGCGGGTGTAGGACAGCACGAAGGCCTTGCTCGCGCCGTAGCCGGCCTGGCCGGGCAGCGGCTGGAACGCTCCGGTCGACGCCACGTTGAGCACGGCACCCCGGCGCCGCTCGACCATGCCCGGCACGAACCGGGTGCACAGGTCGACCACCGCGGCCACGTCCACCTCGAGCATGTGCAGCTCGGCCTCGGGATCCGCCGTCGCCACCGGACCCATCGTCGACAGACCGGCGTTGTTGACGAGCAGGTCGACGGTGAGCCCGAGCGCCTCGACACGCGCCGGGAGCTCGGCTCGTACGGCCCGGTCGCCCAGGTCCGCGACGAGCACCTCGGTGCGCACACCGGTCGAGCGCAGCTCCTCGGCCAGCGCCAGGAGCTTGTCCTCACGTCGGGCGACCAGCGTCACGCCGTGGCCGCGCGCCGCGAGGTCTCGGGCGATCGCGTCGCCGATGCCCGAGGAGGCGCCGGTGACGAGCGCCGTGCGGTCGGGGGCGGGTGTCGGGAGCGGCATGGGCGCGACGTTAGGGCCGCGCCGTCGCCGGTGCGGCCCCGACCTCGCCGGGCAGGTGTCGAGCGTTCGCTCAGGCGGTGACGCGGATCCGCAGCGAGGACGACACGATCTGATCGATCAGCTGCGCCTTGAGCTCGTCCGCGGTCTCGTTCGGGCCCTGGCAGGTGCCCGCTGCGTGGTGACCGCCGCCGCCGTGGCGCAACATGAGCGCACCGATGTCGACGCTGTTCGAGCGGTCGAAGATCGACTTGCCCACCGTGTAGACGGTGTTGCGACGCTCGCGACCCCACATGACGTGCATCGAGATGTCGCAGTCGGGGAACAGCGCGTAGACCAGGAAGCGGTTGCCGGCGTAGATCGTGTCCTCGGCGCGCAGGTCGAGGACCACCAGGTTGTCGTGCACCTCGGCCACACGCTCGACCTGCTCCATGAAGCGCTCGTGGTGCTCGAAGTACAGCTCGACCCGTTCGGCGACGTCGGGCAGTGCGAGGATCTCCTCGATCGGCATGTCGCGGCAGCGGTCGATCAGCTGCATCATCAGGTCGTAGTTCGAGATCCGGAAGTCGTGGAAGCGACCGAGCCCGGTGCGGGCGTCCATGAGGAACGACAGCAGCGCCCAGCCCTTGGGCTCGAGCACGTCGTCGCGGGTGAAGTCCGCGGAGTCGGCACGGTCGACCGCCTCCATCATGTCGAGGCTGATCTTCGGGAACGCCGAGAGCCCGCCGT
The DNA here is from genome assembly GCA_030852785.1 of Actinomycetota bacterium. Classification (GTDB taxonomy): domain Bacteria; phylum Actinomycetota; class Acidimicrobiia; order Acidimicrobiales; family Microtrichaceae; genus JAFAFN01. Next base: position 2,729 of record JALYWI010000163.1, read on the forward strand.
AGAAGTCGTAGACGACGCGAGCGGCCGACTTGGCGTTCGGTTCCAGCACGTAGCCCGGTGTGGGGCGGCCGTCGAGGCGGCGCTCCTCGCTGGAGTGGTGGTCGAAGCAGAGCCCGCAGCCCTCGACGTAGGGCAGGTTCGTGATGATGTCCCGCTCGTTCACCTCGATCAGGCCGTCCTGCACGTCCTTGGGGTGCAGGAACTCGACGGAGCCGAGCATGCCGAGCTCCCGAAGGAGCACGGCGCTGACCAGCCCGTCCATGTCGCTGCGCGTCAGCAGTCGGTAGGTGTCAGGTGAGGTCATCGTCATCGTCGCTCCCGGAGGTCTCTGAAGGTCTCGTGGCCGAACGCGCACCCTGTGATCGTCGTGATCACGCTTCCACCCGGCCTCGTGGTCTCCATCGGCCGCGAAGGCCCCGGAGTTGAACCTGTGGCGCGAACTCGACCCGCCGTAGGCTCACCCGCGTGACGAACGTGATCGATGCACCGGTGTTCGACGGCCCCGACGACGCAGCGGTGGAGCACTTCCTGCGCACCGGTTGGCTGTTGACCCAGACCCTCGACGCCGTAGGCGTGCGGGACCTTCGGTCATGGGTCGACGAGATCGCCGGCTGGGCCGACGACGGCGACGGCTGGTTGCACCACCGGGAGATGACCGACGACGGACCGAAGCTGTGCCGGAGCGAGAACCTGATCCCGTTCCACACCGGGATGCGGGCGCTGCTCACCACCGGCGCGCTCGCCGAGACCGCCTCGGCGCTGCTCGGCGAACCCGCCGTGCTCTACAAGGAGAAGATCAACTACAAGCTGCCCGGGGGCGCCGGCTACGCACCGCACCAGGATGCGCCCGCCTACCCGTTCGTGGCGTCGCACGTGTCGTCCATGGTCGCGGTCGACGACGCGACGGTGGCGAACGGCTGCCTCGAGGTCGTCTCGGGCATGCACCACGAGCTGCTGCCGATGGACGACACCGGCTGCGTGCGTGCCGGCGTGGTCGATTCGATGGAGTGGGCCACCGTCGAGGTGGCGGCGGGCCAGACCTTGTGGTTCCACAGCCGGACACCGCACCGCAGCGGTCCCAACACGTCGTCGCTCGCACGTCGTGCGCTTTACCCGACCTACAACGCTGCGTCCGAGGGCGACCTGCGCGAGGACTACTACCGCGAGAAGCTCGCCGCCTTCGCCGCCGAGGCAGCCGGCGACGACCGCGTCCGGGTGTCGTTGATCGGCGACTTCCAGGGCCGACCGGTCAGCCAGGGCCGGCCGGTCAGCCAGGGCCGGCCGGTCTGACGGTGCGCGCCGCAGGATCGCCCGCCGATCGGATCGCACCTGCGTCGTCGGTCGACGAGGTGGTCGACCTGTACCGCCGTTGGGCGTCGGACCCCTACGACGAGGACGTCAGCCAGCTCGACCACGCGTTGCAGACCGCGGCACTCGCCGCCGCCGACGGAGCCGACGACGACCTTGTCGTCGCCGCGCTGCTGCACGACGTCGGCCACCTGATCGACCTCGCGCTGAGCGACGGGTCCGGGCCGGCCCCCACCGACCTGGGCCACGAGGGTGTCGGCGCCCGCTACCTGGCCGCACTGTTCCCCGCGTCGGTCATCGGCCCGATCGCCCTGCACGTCCGGGCGAAGCGGTACCGCTGTGCGGTCGACCCCGAGTACCACGCCACGTTGTCCGACGGGTCCCGGCGCAGCCTGGCGCTGCAGGGCGGCCCGTACGACGCCGCCGGGGTGGCGAGCTTCGAGTCGAACCCGGGATTCGGCGACGCGGTGCGTCTGCGGTCCTGGGACGACGGCGGCAAGGTCGAGGGTCTGGACGTCCGGGATCTGGACGCCTACCTGCCGATGCTGCGCTCGGTGTCGCTGCGGCGCTGACCGGACGCGTCGCGGCGCTGCCCGGAAGGATCTGCGTTCGAGGTGTCGGTTCCGGCGTGCCCTGTTCGACGTCTCATCACCGGCGCGACAATCGCCCGGTCGAGACGAAGGAGCATGTGATGGCTCGATTCCTCATGTCCGTGTGTTACCCGGTGGGCGCCACCAAGCCGGATCCGGAGCAGCTCGCCACGATCGAACGTGACGTCACCGCCGTGAACGAGGCGCTGGCCGCCCGCGGCGAGTGGATCTTCGGCGGTGGCCTGCACGCCCCGGACACCGCGACGGTGGTGTCCGCGGCCACGGGCAGGGCAGTGATGACCGACGGTCCGTTCATCGACACCAAGGAGGTCATCGGCGGGTTCAGCATCATCGACGTCGAGGATCTCGACGCGGCGCTGCACTGGGCGGAGCGCATGTCCGCGGCGACGACGTGCCCGATCGAGGTCCGTCCGTTCGTGCACAGCACCGTGGCGTGACCGCTCCGCTCGACGACGACCCCGCGTCGCTGGTCGAGTCCTCGTTCAGGGACGAGTGGCGCCGGGTCGTCGCCACGCTCGCACACGCCTACGGCGACCTGGACCTGGCCGAGGAGTGCACGCAGGAGGCCTTCACCGAGGCCGTCACCTCGTGGCGGGTGTCGGGACCTCCCGACCGCCCGGGCGCGTGGCTGACCGCGGTCGCACGTCGGAGGGCCGTCGACCGGCTGCGCCGCGAGTCGACGCGGGCGGCGAAGTACCGACAGCTGGCCCAGGACCGGACGGAGCGGGCGTCGGGGTCGGCGTCCGAGCCCGGCCGGCCGCCCGTGGACGACGTGCTCGGGCTGATGATCACCACCTGCCACCCGGCGCTCGCACCGCACGCGCAGGTGGCGCTCACGCTGCGTCTCGTGGCCGGCCTCGAGACGACCTCGATCGCCGATGCGTTCCTGGTGTCGCACGAGACGATGACGCAGCGGATCGTCCGGGCGAAGCGCAAGCTGCGCGCCGGCAACGTGGTCGTCCGCTCCCCCACTCCCGAAGAGCTGACGCTCCGACTGCCCCAGGTGCTCGCCGTGGTGGGCCTCGTGTTCAACGAGGGCCACCTGCGAGCCGTCGACGACGGCGCCGACCGGCTCGACCTGGTCGACGAGGCGATCCACCTGGGGCGCGTGCTCGACGAGCTGCTCCCCGACGAGCCCGAGGTGCGCGGGCTGCTCGCGCTCATGCTGTTGACCGCCGCCCGTCGCCCCGCTCAGATCGGGACGGCGGGGTCGGTGGTCCCGCTCGCCGATCAGGACCGCACCCGCTGGGACCACGAGATGGTCGCCGACGGACTCGAGCTCGTCCGATGGTGCCTCCGTCAGGACCGGCCCGGTCCGTATCAGCTGCACGCAGCCGTCAACGCCGTGCACGCGAGCGCCCCGTCGTCCGCCCGGACCGACTGGCGGCAGATCCTGGCGCTCCATGATCAGCTGCGGATCCTCCAACCGACACCGGTGGTCGAGCTCAACCGTGCCGTCGCGGTGGCCGAGGTGCACGGACCGGCGGCGGCACTCGAACTGGTCGAGCAGCACCCGCTCGGGGAGTACTACCTGTGGCACGCGACCCGCGCCGACCTGCTGCGGAGGAGCGGTCGCGCGGCAGATGCCGGCCTCGCGTACCAGCAGGCGCTGGACCGTTGCGGCAACCCCGCCGAGCAACGCTTCCTCCGACGCCGCATCACCGAGTGCGCCGAGGAGCGCCACGCCACGACACCGGGCCGGTGACCGGCGCCGGGCTCAGT
>JALYWI010000164.1 GCA_030852785.1 Actinomycetota bacterium
GGCCACGGGGGTCCGAGGTGGCGACGGTGCGCATCGCCGCAGTCCAGGGCGGCGGACCCCAGGGCACCCGGTTCACGAGAGGCGAGGCGCCGCTCGTCTACGGCCGTCACCTCGAGGCGACACGCACCCTGGAGCGCTCCGACGACCTCGATCTGGTCGTCTGGCCCGAGAACGCCATCAACGTCGACGGCGCCTTCGACACCAGCCCGTGGAAGGCCGAGCTCGCCGCCGAGGCCGTCCGACTCGACACGACCGTCGTGGTCGGCGTGGTCGAGGACGACCCGACCGACCCGGACCGGTTCCTCAACTACGTGCTCGCCTTCGAGCCCGACGGCACCGCCACGGCTCGCTACGACAAGGAACGGCGCGTGCCCTTCGGTGAGTACGTGCCCCTCCGCCCGCTGTTCGAGCCGATCGCGGCGGGCACCTTGCCCCCGCGGGACCAACGGCCCGGCGACGGGGTCGCGATGATCGACATCCCGCCCGGGCCGATGGCGGTCGCCATCAGCTGGGAGGTGTTCTTCAGTCGCCGGGTGCGGGAGGGCGTGCGCGCCGGTGGCGAGATCGTGCTCAACCCGACCAACGGGTCGAGCTACTGGTTGACCCAGGTCCAGTCCCAGCAGGTCGCGTCGTCGTCGCTGCGCGCCGCCGAGAGCGGCCGCTGGCTCATCCAGGTCTCCCCCACCGGGTTCTCGGCGGTGCTCGACGACCACGGCGCCGTGCTGCAGCAGACCGGCATCGGCGAACAGGAGGTCCTGGTCGCGGACGTGCCTCGTCTGGACGGCACGACCCCCGCGCAGGCGCTCGGCGACCTGCCCGCCCTGCTGGTGGCGCTCGTTGCCCTGGCCGGCGTCGGGTTGCCAGCCCTCCGACGTCGTAGAGCGCACGTGGAGGAGCCGGTCGACCACCGTACGTGAGGGTCATTTGACCGATCCGCCGGGGCGCAACGAAGCTGGACGGTCATGCAGAACGGCTCCGCCACCTCCCGCTCCGCGAACGCCGGAACGACGCGTCGCGTTCCGGGGCCGGACGACCCGCTCCGCATCGCCTATCTGACCTATCGGGGCAAGCCCCACGTCGGCGGGCAGGGTGTCTACACCCGCCACCTGACCAAGGCGCTGGTCGACCTGGGCCACCACGCCGAGGTGCTCTCGGGTCAGCCCTACCCGATCCTCGACGAACGAGTCCCCCTCGTCGAGCTGCCCAGCCTCGACATCTACAACGACCACTTCCCCATGCGCATGCCGGCGTGGTGGGAGCTCAAGGACCGTTGGGACTGGCTCGAGGTCACGTCGTTCTCCTCGGGCACCTTCCCCGAGCCGCTCGCCTTCTCGATGCGTGCCTGGGACCACCTGAGGTCCCGCCGCGACGACTTCGACCTGGTGCAGGACAACCAGTGCCTCGGCTACGGCCTGCTGCTCATGGAGCAGATGGGTCTGCCGGTGCTCGGCACGATCCACCACCCCATCACGATGGACCGCCGCCTCGAGATGGAACACGCCGAGAACGCACGCCAGCGCTGGTCGAAGTCGCGTTGGTACGCCTTCACCAAGATGCAGACCCGCGTGGCGAAGCGGCTGCGGCGGGTGATCACCGTGTCGCGCAACTCCTACGACGACATCTGCCGCGACCACATGGTCTCGCCCGAGAAGCTCTTCATCGTGCCCGTCGGCGTCGACCCCGACCTGTTCGTGCCGATCGCCGGCATCGAGCGCGACCCCAACCAGATCATCTCCACCGCGTCGTCCGACGTCGCGATGAAGGGTCAGCGCTACCTGCTCGAGGCGCTCGCCAAGCTCCGGACCGATCGCCCCGAGCTCAAGCTCGTCATGGTCGGCCGCCTCAAGGAGGGCTCCGCGGCCCAGCGCACCATCGCCGAGCTCGGCCTCGAGGACGCCGTCGAGTTCGTCTCGGGCATCACCGACCAGCGCCTCGTCGAGCTCTACAACGAGTCGGCCTGCGCGGTCGTGCCGTCGCTCTACGAGGGGTTCTCGCTGCCGGCCATCGAGGCGATGAGCACCGGATGTCCCCTCGTCGCCACCACGGGCGGTGCCATCCCCGAGGTCGCCGGACCCGACGGCGAGACCTGTTACATGACCGTGCCGGGTGACAGCGAGTCGCTCGCCGCAGGGATCCGCCGGGCGCTCGACGACCCCACCGGCGCCCAGCGCATCGGTGCGGCGGGACGCGACCGGGTGATCAACCGGTGGAGCTGGCGACACACCGCCGTGCGCACCGTCGACCACTACCGCGCGCTGCTCGAGGAGTCCTCGGGCTCCCCCCGCAGCTGAGTTCCGGGCCCGGAACACATCGGATGAAGCAAGACCACACGAGGATCGCGACGTGCTGACGGTTGACTACGACGAACTCGGTCTCCGCGAAGGAGACCTGGTGCTCGACATGGGGGCCGGAGCGGGCCGCCACTCCTTCGAGTGCTTCCGCCGCGGCGCGCGGGTCGTCGCGCTCGACTACGACTACGACGAGCTCGGCGAGGTCCGCAAGCTGTTCTGGGCGATGCGTGAGGCCGGCGAGGCCCCTGCCGACGGCCTGGGTGTCGCCCTCAACGGCGACGCGCTGGTGCTGCCCTTCCCGGACGACACCTTCGACCGCGTCATCTGCTCCGAGGTCTTCGAGCACATCCCCGACGACGAGGGCGCCATGGCCGAGCTGGCCCGTGTGCTCAAGCCGGGCGGCGTGCTCGCCGCGACCGTGCCGGCGTGGTTCCCCGAGAAGGTCTGCTGGGCCCTCTCGGCCGAGTACCACGCCCCGCTGGCCGCCGGCGGCCACGTGCGCATCTACACCGAGCCGCTCTTCCGCCACCGCCTGAGCGTGGCCGGCCTCCACCCCGTGGGCTCCCACCGGGCGCACGCACTGCACGCCCCGTACTGGTGGCTGAAGTGCATCGTCGGCGTCAGCAACGACGTGCACCCCCTCGTCAAGGCGTACCACCGGCTGCTGGTCTGGGACATCGCCAAGGCGCCGGCGTTGACCCGCACCACCGAGCGCATCCTCAATCCGGTGCTCGGCAAGAGCGTCGTGGTGTACTCCCGCAAGCCGGTCCGCCCGACCCGCTCCGGGGGCGCCTCGACCGACGCCGCCCGGCCCGAGTCCGCCAGCCACGCCAAGGTCACCTTCGCCTCACCCGCGTCCCCCTCCAACGGCGATCGCTCCGGCAACGGCAGCGATGCCGAGCGTGCCGGTGTCTGAGTCACTGTTCGTCGACATCGACGAACTCGTCACCGCGACCCAGCTCACGGCGACCGCGGACGCGGTGGCCGAGTGGCAGCTCGACTCCGGCATGGTCCCGTGGTTCCCCGGCGGGCACGCCGATCCGTGGAACCACACCGAGGCGCTCATGGCGCTCATCCTCGGCGGGCACCGTGAGGCGGCCGAGCGTGGCTTCGAATGGCTGCAGTCGCTGCAGCGCGAGGACGGCGCCTGGCACCAGTACTACGTGGCCGACGGCGTCGAGCAGGACAAGCTCGACGCGAACTGCGTCGCCTACGTCGCGGCGGGTGTCTGGTTCCACTGGCTCACCTACCGCGACCGCGGCTTCCTCGAATCGATGTGGCCGATGGTGCGTGCCGCGACCGACTTCGTGCTCGGCCTGCAGCAGCCTCGCGGCGAGATCATCTGGGCCCGGCACGCGGACTCCACCCCGTTCACCTTCGCCCTGCTGACCGGATCCTCGTCGATCTGCCACAGCCTGCGGTGCTCGATCGCCATCGCTCGCGAGCTCGGCCACGAGCGGCCCAACTGGGAGCTCGGCGCCACCAAGCTCTACCGGGTCATCCGCGACGATCCCGACGCCTTCGCCCCGAAGCACCGCTGGGCGATGGATTGGTACTACCCCGTGCTCTGCGGCGTGGTGATCGGCGACGCCGGTCGCGAGCGCCTCGCCCACCGCCTCGACGCGTTCACGATCAACGGCTGGGGTGTGCGCTGCGTGTCGGACCGCCCCTGGATCACCGCGGCCGAGACCTGCGAGTGCGCGATCGCCCACCTGGCGGTCGGCGAGCACGAGACCGCCCGGCGGCTCTTCGCCTGGGCCCAGCGGCTGCGCACCGACGACGAGCGCTACTGGACCGGCATCGTGGTGCCCGAAGAGGTGCACTTCCCCGGTGGCGAGCAGTCGACCTACACCGCGGCCGCGGTGCTGCTGGCGGCCGACGCCCTCGGCGGCGTGACGGCGACCGCCGATCTGTTCACCTCGCACGACGCACTCCCTGCCGTCGACTGACCTGCCGTCGACCGACCTGCCGTCGACCGACCTGCCGTCGACCGAGCCCGCCACTGGGCGGCACTGCTGAGAGCCTGCACGTGACCGTTGGCGCCCGATGTGCCGTCGAGTCGGTGCAGGGTGAAGACTGACGCCGATGACCACGCTCCGAGCAACCGCCGTGCCGGGACCCGCCCGTCGGGCCGTCCGGATCACCGTCGCCGCCGTCATGGTGGCCATGGCCGCGACCTTCGTCGCGCTGGCCTCGACGACACCGGTCGCCGCGCAGCCCGGCGAGACGACCTCGACGTTGCCCACCGACAACCGCGAGCTCGGCAACAGCCTGCCCAAGCCGAACCGTGGCATGGAGCCCCAGGACGCCGGAGACCCCGGTGGATGGCTGCAGACGTCGCTGTTCTTCCTGATCTGCGGCGCGATCGTCGCGATCGTCGGACTCGTGTGGTGGTCCTCACGCCGTGCGCGTGCCCGGCGTGACGCCGCAGGCTTCGATCCCGTCGAGATGGCCCGTCGCAAGGGCGTCGGCGTGCGGTCCACGTCGGGCCCCGCCACCGGATCCGACTCAGGCGGTTCGGCGTAGCACCCGCAGCGACCCGGTCGCCGAGACGTCGGTGAACCTGCCCGACTCGATCGCCGGCAGGTAGATGCGCTCGTACGGCGGGCGTCCGCCGTCGGCCGGGTCCGGGAAGACGTCGTGGATGGCGAGCAGGCCACCGGGGGCGACGTGCGGGGTCCACAGCTCGTAGTCGAGCGACGCCGGCTCCTCGCCGTGGCCACCGTCGATGAACACCAGCGCGCACGGGGTCGTCCAGAAGCTGGCGACCGTCGGCGAGTTCCCGACGACGGCGACGACCGAATCCTCGACGCCGGCGCCGTACACGGTGCGGCGGAACCACGGCAGGGTGTCCATCCGGCCGACCGCGGGGTCGACCAGGTCGGGCTCGTGCCACTCCCAGCCGGGCTGGTTCTCCTCGGAACCCCGGTGGTGGTCGATCGCGATCAGCACCGTGGACGACTCCTGGGCCGCAGCGCCCAGGTAGACCGACGACTTGCCGCAGTACGACCCGACCTCGAGCAACGGGGCACCGGGCACCGCGGCCGCGGCGTCGAGCCCCGCGCGGTACAGCGCCAGGCCCTCGTCGTCGGGCATGAAACCACGCGCCGCACGCGCGGCTGCCAGCGTCTCCGCGTTCATCTCAGCCATCAGATCGGCAGATCGCCGTGGAGCATGTCGAGCTCGTCCGTCATCATTCCCGCCTCAGATCGGCAGATCGCCGTGGAGCATGTCGAGCTCGTCGTCATCCGGCTCTTCGCCGTGGTGGATCACCTTGAAGATCCAACGGTCCAGGATGATGTAGCGACCCAACCAGACGATGCCGAAGCCGGCGAGCTGCGCGAAGAACACGGCGATCTTCTCGATCCAGCCGTGGCTCTCGATCATCCAGTCCACGACGAAGGTCAGCGCCGTCGCGAAGGTCACGCCCAGCATCGCGGCGATCCAGAAGACGATGATCTGCGTACGCAGGTTGTCCCTCGAGGTGTTCTTCCAGACCAGCATCTTGTTGGCGAAGAAGTTCGGGATCGTCAAGATGGCGGCGCTCACGACCGAGGCGGCGACCCAGTTGATCTCCTCCTTGCCCGCAGCGTTGGTCGAGGTGAAGACCAGCGCGCCCAACACCTGGATCATGATCTGGCCCAGCGGCACGAACACGACCGACACGCCGGCGTAGCGGAGCTGCTTGCGGCCCTCGGGCGACTTGGCGTGCGCGAGCACCGACGACGGAGAGAGATTCACCTTCGAGAGAGTATCGGAGCATGCCCGCCGCGGCCCCACCGCCCGGCAGCCGTGGCGGGGCGGCGACCGGACGCCGGGGCTCGTCGCGGCCACACTGTCCCGATGCACGCCAGCGACCGTCCCCGACACGCCGCTCCACCCAGGGCGGCCCGCGCGGCAGCCGCCGCCGCAGCCCTGGTGCTGCTCGGTGCCGCCTGCTCCTCCGAGGACCGGTCGTCGTCGACCACCGCTCCTGCGCCGTCGTCGACCCTCGCGGTCGTCGAGGACGACGAGGCGCCCGAGATCGAGCTCGTGCCCACCGGCGTCGAGTTGGAGGCCCCCGTCGCCCTGGAGGCGGTGCCGGACTCGTCGTCGGTCCTCATCGCCACGAAGGAGGGCCTGGTCCACGAGGCGATCGCGACCGACGGCGACCTGGAGCTGGTCGACGGATCGGTGCTCGACCTGACCGACCTGGTCGGCGAGGCCGAGGGCGAACGGGGGCTGCTCGGACTCGCCGTGCACCCCGACGGCGACCGGATCTACGCCAGCTACACCGCGGGCGACGAGGGCGGAGCGAGCCGCCTCGACCGCTACGAGCTGACGGGCGAGCCGGGATCACTGCAGGCATCACCCGACAGCCGGGTGAACCTCCTCGACGTCGAGCAGCCCTACGCGAACCACAACGGCGGCCACGTCACCTTCGGTCCCGACGGCATGCTCTACCTGGGCCTCGGCGACGGCGGCTCCGGCGGTGACCCCGAGGGCAACGCCCAGGACCGGCAGTCGCTGCTCGGCAAGATCCTCCGCCTCGACCCCGATGCCACCGGACCCGACGACGTCGCGGCCGACGGCAACCCGTTCCGCCTCGACGGCGACGACGCCACGAAGGGTCGCCCCGAGATCTGGTTGACCGGGGTGCGCAACCCGTGGCGATTCAGCTTCGACCGGGCGACCGGTGACCTGTGGATCGCCGATGTCGGCCAGGACCTGCACGAGGAGATCCACCGACTGCCGGCGGCCGACGGCAGCGGGCGCGGCGCGAACCTGGGCTGGGACCTCTACGAGGGCTTCGAGCCCTACGAGGACCCGGATCCCTCGCCCGGCGCGGCGAGTGCAGGGCCGTTCGACGAACCCGTGTTCAGCTACCCGCGCGACGAGGGCTGCTCGATCACCGGCGGCGTCGTGTACCGCGGCGCCCAGGTGCCGGCGCTCGACGGCGCCTACCTGTTCGCGGACCACTGCACACCGGGACTGCGGGCCGTCCGGGTCGGCGAACAGGTCGAATCGCTGCGCCTCGACGACGAGTTCAGCTCCGCGGTCAGCTTCAGCGAGGACGCCGACGGCGAGGTCTATGCCGTCGGACTCTGGAGCGGGATCTACCGGCTGGCCCCGGCCTGATCGTCGGAGCGGTCGGTCCCACCACCCACGGGCCGGGTCATGTTGGCGACGACCCCTTCGACGACGATCGAGAAGAGGCCCCACGTCGCGCCGGGATCGGACGGCTCGTCGGTACGGCTGGTCCACTCGAACTCGCGGGTCGTGCGCGCGGGGTGCACGTTGTGGATGAGGCCGAAGCCCTCGAGCACGGCCGACATCGCGACGGCGATGTCCTCCCAGCTCAGCGGGGGAACCGGCTCACGGCCCACCTTCTCGCCCAGCATCGAATACAGCGCCGTCAGTCGGGTGACCACGTCCTCGGCGTCGTGCTCGGGCCAGTGGCCGTTGAGCGTCATCGCCTGCGACGCCTGCATGAGCGCCCGGTCGGTGCCGGTGATCCGGTTCATCTCGAACGCGGTCAACGCCAGGATCACGTCGCTCATCCGGTCGGGGATGAAGTCGGCCGCCTCGGTGAGGCGGTCGGTGCTCGCCGACCGGCTCCACAGCCGCGCCGAGACATCACCGAGGAAGCGCTCGACCGCAGCGCTGCCGTCGCCGTCGGGATCACCCCAGTAGTGGTAGATCAGCCCCCGGCTCAGGCCCGCACGCTGCGCCACCGCACGCGGCGTCAGGTAGTCGTAGACGTCCCGTAGGTCGGTGTCGCCCCGGAAGTGCTCGAGCACCAGCTCCAGACCGGCATCGAGCAGTCGTTCACGTGAGCCCGACGCCTCGGGCTCCTCGGCGACGTCCTCGTCGAGGGTCTCGACGCCGTCCTCCGGCTGCTGGTCCGAGTTCGTGCCCACGGGTCGACGCTACCCCCGCCCGGTCCGATCCCGGCCGGGTCGGCATTGGTGTTGACACAACTGTCAACGTCGGGTGTACAGTGGTTCTCGCCCCATCAGGCCCGGGAAGTGCGTCTCACACAGAGCGCACTGCCCGGGCCTCATTCGTTGGGGCACGCCCCAGCGTCACTCGCCCGGGACGGCGATCGGGCGGGTCATGTTGAGCACGACGCTCTCGGCGACGACCGCCAGCAGGTTCCAGCTGTCGTCGACCGCCTCGGGCGGGCCCTCGCTGCCCAGCCAGGCGAACGAGCGGTCGTAGTCGTCGGGGTGCAGCCGGGCCATGAGCGCGAACCCCTCGACCACCGCGGACATGGCGTGGGCGACGTCCGCGATGTGGAGCGGCGGCACGGGTTCCCGGCCGAGCTTCTCGGCGAGGCGCTCGTAGAGGGCCAGGCTCTTCGCCCGGACGATGTCGGCCTCGCCCTCGGGCCACATGTCGTTGAGCGTCATCGCCTGGGTCGCCTGGAGCGCCGCTCGACCGTCGCCACGGATGCGGTCCATCTCGAAGTCGCTGAACGCGACCAGCACGTCGGAGAGCCGGTCCGGGAGCAGGTCGGCCGCGTCGACCACGTCGGCGGCCCCCGTGGTGTCGCGGCAGATCGAGGTGGCGACCTCGGCGAGGAACCGGTCCACGGCGCCGCCCTCGTCACCACGGCCCTCGTCACCACCGCCCTCGTGACCACCGCCCTCGCCGCCGTCGTGGTGCAGGCGGGCCTCGTCGCTGGCGCCACCCCAGTGGTGGTAGATCAGCCCGCGACTCACACCGGCTCGTTGGGCCACGGCGCCAGGGGTGAGGAAGTCGTACAGGTCGCGGATCTCGATCTCGGCGGCGTAGTGCTCGAAGACGAGCTCGACGGCGGCGTCGACCAGGCGGCGCCGTGAATCCACGGGCGCGCGCTCCACACCGTCGTTCGCCTTCGACCCCCGAGTTCCCACAGCTGAACGCTACCCCCGGGTCGGCGCTCCGCAGCGCTCCCACTACGGTGGCCCGATGAGGCTCCTGCTGTCACGCATCTGGCTCGCGCTCTGGCGTTGGAAGGTGGTCCAGCTCGAGCCGCTGCCGCCGAAGTGCGTGATGATCGCCGCACCGCACACCAGCAACTGGGACTTCCCGATCACCCTCGCCATGGCGGCGGTGAGCGGCATCGACATCCGCTGGCTGGGCAAGGAGCAGATGTTCAACCCGGTGCTCGGCCCGATCTTCCGTTGGCTCGGGGGCATCTCGGTGAAGCGGTCGAGCGCGTCGGGTCTCGTGGGTGACCTGGCGGCGGAGTTCTCCCGCCACGACCGCCTCGTGCTCGTCGTGCCCGCCGAAGGCACACGCGGTGCCGTCGACTACTGGAAGTCCGGCTTCTACCGCATCGCCGAGCAGGCCGACGTGCCGATCGTGTGTGCGTTCGTCGACCGCAGCACGCGCACCGGCGGCTTCGGCCCGGTCATCGCACCGTCGGGCGACGTCGTCGCCGACATGGACCGCATCCGCGAGTTCTACGCCGGCAAGACCGGGCTCAAGCCCGACCGGTTCTCGATGCCCCGCCTCCACGAAGAGGACCAGGCGACCGCCAACGGCGGCTGACCCGCCGTTCGAGGCGCAGCCAGTGGTTATCCGACGGCGTCGCCGACGTCGCGGCCCATCGAGCGCAGCGCCTCGACGATCTCGGCGCGCACCCGGGCCTTGAGCTCCGGCAGATCGTCCATCGAGAGGCCCTCGGTGCTGACGGGGGCGAGCACCCGCACCTCGGCGTTCGAGTGCCCCTGGCGCCAGTCGTGGGGCTTCAGGGCGGTCGCCGTGCCGTGCACGGCGAGCGGGAGCACCGGGACACCCGTCTCGATGGCGAGGCGGAACGCGCCGTCCTTGAAGGGCAGCAGGTCGCCGGTGGTCGAGCGGGTCCCCTCCGGGAAGATCATGACCGACACCCGCTGACCGAGACGCGTCGTGCACATCTGCATGGCCGCGGCGGCGCTGCGGGGATCCTTGCGATCGAGCTGGATGTCCTTCGCGAGGTACATCAACCAGCCGGCCACGGGGATCTTGAACATCTCCTTCTTCGAGAGCCACTTCATCTCCCAGGGGAGGTGGCTGATGAGGAGGATGTCGACGAAGGACTCGTGGTTGGACACGACCACGTAGGGATGACGGGGATCGTCGGGCAGGGTGCCCGAGACCCTGAACTTCCACAGCGGGTTGAGCCGCTGGTGCACGACCGGCAGCTTCCGGAACAGGTAGCCCGTCCAGTAGCGGGGCGGATCGAAGGGTGCGGTGACCAGCCACGTGATCGACATCAACGGCAGCCACACCACCGCGCAGACACCGAAGACGAACCAGGACCACACCGACAGGATCGTCGAGGAGAGCTTCTTCATCGTGGGTCCTTCAGCCGCCGTGGCGGTAGACGTTGGTGTCCCGCTGCACGAAGCCGAGACGGCGGTAGAGCCGGTTGGCGGCCTCACGCGAGGGGCGTGAGGTCAGGTCGACGGATCGGGCGCCGAGGCGTTCCGCGATCTCGAGTGCCGCGCGGTTCAGCGCCTCGCCCACACCCTTGCCGCGGGCGCCGCCGTCGACGACCACGTCCTCGATCCAGGCGCGCAGCCCGGTCGGGATGCGGAACACCACGAGGGTCATGGACCCGACGATCGCACCGTCACGTTCGTCGTCGATCGCGACGAGCAGATGGGTCGCCCCCGACTCGACGATCTCCATGAGCTGCTCGGCGCTCGGCGCCGGCGAGGAGGACGAGAGCTGCGGGACCAGCATCGCCATGGCGGCGACGAGCTCGTCGCTCACCTCGTTACGTTCTTCCACCCTGATCATGGGGTGATCGTAGGCCCGGCCCGCCAGATTGACCGCACAACTCCCGTGGAGCTCGACGAGCCCGGCGATACCGTGGCACCGATGTCGTATCTCCGCTGGACCGAGCGACCTTCCGGCGAGCGACCGGTGCTCATCGCGGCGTTCGAGGGGTGGAACGACGCCGGTGACGCTGCCACCTCGGCGGTCGCGCACCTGTGCGAGGCCTGGTCGGCGACGACGTTCGCCGAGATCGATCCGGAGGAGTTCTACGACTTCACCGCGACGCGCCCGCAGGTCCGCATCGAGGACGGGGCGACCCGCACCGTGAAGTGGCCGACCAACACCTTCAGCTGGGCGCACCCGGAGGGCACCGGCGGGGTCATCCTGCTCAGCGGTGTCGAGCCGCAGCTCAAGTGGCGCACGTTCTGCAGCCAGGTGCTGCACGTCGCGACGATGCTGAACTGCCGTCTGGTGCTGACACTCGGCTCGTTGCTCGCCGATGTCGCGCACACCCGTCCGACCCCCGTGTTCGGCAACGCGGACGAGCCGACGATGATCGCCCAGATGGACATGGAGCCGTCGCGCTACGAGGGACCGACGGGCATCGTCGGGGTGCTCCACGCCGAGTGCAGCGACACCAGATTGGACTCGGCGTCGCTGTGGGCCGCAGTGCCCGCGTACGTGTCGTCGGTGCCATCACCCAAGGCCGCCCTGGCGCTGGTGGAGCGCGCCGGCGGCGTCATCGGCAGCGTTCCCGACACCCTGGGACTCGTCGAGCGGTCCGAGGCCTACGAGCTCGAGCTCACCCGCCTCGTCGACGAGGACGACGCCACCGCGGAGTATGTGCGCCACCTCGAGGAGCAGCACGACCAGGACGAGGTCGCCGTGCAGTCCGCCGACGACATGGTGGAAGAGGTGGAGCGCTACCTGCGAGAGCAGGGGTGACACAGCCTGCGAGAGCAGGGGTGACGCTCAGGACTCCTCGGGTTCAGACTCGTCTGGTTCGGTGGCGTCGTGCTCGGCGAGGTCGTCGCGGACGGTCGCCGGGGCCTCGAGGCCGCCGGAGTCGTGTGCCGCTCGTCCGATCAGGTGTGCGCCGACCGGTGCGGTGAGGAACTGCAACATCACCACCAGGACGAGGAACGCGACATCCGCGGCGGAGTCGACTCGCAGCATCGCGCCGAGCGCGACGAGGACCAGCCCCAACGTGGGCGGTTTGGTCGCGGCGTGCATCCGTCCGTACACGTCCGGCAGCCGGACCACCCCCAGCCCGCCGAGCGCGCCCAGGCAACACCCGGACACGAGCAGCACCGCGGCGATCCAGTCGAGCGGGCTCATGCACCTCTCCCCTCGATGAACCGGGCGACCACGGCGGTGCCCAGGAACCCGACGACCGAGACGACGAGCATCGCCTCGAGGTAGAGCCCCTGCCCGCTGCGTGCCGAGAGCACCGCTGCGGTCATCACCAGGAAGGTGAGCAGCAGATCCGCGGCGACGACCCGGTCGGCGAGCGACGGTCCGACGAGCAGGCGCCACGTCGCGCCCGCCGCTGCCAGGCCGAGCACGACGAAGGCGATGTTGGTCGCGACGATCATGTCGCCTCCCATGCAGCGAGTGACGCCCGGTCCTCACGGGTGCCGACGGCGGCGACCGCCAGGCGCTCCAGGTGCCAGGCGTCGGTGCGGACCGAGTCGGGGTCGCCGACGACCAGGCAGTGCACGAACAACGTCGGGTTGTCCGGTCCGGTCGACGTGATCCCGTAGGAGCGCGGCCGGATGTCGACGGTGAGCGTGCCCGGGGTCAGCGAGATCGCATTCGCGACGAACGACACCACCACCGGCGATCGCACGTGCAGGGGCACCGCCACGATGCCCTCCTCGAGTCGCGACAGCGGGCGCAGCACGCTGCGGGCGACCGCCGCGGTCGACTGCACGAGTGCCACGGCGAAGTGGGCACCGAAGCGCAACAGGGCGACCGGATGCACGCCGGTGTCGCGGTCGGGGCCGAGCGGGAACGCCGTGGTGAGCAGCGTCGCGAGCAGCAGCCCGGCCAACACGTTGCCGACGGTCAGTCCGCCCCAGAGCAGCACCCACACGACGGTGAGCCATGCGGTCACGAGGACACGGGGAACGAGTCGGTGGCTCATCGGCCGAGCACCGCCGTGATGTACGGCGTCGGATCGACGAGCCCGGCGGCTGCCCGTTCGCACCGCTCGTAGATCGGGCCGGCGAACAGCGCGATCGCCAGCGTCAGCCCCACGAGCGCCACCGTGGCCGAGGTCATCGTCCTGGGCACATCGAGCCGCTCGTCGGGCGCGGTGAGCGCGAGTCGGACGGTGGGGTCCTCGGCCGTTCCCCAGAAGACCCCGTTCCAGATCTTCACCATCGAGAACAACGTGAACAGGCTGACGACGATGCTCACGCCGACGATGGCGTACTGCTGCGCGCTGAACCCGGCCTGGACGATCGCGAGCTTGCCGACGAAACCCGACAGCGGAGGGATGCCCGCCAGGCTGAGCGCGGCGAGCAGGAACAGCGCGGCGGTGACCGGCGCGCGTCGGATGAGCCCGCCGACCCGGTTCAACGCCGTCGATCCCGCGCTCTGCTCGACCATCCCGGCGGAGAGGAACAGGGCGGTCTTCACCGGGATCTGGTGGAGGATGAACAACACCGCACCCGCGATGCCCGACACGGTGAAGAGGGCGAGGCCGAGCACCATGTAGCCGATCTGGCTGACGATGTGGAAGCTCAGGATGCGCTTCATGTCGTTCTGCGCGATCGCTCCCAGCACCCCCACCACCATGGTCAGTCCCGCGATGACCAGCAGCACCGTCGAGGCGTGGTCGCTGGGGAAGAACAGGGTCTGGGTCCGGATGATCGAGTACACGCCCACCTTCGTCAGCAGTCCCGCGAAGACGGCGGTGACCGGCGTGCGGGCCGTGGGATAGGAGTCCGGGAGCCAGAAGAAGAGCGGGAAGATCGCCGCCTTGATGCCGAAGACCAACAGGAGCAGCAGCGAGAGCGCCGTGCGCACGTTGTCGGGCAGCGCGGCGAGCTTGCCCGAGAGGTCGGCCATGTTCACCGTGCCGGTCGCGGCGTAGATCCAGGCGATCGTGATCACGAAGAACGTCGAGGCCAACAGGTTGATGATGACGTAGGTCATGCCCGTGCGGACCTGGTCCCTCCGTGCGCCCAGGGTGATCAGCACGTAGCTGGCCGCCAGCGTGATCTCGTAGGCGACGAAGAGGTTGAACAGGTCGCCGGTGAGGAGCGCCAGGGAGACGCCGGCGGTGAGCACGAGGTACACCGGATGGAACACGGGTTGGTCGTCGTCGACGCCCGGCTGACCGATGGCGTAGACGAGCACGGCCAGCACCGTCGCCAGGCTGATGACCAACATGAGCGCGCTGAACAGATCGGCGACGAGCGTGATGCCGATCGGCGCCGGCCAGGCGCCCGCCTGCATCACGGCGATGCCAACGGTGTCGACGTCGATCAGCAGGACGGCGGCCGCGACCACCGCGACGAGCACCGAGACCACACCGATCACCCGCTGCGCCGTTCGGCTGCGGTAGGCGATCATCGTGGCGGCCGCGCCGGCGAGCGGCACGGCCACCGGCACCGTGAGCAGGAGGTTCGTGGGCAGCGCGCTCATCGCCCTCTCCTCCACCAGCGTCGGAGCTGCTGTTCGCCGAGTGCGGCGATCCGGCGGTCCTCGAGGTCGTCCTCGACCTCGTCGTCGTCGGTGAGGACCCAGCTCCGGTACGCGAGCGACAGCAGGAACGCGGTGATGCCGAACGAGATCACGATCGCGGTGAGTGCCAGCGCCTGCGGCAACGGGTCGGCGGGAGGATCGGACGCATCGAATCGCCCCACGATCGGCGGCCGTCCGGGCGCCCCACCCGCGATGATCAACAGCAGGTTCCCGGCGTTGCCGAGCAGGACCAGCCCGAGCACGATCCGGCTCAGCGTGCGCTGCAGCAGCAGGAAGACGCCGACGCCGACGAGGAGGGAGGCGACCGCGATCGTGACGATGCTCACGACGCACCCCCGTCGTCGTCCGGGTGGGTGTCGGTCCCGTCGGCCCCGCCGAACTGCTCGAGCAGGAGCAACGCCATGCCGACGACCACGACGTAGACGCCGATGTCGAAGAACAGCACCGAGGTGACTTTGACCGTCCCGATCAGCGGCGGGTGCATCTCGAGGATCGCGCTCTCGAACAGCGCGTCACCGAAGAACAGGGGCGTCAGCCCCGTGCCGAGAGCGAGCAGCAGTCCCACGCCCATGAGGATCGGCGGGTCCACACGGACCACCTCCCGGAGACCCTGCTCGCCGCCGGCGACGTAGCGGAGATAGCAGGCGCACGAGGCGATCAGTCCGCCGGCGAAGCCGCCGCCGGGCTGGTTGTGCCCGGCGAGCAGCAGGTAGAGCGAGATCAGCAGCAGCGTGTGGAACTCGGCCCGCACGCAGGTGTCGAGGATGACCGAACGTCGGTTGCCCTTCATCGGACGACCTCGTCGACGGCGACCCGCTTGCCGCGAGCGGTCCGGGCGGCACCGACGATGGCGGCGACGCCGAGCGCGGCGACGGCCAGGACCGTGATCTCGCCCATCGTGTCGAGGCCTCGGAAGTCGACGATGATCACGTTGACCACGTTGTGGCCGCCGCCGTCGGGATAGGCACGCTCGAGGTACTCCGACGAGATCGGCGACGACTCCCGTGCACCGAGGGTCGCCAGCGTGAACACGAAGGTCATGGCGGCTGCGCCGACCGCGAGGAGGATCCGGGGCGCCTGCGACCCGCGCAGCCGGACCCGCGGGAACCGGTCGGGAAGGTGTCGGAACACCAGCACGAAGATCGCGACGCTGAGGGTCTCGATCAGCAGCTGCGTGATGGCCAGATCGGGCGCGCCCTGCAGGATGAACAGACCGGCCATGCCGTAGCCGACGACGCCCACCAGGATGACCGCGGCGAAGCGCCGCCGGACCACTGCCGCGGCGAGCGCGCACGCCGCCATCACCGAACCGATCGCGGCTTGGGCGACCAGGTGCGTGCTGCCCATGACCGGCAGGTCGAACCCGCTCAGCAGCGGCACGACCGGGACGACGATCAACGTGGCGGCGATGACGCCGAGGTAGATCGGCAGCGACCCGGGCTGCACGATCCCGGTCAGCACGTCCGCGCCACGGAGCACGCCCTTCAGGGTGCGCTCGTAGGCACCCTGCGCGCTGGGCAGCCGCGGCATCCGGTCCTGCAGCCGCTGCACCCCGGTTCGCCACCAGAACAGGGCCGCGCCACCGCCGATGGCGAGCGCCGAGAGCCCCAGGGCCTGGGTGAACCCGTGCCACAACGCCAGGTGGTGCTCCGCGAGGTGGTGCAGCGCCTCGTCGTCGACGAGCAGCGCGCCGACGGCGCGGGCGACGGTGGGATCGACGAGCCGGGGTGCCAGCCCGAGTACCACCGTGAGCGCGGCCAGCACGGCGGCCGGGGCGGCGAAGCGGCGCGACGGCGACGGCGCGTCGGCGCCGACGAGCGCTCCGGCCGACGGCTCATGACCCTCGCTCGGACCGAAGGTGCCCCACAGGAACCGGGCGGAGTAGGCCACGGTGAACATCGATCCGACCACCACACCGGCGAGCAGCCACGGGCCCCAGTCGAACCCGGTCGAACCGAGGGATGCGAGCGCCTCTTCCTTGGCCAGGAACCCGAGCAGCGGCGGAATGCCGGCCATCGAGGCAGCGACGACCGCCGTCACGCCGGCGACCACGGGCCACCGCCGACCCAACCCGTCGAGGCGGCGCAGGTCACGGGTCCCGGTCTGGTGATCGACGATGCCGACGACCATGAAGAGCGACGCCTTGAACAACGCGTGCGCGATCAGCAGCGTGACGCCCGCGAACACCGTCTCGGGTGTGCCGACGCCGAAGAGCACCATCATCAGTCCGAGCTGGCTGACCGTGCCCTGTGCCAGCACCAGCTTGATGTCGTGCTGGCGGAGCGCCCGGTAACCGCCGATCAGCATCGACGCGATGCCGGCGCTCACCACGATCGGACGCCACGGCGGGTAGGCGGCGAACGCCGGCGAGAACCGCGCGACCAGGTACACGCCGGCCTTCACCATGGTCGCCGAGTGCAGGTACGCGCTGACCGGCGTCGGCGCGTTCATCGCTCGTGGCAGCCACGAGTGGAACGGCACCTGTGCCGACTTCGTCAGCGCGCCCAGCAGCACCAGGACCAGCGCCCAGTTCACGACCGTGCCCGACGGCGGATCCGCCAGCATCGCCGACATGGAGTAGGTGCCGGCGGCCTCGCCCAGCAGGATGAAACCGCCGAGCATCGCCAGGCCACCGCCACCGGTGATCAGCAGGGCCTGGAGGGCGCCGGAGCGCGCCGCGGCCTTCGTGTCCTCGGTGCCGATCAACAGGAACGACGTGATCGACGTCAGCTCCCAGAACATGAACAGCGCCAGCAGGTTGTCCGAGAGCACCAGCCCGAACATCGCCCCGGCGAAGACCAGCAGCGTCGCGGCGAAGCGCCCGACGATCGGCCCGTCGTGGAAGTACGACCGGGAGTACACGAACACCAGCACGCCGACGCCGGCGACCAGACCGACCATCACGAACGAGAAGGCGTCGAAGCGCAGTCCGACGCTGAGGCCCAGCGCCGGCACCCACTGCGCCTGTTGGGTCAGGACACGCCCGTCGGCCAGATCAGGAACGGCCCACAGCGCCCAGACCAGCGCGGCGAAGGGCGGCACAGCCGCGAGGTAGAAGACCCGGGTTCCGACGCGTGTGGCTGCGAGCGGCAGCACGGCAGCGACTGCCACGAAGGCGAGGATCAGGGTGAACAGGGCAGGCTCCAGTGAACGCGCGGCAACAACATCGCCGACCAGGCTTCCCGGCACACCAGCCGCCGACGATAGCCGGTCGGCGCGTCACCCGGACGCGACGGCGGGGGACACAACACGTGTGTCCCCCGCCATGGGTCGTCGAGACGGTCAGCTGACCAGATCGGTACCGCCGGCGAAGGTGACCTCTTCGCCGTACCCGGCGTAGCCGTGCTCGTGGATGTCGAGACCTTCGATCTCCTCCTGCTCCGAGACCCGGAGGCCGACGGTCGCCTTGATGCCGAAGAAGATGAGGGTCATGGTGACGCCGACGAAGGCGGCGATCGAGACCACGCCGATGAGCTGCGGGCCGAGCTGGTCGAAGCCTCCTCCGTAGAAGAGTCCCTTCTTCCAGAAGCCTTCGACCTCGGTCGCCGAGAAGAGACCGACGGCGACCACGCCCCAGGCACCGCACACGCCATGCACCGCGATGGCGCCGACCGGGTCGTCGACCTTCAGCACCTTGTCGAAGAAGTCCACGGCGAAGATGACCAGCACGCCGGCGACCAGACCGATGACCACGGCGGCCCAGTTGTAGACGGCGCCGCAACCGGCGGTGATGCCGACCAGGCCGGCGAGCATCCCGTTGGCGGCCATCGCGGGATCGGGCTTTCCGGACTTGATCCAGGTGACCAGCATGGCGATGACCGCACCGGCTGCTCCGGCGAGCACGGTGGTGACGGCAACCGGGGTGACCGCCGAGTCGGCAGCGAGCTCGGAGCCCGGGTTGAAGCCGAACCATCCGACCAGGAGGATGAACACGCCGATGATCGCGAACGGGATCGAGTGGCCGGGGATCGCACGGGGCTTGCCGTCCGGGCCGTACTTGCCGATGCGTGGACCGAGGATCCAGGCACCGGCGAGGGCTGCGACACCGCCGGTCATGTGCACGATGCCCGAGCCGGCGAAGTCGTGGTAGCCCTGCTGTGCCAGCCAGCCGCCGCCCCACGTCCAGTGCACGACGATCGGGTAGACGATCGCGCTGATCAGGAAGCTGTAGATCATGTAGCTGACGAACTTCGTCCGCTCCGCCATCGCTCCCGAGACGATCGTCGCCGCCGTGGCGGCGAACGCGACCTGGAAGATGAAGAAGGTGGAGATCGACAGGGTCGATTCGCCCAGGTAGTTCTCGGCGATGTCGGAACCGATGAACCAGCCGCTGGTGCCGATGAAGTCGTTGCCGGTGCCGAAGGCGAAGGCGAAGCCGACGGCTGCGAAGGCGAGCACGCCCACCGCGAAGTCCATCATGTTCTTCATCATGATGTTCGAGACGCTCTTGGCACGGGTGAGTCCGGCCTCGACCAGCGCGAACCCGGCCTGCATGAAGATCACGAGGATCGCCGCGAGCAGGATGAAGATGTTGTCCAGGTTCTCCTGGACCAGGGCGACGGGATCCTCAACCTCTTGCGCCGCGGCGGGGTTGGCCATCAGTGCCGCCATGCCGAGGCCGAGGCCCACGGCGATCGCGATCTTTGTACCTCTGCGTCTGAGCACGATTCTCCTCTCGACGTGCGCCCGACCGTTGGTGGAACGGGCACATCGATGTCTGTTGACTCGCCCTGTGCGGCGTTGTGGGGATCACGCTCGAAGCGACTGAGCAGCTCCTCAGTGATCCACGGGGGCGAACGTAGGAGTCGTTCGTTTCCGCTCTGTTTCCGGTCGGTGAAGGACGCGGTACTCGCGAGCTGGCGTCAGAAGGACGGGTCGAGCACGTGCATCAGCGCGCGCTGGATCTCGTCCTGGTGCTCGCTGTCGCGGACCTTCGCGCCGCTCGACGACGTGACGTAGAAGGTGTCGACGACGTCGCTGCCCATGGTGTGGATCTTGGCGGACTCGACGTTCAGGTCGAGGTCCGCGAGCGTCCTGGTCAGGCCGTAGAGCAGCCCGATGCGGTCGGGGCCGAGGGCCTCGAGCACGGTCGCATCGCCGCTCGCCTCGTTGTCGAAGCGCACCCGCGCCGGGAACTGGCTCGGCTCGAGCCGCTCGCGTCGTCGGGTGTTGCGCGCCCGCTCGTCGAGCCGCGCCTGGACCGCCAGTCGCCCTTCGACCGCTCGCAGGATGTCGGCACGCACGTCGTCCCAGGGCAGCACACCAGAACCGCCGACGATCACCCGGAACTCGTCGACCGCGACGCCGCCCTCGGAGTAGACGTTCGCCTCGACGACGTCGAGGTCGTGCAGGGCGAGCGCGCCGGCCACACGACAGAACACGCCCAGGCGGTCCGGGCAGACGACGGTGATGAGCTCCCCGTCGGCGACCACGTGCAGGCCACCGACCGCCATGAGCTCGCGCTGCTCCGGCGACGGGAACTCGCTGCGCGCCTCGGTGACGGGGTCCGCTCCGTTGAGGGTGTTCGCGACCCGGGCGGCGAGCTGCTCGACGAGCTGGGCCTTCCACGGACCCCAGGCGGTGGGTCCGGTCGCGACGCCGTCGGCCTCGGAGAGTGCGCGGAGCAAGGCGAGCCGATCCGCGGTCTCGACGACCTGTGCGACGTGGGCGATCGTCGCCGGGTCGTCGAGGTCGCGACGGGTCGCGACGTCGGACAGCAACAGGTGGTGGCGGACCAGGAACCCGATGGTGTCGACGTCGTCGTCGCCGAACCCGAGCCGAGCGGAGATCTCCCGCGCGAGCGACTCGCCGATCTCGCTGTGGTCGCCGCTGCGGCCCTTGCCGATGTCGTGCAGCAGCGCGCCGATGACCAGCAGATCGGGTCGCGGCGTGCGGTGCGCCAGCGACGCTGCCTCGGCGCTGCACTCGAGCAGGTGACGGTCGACGGTGTAGCGGTGGAAGACGTTGCGTTGGGGCAGGCTGCGCACCGGTGCCCACTCGGGCAGCAGCGGTGCCCACAGACCGAACTGATCGAGTGTCTCGATCACGGGGATGGACGCCGGTCCGTTGCGGAGCAGGTCGATCAGCAGGTCCCGGGTCGACGCCGGCCACGGCTGTGCCACCTGCGGTGCAGCTCGCAGCGCGGTCATGGTCGAGAGTCCGATGCGCGCCGTGCGGCGCGCCGCGCTGAGGCCGACGCGCAGCACCATCTCCGGGTCGGTGACCGGTGCGTCCTCGTCGACCAGGCAGATCCGCCCGCTGCGCAGGACGAGGCCGTCCTCGATCTGGCGTTCGCGACGGAAGCGGTCGCGGAACGGTCCGCTGAGCGTGAGGCGGATGTCGTGCCAGCTCTCGTCGCTCGCCCACGCGATCGCCCGGCCGGCAGTGGCGACCTCGGCCATCAGCGCGTCGGCGTCGCGGTCGCCGAGCGCCGCGGCGACGATGTCCTGCTCCTGGAGCATGAGTCGGTCACCCGGCCGGGCCGTCGCCCGGTGCAGCTCGACCCGGACGGCGAGCAGGTCGTCGTGGTGCGCCTCGAGCTCGGCGAGCAGCAGCTCGTCGACGTCCGCTCCAGCGGCGCGTGCCCAGGTGAGGGCATGCACGTCGCGCAGCCCGCCCCGGCCGTCCTTCAGGTCAGGCTCCAGATCGAACGCCAGCTCACCGGCGTTCGAGTGTCGTTCGTCGACGGAGTCGGCGAGCTCGCCGAGCCACTTCTTGCCACGCTTGCGCCAGTTGGCCTTGGCCTTCTCGGCGAGCTCGGCGGTGAGTGCTTCGTCGCCGGCGACGTGTCGGGCCGAGAGCAGCGCCGTGGCGGTCTCGAGGTCGTCGCTCGCCAGCGTGAGGGTGTCGCGGATCGTGCGGACCGCGTGGCCGAGCTTCAGCCCGACGTCCCAGATCGGGTACCAGAGCGCATCGGCGACGGCCGACACCTGCTCGGCGGGGACCCCGCCGGCGTGGACCAGGAGCAGGTCGAGGTCCGACTGCGGAGCGAGCTCCCGGCGGCCCTGACCGCCGACGGCGATCAGGGCCATTCCGGAGGTGTGCTGGGCACAACGTGTGAACAGTTCGACGAGCCATGACTCGATCAGCTGGGTGTAGCCCTCGCAGAACTCCCGACCCTGGAGTCGGCGGTCGTCGAGGAAATCGCTGCGTTGCAGAGCGGGAGGCATGTCGTCCCTGTTCGGTTGGCCCGGTTGGAAGTGCAGTGGCCCGTGGTTGGTGTGCGAATGCTCCTCCGGCCAGGTCGGGCCTGCCCCGGCCGGAGGAACTCCTTGTGAGTCGCTCGAGGCGACTGCGTCAGATCGCGTCGGGCCCCTGTTCTCCCGTGCGGATCCTGACCAGATCGTCGATCGACGTGACCCAGACCTTGCCGTCACCGATCTTGTCGGTGCGAGCGGCGAGGGCGATGGCGTCGACGACGCCGGCGACGTCGCCGTCGTCGACGACGATCTCGAGCTTCACCTTCGGCAGGAAGTCGACCTGGTACTCGGTGCCCCGGTAGGTCTCGGTGTGACCTCCCTGGCGGCCGAAGCCACGGACCTCGCTGACGGTGATGCCGACGACACCTGCCGCCTTGAGACCGTTCTTCACGTCGTCCAGCTTGAACGGCTTGATCACTGCGGTGACCAGCTTCATTTGACCACTTCCTTTCTCGTTCGGACCTGTTCTGTCATGCCCGTGCCATGGTGACTTCGCCGCCGTTGTACGCCGTCTCGGCGTGCTCGGCACTGTCGAGACCGGAGTCCTCGACGTCCTCGGAGACCCGGATCCCGATCGTGGCCTTGAGGGCCAGCAGGATCAACGCTGTCACGATGCCCGAGTAGATGATGGTGGCGCCGTTGGCGATCGCCTGCTCGAGGAGCAGCTTCGCACCGCCGCCGTAGAACAGGCCGCTCATGTGGTCGGCGCCGAAGTACTCGGCGTCGGCGAAGAGGCCGATCATCAGGGAGCCGACGAGACCGCCGACGAAGTGCACGCCGACCACGTCGAGCGAGTCGTCGTAGCCCGCCTTGAACTTGAACTGGACGGCGAAGCAGCAGATGACACCGGCGGCGAGGCCGATCCAGATGGACGACATCGAGCTGACGAAACCACATGCGGGGGTGATGGCCACGAGGCCGGCGACGATGCCCGAGGCAGCGCCGAGGTTGGTGAAGTGACCGTCCTTGAGGCGCTCGGTGATGCACCAGGCGAGACCCGCGGCAGCAGCAGCGAGGAAGGTGTTCATGAACGCCTGGACGGCCTGGCCGTTGGCGCCGAGGGCGGAGCCGGCGTTGAAGCCGAACCAGCCGAACCACAGGATGCCCGTACCGATCATGACCAGCGGCATGGAGTGCGGCGGGTGGCCTTCGGTCGGCCAGCCCTTGCGCTTGCCGAGGATGAGCACGGCGACGAGTGCGGCGATGCCGGCGTTCACGTGGATGGCCGTGCCACCGGCGAAGTCCAGCGACCCACGATCGAACAGCCAACCGCCGTAGACCCACTTGAAGACCGGTGCGAACACCAGGAGCATCCAGACCGGGGCGAAGATCGCCCAGGCA